>CAZOLN010000146.1:0-6439 GCA_964580565.1 uncultured Anaerolineales bacterium
GCCGTCGAGCCGTGCATTAACCTGCGGGAGGCTGGCAAACTGTCAGGTAGCCAGACGTTCCAATCTGGGAGGGTGATGGCTCGCCCAGACGATCCCGACCGGGTTGCGCACCGGAGCATCCTGGTGCCCCTGGATGGGTCGGAACTCGCGGAGTGTGTGTTGCCGCACCTGCGTGTTCTCGTCCGGCCCGGCCAGACGCAGGCCCACCTCCTCTCCGTCCTGACGACGGGGCTGGGGGACCGGACGGTCGCGCTGCTGACGACCTATCCGCCTGGGCTGCAACTCTCCGCGACGGCGCTGGCGCGGGCCCAGGTGGAGTTGCGAGCCTACCTCCAGACCGTCGCCGCACGGGTCCGCGAGTGGGGAGCGACGGTGCGGTACGAGGTCCGGGAGGGGAACCCGGCGGAGGAGATCCTCCGGTACGTGGAGGAGAAAGGGATCGACCTGATCCTGATGAGCACCCACGGCCTCTCTGGCTTCAGCCGGTGGGTCTACGGGAGCGTGGCGGACCGGGTGTTGCGCGGTGCACCCTGCCCCGTGCTCCTGGTCCGCCCCCAGCCGCCGGAGAGGGAGTAAGGACCACAGAGGGATAAGAGGACTCTATGCCCTCTGGGTCTCTGCATGGAGAAGGAAATCCGGTTGAGAAAGAGGTGACTCTAAGATGAACATCGGTATTCCAAAGGAACGACGGGATCTGGAGATGCGGGTGGGGCTGACCCCCTACGGGGTGCGTCTGCTGACCCACGCCGGGCATATCTGTTACGTGGAGCAGGGAGCCGGTGAGGCGGCGGGCTTCACCGACTACGACTACGAGCGGGCCGGGGGGCAGATCGTGTACTCCACCGAGGAGGTCTACCGCCGTGCCGACATGGTCCTGAAGGCGGTGCGGCCCACCCGCGAGGAACTGGAGTGGATGCACGAAGGGCAGATCCTCTGTGGCTTCCTCCATCTGGCCGCCGCGCGGAAGGAGACGGTCCGGACCCTTCTGGAAAAGAAGGTCACCGCCGTCGCCTACGAGACGATCCAGGAGGACGACGGCACCCTGCCGGTGCTGGAGACGATGAGCGAGGTGGCGGGACGGATGGCGCCTCAGTTGGCGGCCACCTACCTTCAGAGCAACTGGGGCGGCCGAGGGGTGCTCCTGAGCGGCGTGCCAGGCATCCCGGCGGCCCGGGTGGCGATCTTGGGAGCGGGCGTCCTGGGGACCAACGCGGCGCGCGCTTTCCTCGGGCTGGGGGCCTCCGTCTACGTCCTGGACCGCAGCCTGGAGAAGTTGCGCCGCATCGACGAGATGTTCGAGGGCCGCGTGACGACGATGGTGGCCTACCCGTTCAACATCGCCCGCGTGGCCCGTTTCGTCGAGGTCCTCGTTGGTGCGGTGCTGGTGCCGGGGGCCCGCGCTCCCATCATCGTCACCCGCGAGATGGTGCGGTCGATGAAGCGGGGTGCGGTCATCCTCGACTTCAGCATCGACCAAGGGGGGTGCGTGGAGACCAGCCGCCCGACCACCCTGCGGGACCCGGTCTTCATCGAGGAGGGGGTGGTGCACTTCTGCGTGCCCAACGCGCCGGGGGTCCTGCCGCGGACCTCTACCCACGCCTTCAACAACGCGGCCTGGCCCTACATTCAGCGTATCGCCGAGGTAGGGTTAGAACAGGCGGCCAAGGAGATGCCCGGTCTGGCGCGGGGGATCAACACGCGGGATGGGGAGATCACGCACGAGGCGCTGGCCGCGGCCTACAAAGCCACAACCCAGGAGTAAGAGCATGGCGTACAGTTGGTCGAAAATCTACGAGAGCAAGGTGACTACCGCCGAGGAGGCGGTCAAAGCGATCAAATCCGGCGATCGGATCTTCTTGACCGGCAACTGCAGCGTGCCCAAGGTGCTCCTCAAGGCCCTGGTGGACCGGGCGCACGAGTTGGAGAACGTGGAGATATGCCACGCCCTGACCCTGGGGGTCACCGAGTACGTGGCTCCGGAGATGGAGGGGCACCTCCGGGCCAACGCCCTCTTCATCGGTCCCAACGTCCGTAAGGCGGTCTGGGAGGGGCGGGCCGATTTCACCCCCGTCCTCCTCTCCGAGTTCACGCTCCTCTTCAAGAAGGGCATCCTGCCGGTGGATGTGGCTTTTGTCCATCTCTCCCCGCCCGACGAGCACGGCTTTTGCTCCTTCGGCATCGAGACCGGGTTGACCAAGACCCCGGCCGAGGCGGCGCGGGTCATCATCGCTGAGATCAACCCGAACATGCCTCGATGCCTCGGGGACAGTTTCATCCACATCAGCCGACTGGATTACATCGTGCCGGTCGACTACCCGCTGTTCGAGTTGCCTATGACCGAGGGCGGGCCCACCGAACTGCACAAGAAGATCGCTGAGTACATCGCCGACCTGATCCCGGACGGCGCGACGATGCAGATGGGCATCGGCGCCATCCCCGACGCGGTGCTCCAGTTCCTCTACCACAAGAAGGACCTGGGCATCCACACCGAGTTGTTCTCGGATAGCGTGATCGACCTGGTGGAGGCGGGGGTGGTGACCAACGCCCGCAAGACGCTCCACCCGGGCAAGATCACCGCCGGGTTTATGCTGGGGACGAAGCGGCTGTATGAGTGGGCCCACAACAACCCGATCATCGAGTTGCACCGGACCGAGTACGTCAACGATCCCTTCGTCATCGCCCAGAACTACCGCCAGGTGGCGATCAACTCGGCCATCGAGGTGGACCTGACGGGGCAGGTCTGCGCCGACTCCATCGGGCCGAAACTGTACAGCGGCGTGGGTGGGCAGTTGGACTTCATCTACGGGGCTGCCCGTTCGGAAGGGGGCGTGCCCATCATCGCCCTGCCCAGCACGGCCAAGAACGGCGAGGTCAGCCGCATCGTGCCCATGCTCAAGCCGGGCGCGGGGGTCGTGACCACCCGGTACCACGTCCACTACGTGGTCACCGAGTATGGGGTGGCGGAACTGTACGGCAAGACCATCCGCGAGCGGGCCAAGGCCCTGATCCGCATCGCTCATCCCAAGTTCCGGGATGAGTTGACCCGGGCGGCGAAGGAGTTGAACTACATCTAGCGCCCGGCATCAGCCGACGGGGTGCAACGGGGGCAGGAGGACGACCTGCCCCCGTTTTGTTTCTCGGGCCAGGGGCGGACCCCGCCAAATGGCGGGGCTGCCGTCGAGCCAGACACCCCTGGTGAGGTAGCGTCGCTTTTCGTATAATGGGATACGATGGGACATTCACTCAGAGATCGCGCGACAGATTCCACCGCGGAGCCACGAGGGCCATCCGGTCCTCTCTGCGCCCTCTGCGTCTCGGCGGTGATATGTGCGATGTGTTAAGGAGACAAATATGAATACGCGATGGACACCCTGGCTGGTGGCGGCGTTGGCCGCGCTGGCCCTAGTTCTGGCAGCCTGTGCCCAGGCCCCCGCCGCCCCACCGTCGGAGGGGGAGATGCCGACGAAGAACGCAGACGGCTACACCGACATCACCGTCCAGCAACTGGCCGCAATGCTGGAGGAGAAGGACTTCGTCCTGGTCAACGTCCACATCCCCTACGCGGGGGAGATCCCCCAGACCGACCTGTTCATCCCCTACAACGAGATCGCCGACTACCTGGACGAGTTGCCGGACAAAGACGCGACCATCGTCCTTTACTGCCGCAGCGGTGCGATGAGCACCTCGGCGGCGAAGACGCTGGTCTCCCTGGGCTACACCGACGTCCTCGAAGTGGACGGAGGGATGCGGGCCTGGGAGGCAGCGGGCTACGAACTGATCCAGCGATAGCGCTGTGGATTGGGTAGGGAGGTAGAGATGTCCGAACAGAAGATCGCGCTGCCGGTGCGTGGGATGACCTGCGCTTCCTGCGTGGCGCACGTGGAGAAGGCCCTGGGGAAAGTGGAAGGCGTCGAGGAGGTCCACGTCAACCTGGCGACCGAGAAGGCCGTCGTGGCGTTTCGCCTCGACGCGGCGACGGTGGGCGACCTGGTGGAGGCGGTGAAGGAGACCGGCTACGAGGTGCCCACGGAGACGGTCACCCTGCCCATCGGCGGGATGACCTGCGCCTCCTGCGTCGCCCACGTAGAGAAGGCCCTAAATAAAGTACCAGGGGTGATAGAGGCCAACGTCAACCTGGCCACCGAGAAGGCCACCGTCACTTTTGTCCCCGGCGTGGCCGGGCTGGAGGACTTCAAGCGAGCGGTGGCCGAGGCGGGGTACGAGGTGCTGGAGGCGCCCGAGGAGGGCGCGGTCGAGGAGGAGGAGGATGAGGCGGAGCGGAAGATGCGCCAGGCCCGTTTCCGGATGCGGGTCGCCTGGCTTTTCACCGGCCCGATCATCCTCTGGATGCTGGTGGAGATGGTCTTCGGGGTCGTGTGGCCCAACGCGACCGTCTTCGATCTGGGGATGATCGTGCTCTCCTTACCGGTCCTCTTCTGGGTGGGCCGTCGTACCTACCGCAGCGGCCTGACGGCGGTGCTGCACGGCTACGCCAATATGGACACCCTCATCGCGCTGGGCACGGGGGTGTCGCTCCTCACCGGGCCGGCCTCCTTCTTCTTCCCGGTCGCCAACTACGCCGGCGTCTCGGCGATGATCATGGCCTTCCACCTCACCGGCCGGTACGTCGAGGAGACGGCCAAGGGCCGGGCGTCCCAGGCGATCCGGAAACTGCTGGAACTGGGGGCCAAGACCGCCCGCGTGGTGCGGGATGGGCAAGAGGTGGAGGTGCCCATCGAGGAGGTCCAGGTAGGGGACCTGATGATCGTCCGCCCCGGGGAGAAGATCCCCACCGACGGCGTCGTCGTCGAGGGGGAGAGCGCGGTGGATGAGTCGATGGCGACCGGCGAGTCGATGCCGGTCAACAAACGGCCGGGCGACGAGGTGATCGGGGCCACGGTCAACCAGGAGGGGCTGCTCAAGGTGCGGGCCACCCGCGTGGGTCGAGATACCTTCCTGGCCCAGGTGATCAAACTGGTGGAGGAGGCCCAGGGCTCCAAGGTGCCTATCCAGGAGTTCGCCGACCGGGTGACGGGGGTCTTCGTGCCGGTGGTGATCTCCATCGCCGTGCTGACCCTGCTGGCCTGGCTGATCTTCCCCGACACGATGCGCGTCCTGGTCCAGGCGGGCTCCTTCCTCCCCTGGGTCAACCCCGATCTGAGCGTCGTCACCCTGGCCATCGTATCGATGGTCGCCGTGCTGGTCATCGCCTGCCCGTGCGCGTTGGGCCTGGCCACCCCCACCGCGTTGATGGTCGGTAGCGGCATGGGCGCCGAGCACGGCGTCCTCATCCGCTCCGGCGAGGCGATCCAGACCCTGAAGGACGTGCGGGTGATCATCTTCGATAAGACGGGGACGATCACGAAGGGGAAGCCGGAGGTTACGGATGTTGTGGTTTTGGGTTCCAGGTTTCAGGTTTCAGGTCGGTCGGCCAACCTGCAACCTGAAACCCTGAAACCTGCAACCCTTCTCTACTGGGCCGCGTCCGCAGAACGAGGCTCCGAGCACCCCTTGGGCCGGGCCATCGTCGAGCGGGCGGAGGCGGAGGGGTTGGACCTGGCGGAACCCCAGGCCTTCCAGGCCCTGCGGGGTAGGGGGGTGGTGGCGACGATCGACGGACATCGGGTGCTGGTCGGTTCCCGGCGGCTGATGGAGGAGCACGACATCGACCCCACGCCGCTGGAAGAGACGATGCGCCGGCTGGAGGAGGAGGCGAAGACGGCGATGCTGGTGGCGGTGGATGGGGAACTGATCGGCGCCATCGCCGTGGCGGATACACTGAAGGAGGATTCCGTGGCCGCCATCCGGGAACTGCACCGGATGGGGCTGGAGACGGCGATGATCACCGGCGACAACCGGCGCACCGCTGAGGCCATCGCCCGCCGGGTGGGGATCGACCACGTGCTGGCCGAGGTCCTTCCCGACGGCAAGGTGGCCGAGGTGGAGAAGTTGCAGGCCCGGTTCGGCCTGGTCGCCTTCGTGGGGGACGGCATCAACGACGCCCCGGCACTGACCCAGGCCAACGTGGGGATCGCCATCGGCACCGGCACCGACATCGCCATCGAGGCCAGCGACGTGACCCTGGTACGCGGGGAACTGACCGGCGTGGTGGAGGCGATCAACCTGAGCCGGGCTACCTTCCGCAAGATCAAGCAGAACCTCTTCTGGGCCTTCTTCTACAACGTGGTGATGATCCCCCTGGCGATCGTCGGCTGGATGCATCCGGTGCTGGCGGAGATCGCGATGGCCACCTCGTCGGTCACCGTGGTCACCAACGCCAACACGCTGCGCCGGGTCGAGATCCGACCGGAGTACGCCCGACGGCCGCCCTCTCCCCTCTCACCCGAGGCCGCCAGCCAGTCGGCGCAGGCGGCGGCTCGCCCATAGCGCCTGGGTGCAACAGGTGCGACGCACCTCGAAGGTGCGTCGCACCTGCACC
>CAZOLN010000147.1:0-6126 GCA_964580565.1 uncultured Anaerolineales bacterium
CGCCTGGGAGTGGCACCGGACCCACCCGCACGGCTATGAGCACTGAGAACACTGAAAACACTGAGAGCACTGAGAGCACGGAAGCCACTGATGGTCCGCTCCCTCAGTGACCTCAGTGCTTTCAGTGCCTTCAGTGACTCCAGTGATTTCGGCTGATGCGCGTCCTCTTAAACGCCTGGTTCTGGTCACGCCCGGAGACCGGCAGCGGGCAGTACACCCGCCGACTGGTGGAGCACTTGGTCGGCCTGGAGCCCGGCCTCGACGTGACTCTGGTCGCGCCGGGAAGGGGTTTCAGGCCCCAGGCTTCAAAGTTTCCGATTGAAGAGAACCTGAAACCTGAAACCTCCAACCTAACCAAACTGTACTTCGAGCAGATCGCCTTCCCCCGCGCCTGCCGCCGCCTGGGGGCAGACGTGGCCCACGTCCCCTACTGGGCCCCCCCGCTGGCTCCCTCCGTTCCCACCGTCGTCACCATCCACGACATCATCCCGCTGGTCCTGCGGGAGTACCGGGGTGGGCCCCTGGTGCGGGCCTACACCGCCCTGGTCGCCACGGCCGCCCGCAGCGCCGCCCTGGTCCTCACCGACTCGGAGGCCTCCCGGCGGGACATCCTGGCCCACCTGGACCTTCCCCCCGAGCGGGTGCGGGTCATCTACCTGGCAGCCGATCCCCGCTTCCGGCCCGATCCTGCGCCGGACGACGCGGCGGTCCGCGCCCGGTACGGCCTTCCAGAGCGGTACGTCCTCTACCTGGGCGGGTTCGACGTCCGCAAGAACGTCGCCACGGCCCTGGCGGCCTACCGCTGGGCCGGGCCGGTCATCGGGGAGGAGTGCCCCCTGGTCGTGGCGGGGCGGCTGCCGGAGCGGGACACCCCCTTCGCACCCGACCCCCGCCGCCAGGCCCGGTCGCTGGATCTCCGACCGGAATGGGTCCGTTTCATCGGCTGGGTGGCGGAGGAGGACAAGCCCGCCCTCTACCGGGGCGCGGTCGCTTTCCTCTTCCCCTCTCGCTACGAGGGATTCGGGCTGCCCCCTCTGGAGGCGATGGCCTGCGGGACGCCGGTGGTGGGCAGCGACGCCGCCTCTCTCCCCGAGGTCGTCGGCGATGCGGGGGTGCTGGTCGACCCCGACGACGCGGAGGGGATGGCCGGGGCGGTGATCCAACTGGCCGAAGACCCCACCTTCCACGCCGAACTCCGTCGCCGCGCCCTGGCTCAGGCCGCCCGCTTCTCCTGGGAACGGACCGCCCGCGCCACCCTGGAGGCCTATCAGGAGGTCGCCGAGATATAGAAGATGGACCGCTTCGAGGAACGGGGGTTAAACTACGCCCTGTGGCTCTGGGAGACCTCGTGGGAACCCTGTAGAGAGGAAGTGAATGCCTTCAACTTCCGCTTCGGCCCCGACCCCGACAACACCACGGAGGTTCTGTCCGATTTGATGGACGTCATCACCGCCTACTGGTCCCGCAACACCCTCCGCCCGTAACCCACGCATCACGCTCTTCTCTCCGCCACGGCGAACACCTCCCGCTCGAAGAACCAGCGGAAGGGGGGCCAGTTGAAGAGGACGTGCCGGGCGACGCGGAAGAGCCAGTTCTCCCGGCGGTTCTGCGGAGGGGTGTCCAACCAGACGCGGGCCCGGAAGCCGTGGCGGCGGAGGAGCCGCCAGAGGCTCAACGCGCTCTGCTCGTTAACGTGGACGTCCACGTTGGCGGGGATGATGGTCCGAGGGTCCTTGGGATAGCGGTCCCCCTGCCCCATCAGGATGCGCACGAACCGGACGATAGGATAGGCGTACCGGTCGTACCACACGTTGGGGGCGGTGTGGATCACCACGCGTCCGCCGGGCCGGAGCACCCGCCGGACCTCCCGCAGCGCCTGGTCGAGCTCCCAGGGATGGAGGTGCTCGACGATGTCGAAGAGGAGCACCCGGTCGAAGACCCCATCGGCGAAGGGGAGCCACTTGGCGTCGGCCTGGTAGACGCCAGCCGCCTCCCCGTCGGCGAGGGCCTGGCGGGACATCGCGACGGCGGCAGGGGCATAGTCGATGCCGTGGGCCTCCGCCCCGAGGCGGGTGCAGTGGCGGAGGATCTCCCCCCGACCACACCCCACGTCCAGCACCCGCATCCCCGGCTCGATGCCCGCCACCGCGAAGGCGGCCTTTAGACGACGAGAGAGTTCGCGCCCCTCGCTGGCGACGAACTCCTCGTATCCCTCGCACACGGAGAGGAAGTACGCCTGGTCGTACCTCTCGGGCGGGACCGGCTGGTCCGCCCGGCCTCCCCCGGGTCCCTTCGAGCGGTTCTTTATCATCCTCCTCCGAAGAACACCCGGACGATGATCAGCACAATCCCCCCGACGATGGGCAGGAGAAGCCCGATGGACCAGCGGAACTGCGTTCGCATCTCCTGCCGCAGAGCCTGGATCTCCGCCCTCAGCACATCCCTCTCACCTTTCGCCTCAGCAAACCGTCGGTCCACCTCCTCAAAGCGGCGATCCACGTCAGCAAACCGTCGGTCCATCTCCTCCACCAACTCGGAGAAACGGCGGTCCACGTTAGCAAACCGTCGATCCATCTCCTCCGCCAACTCGGAGAAGCGTCGGTCCATCTCCTCCGCCAACACAGTGATGCGACGGTCCACCGCCTCTGCCAACTCGGAGATGCGGCGATCCATCTCCTCGGCAAGCCAGTCGATCCGCTCCGTGTTCTGGCGGATGGCTGCCTCGAGCCGGCCCAACTCGCTGGAGAGACGCCGATCCCGCTCCTCGAGGAAGCGGTCGAAATATGGGGGGAATTGGATCAGGAGCCGTTCGGCCGGCGGCTCTCCCTTCTCCTCCCGGATGACCGTTCCGTAAACGACCCGGGGTTCGCGAATCTCTTGTTCGTTGTTCTCTGCGTTGGTGTCCATCTCTCCGTTCTCCTGCCTACCTGAGAAGTTCCGAGCCAAGTATAACTTACACCCCCCGGCCCGTCAAGCGATTTAGGCCCCGCCCGACGGCGGTCCTCAGGAGTCGAATCTCCTGGATCTGCAGCAGCGCAGCCAGGCCCCCGTAGAGAGCCGCTCCTATGCCGCTGGCCCCACCGACGACCACCGCCTCGCCGAGCAGACCCGGCGGCACCACGGCGTCCAGCGCCCGCCGCACCCCCCAGACCCCCACGGCCATCCCCGTCGATGCGAGGACAGCTTTCAACAACATCGTCCCCATCCTCTGCCCCTCCATCCCCCCCAACCGCCTCCAGCCGAGCACAAGCATCGTGACGGCGTGGACGGCCAGTTTGACCGAGTTGACGAACACCAACAGCGGCAGGGTCAACACGCCCATCCACCGCAGGCCCAGGGCCAGCAGGGCGTAGAGGACCGTCGTGCCGACGCCGACCAGGGCGGGGGTCAGGGTGTCCTTGCGGGCGTAGAAAGCGAAGATAAGGGGCTGATCGACGGCCGCAGCCACCAATCCCAGCAGCGCGCACCGCAGCGCCTCCGCCGTCGCCAACGTGTCGGCCGGGGTGAAATCCCCGTGCTCGAAGATCAAGGCGACGAGAGGCTCGGCCAGGACGTAGAGACCGAGGGTAGCCGGGATCACCAGACTCAAGACCAGCCGCAGACCCTGAGCCAGCGTGGTCCGAAAGGGGCCCAGGTCATCGCCGCTGGCCTGCCGGGAAAGGGTGGGCAGGATGGCGATGGAGACGGCTGTGACCACCAGGCCGAGAGGGAACTGGATCAAAGTGGCCGCGTACTGCATCCACGAGATGGAAGAATCGCCGGTGTGGGAGGCGAGGTTGTAACTGAGCAGCACGGCCAGGATGTCCACCACCAGCCCGAGGAGGATCGGGAGGTAGAGGCGGCCGATCCGCGCAAGCGCCGGGTGGCGGAGGTCGAAAACCACACGGAGGCGCGCATCCCGCAGGCCGGGTAACTGCAGCCCCACCTGGAGGGCGGCCCCGAGCACAAGCCCCACAGCCATGCTGTGCACCCCCCACTGGCGGCCGAGGAGGAGGGCAACGGCGACGACGGCGCCGTTGAAAACGGAGGCCGTGAAGGCGGGGAAGGTAAACCGCTTCAGCGCGTAGAGGGCACCGGCCAGGACCCCAGCGGCGTTGAGGAGGATCACCGCCGGCAGGGTCACCCGCAGCAGGTCGACGGCGACGGCGCGGTAGGCGGGGGCCAGCCCCCCCGCCAGCAGCCACACGATTTGCGGGGCCAGGAGTTCACCCAAGAGAACCAGCAACCCCAGGGCGAGGGAGAGGGTGCTCAGAAGGACGCTGAGCAGGTGCCACAACTCCTCCCGTCGCGCAGGTAGGGCGTAGTCGGAGAACACGGGGATCAGAGCGGAGTTGATCATCCCGCCGACCAAAAGGTCGTACAGGATGGTCGGCACGCGGACCGCCACCTCCAGCGCGCTGACGTAGCCGGTGGCGCCAAAGAGGCCCGACTTGACCATCTCCCGGGCCAGGCCGACGACCCGGCTAGCCACGTTGCCCAGGGCGATGATGCCAGCCGCCTGGGCAACCTGGACCTGTTCGTCGCGGATCGGGGAGGATGGGGGGCCGCTCATCCGCCCTCGTCCCGACGGGCGCGTTGAGGAGGAGCCTCGGGGGGATCACACTCGTCGATCAGCCGCTCCACCCGCTCCAACACCTCGGCGACGCTCATCCGGGTGGTGTCGATCACCGCCGCGCCGGGAGGCACCCGCAGGGGGGAGACCTCCCGAGTGCTGTCGATCTGATCCCGACGGCGCATCCTCTGCAGGACCTCCTCATAGTCCACCCGCTCGCCGCGCTCCCGTCGCTCCTTCCAGCGGCGGTGTGCCCGCTCCTCCACCGTCGCGTCCAGGTAGATCTTCAAGTCGGCGTCCGGCAGGACCACGGTGCCGATGTCCCGTCCGACCATCACAATCCGCCCCCCGGCGGCGATTCGCCGTTGCTGACGGACCAACTCCTCGCGGACGCCGGGATAGGCGGAGACCACCGAGACGTTGGCATCCACCTCCGGCGTGCGGATGGCCCAGGTCACGTCCTCACCGTCGGCTAGGACAGTGTACTGGCGGCCGTCGTCTACCGTGGGCGGCACAACGTCGATGTGAAGGCTGCGAGCCAGCGCGGTGACCGCCTCCTCGTTCTCAATTGGGACCCCCCGCTTCAGGGCCACCCAGGTCACGGCGCGGTACATCACGCCGGTGTCGAAATAGAGATACCCCAACCACCGGGCCAGTCGCTCACCGACCGTGCTCTTGCCCGACGCGGCCGGGCCGTCGATGGTGATGGTGGAAGGTTTCACGCCGCTCTCCGTGTTTCGTGATCTCTCTTTCCTACGCCCCTCTTGCTCCTCTGCTTTCTCACTCCCCTGCACCGCGCGCCCGCTTCTTTCTAAGTCCGTCTCTTCCTCGTTGACTTTCCCCCCTTCAGCGCCTGTACCTCAGCGGGCGTCAACCTTCGCCACCGACCGGGAGGCAGGTTCCCCAGCCACACCGGCCCGACGCGGACGCGGATCAGCCGGTGCACCGGATGGCCCAACATCGCCGCCACCCGCCGGATCTGTCGCTTCCGCCCCTCCCGCAACACGACGCGGAGCCACGTCCGCCCCTCCTCCCGCCGCAACACCTCCACATCCGCCCGGGCAGTCCGCCGACCGTCGAGGAAGACCCCCCGCCGCCACTTCCTCAGCGTCTCCTCGCTGGGCCGTCCCTCCACAAGGACGTGGTACTCTTTCTCGTGACCGAAGCGCGGGTGCGTCAGCCGAAAGGCCAGGTCCCCGTCGTCGGTGAGCAGGATCAGCCCCTCGCTCCGCAGGTCGAGCCGCCCCACCGGGAAGAGGTGACCGGGCAGGTCCACCAGGTCCCGCACCGTGGGCAGCCGCCCCGTGCCGTCTCCCTCGTCGGAGAGGACCCCGCGGGGCTTGTGGAGGGCGATGTAGGTATACTCCCGCTTCAGCCGGATCGGCTCGCCGTCCACCGTGATGCGATCCCGTTCGGGATCGGCCTTCTGGCCCAGTTGGGCCACCTCCCCGTTGACGGCGACCCGCCCCTGGCGGATCAGTTCCTCACACGCCCGGCGGGAGCCGAACCCGGCGCGGGCCAGGATCTTCTGCAGTCGCTCCTCCATTGGCGGACGGTATTATAACGCAGGTGAG
>CAZOLN010000148.1:0-6123 GCA_964580565.1 uncultured Anaerolineales bacterium
GAGGAAGGCGATGACTGCGCCGACTCCAATACCGGTTTCCCCACACGCGTGGGGGTGAACCGGACGGGCGCTCGTTCATCATCCCCGGGCATGAGGTTTCCCCACACGCGTGGGGGTGAACCCCAAGCGACTGGGGCCGCATTTCGCCAAGGCACGGTTTCCCCACACGCGTGGGGGTGAACCGCTCTGCACCCCGGTTATCTCGGCGTGGATGGCGGTTTCCCCACACGCGTGGGGGTGAACCGCAAGCGGCTGCGAAAGCTAGGAGGGATGGGGACGGTTTCCCCACACGCGTGGGGGTGAACCGTCCTCCTCGGACCGCACGACGCGGGTGACGTTGGGTTTCCCCACACGCGTGGGGGTGAACCGTACATCAAGCACCGTGCGCGGGTGCCGCTGGACGGTTTCCCCACACGCGTGGGGGTGAACCGATGTACTCCTCCGTCGGTGTGTCGTCGAAGTGGGTTTCCCCACACGCGTGGGGGTGAACCGCCTGGGAAGTACTACGACGTGGTGAGGGTCCAGGTTTCCCCACACGCGTGGGGGTGAACCGCGCGCGACCGCCTCGTCCTCGCCCTCCCGGAAGGTTTCCCCACACGCGTGGGGGTGAACCGGTCAACAGCGAGCAGTCAACAACTACCCCTCCCCTAAGAAATCACGCCCCTTCAGCACAGGCTCGCCGACGAAAAATCGGGCCCCTTCCCCCGGCACACTCCGGAAGAAGGGGCCCGACCTTGCCCCAACTCAGATCGAGCAACCGATCACGACCCTCCCAACAACGGGAACACCATCGCCATCAACACCCCCGCCGCGATGACCGACGCCACCTGCCCGGCAGTGTTGGCCCCCAGGGCGTGCATCAGGATGAAGTTCTGGTTGTCCACCTCCAGCGCCACCTGCTGGGCCAGCCGGCCGCTCATCGGGAAGGCGCTGATGGCCGCCCCGCCCACCAGCGGGTTGATCTTCCGGCCGGAGATCAGGTAGACGAACTTCCCGAACAGCAGCCCGCCGATGGTGTCCAGTGCGAAGGCCACTAGCCCCAACCCCAGCACCTTCAGCGTGCCCAGGTTCAGGAAACTCGCCCCCTGCATCATCGAGCCGATGGTCAGACCCAGGAACAGGGTGGAGGTGTTGGTGATCGCCTCCTGCGCGGTCCGGCTCAGCCCCTCCACCACGCCCGACTCTTTCATCAGGTTCCCCAGCATCAGGGTGGCGATGAGGGGGGCCGCCTGGGGCAGGAAGACCGCCGCCAGGAGCGTCACCACGATGGGGAAGAGGATCACCGCCGTCTTGGAGACCGGCCGCGGCGTGTACTCCATCCGCACCGCCCGCTCCCGCCTGGTGGTGAAGAGCCGCATCAGCGGCGGCTGGATGATGGGGACCAGGCTCATATAGGAGTAGGCGGTCACCGCCACCGCCGCCGCCAGCCCCGGCGTCTCGAACAGATGCTCCAGTTTGGACCCCACGTAGATGACCGTCGGCCCGTCGATGGCGCCGATGACGCCGATGGCGGTCGCCTCGGCCAGGTTGAAGCCCAGCATCACTGCCACGACCATCGTGGCGAAGATCCCCAGGTGGCCCATCGCGCCCATCAGGACGAAGACCGGCTGGCTGAGCAGGGGCCGCATGTCCATCATCGCCCCCACGCCCAGGAAGATGAGCAGGGGGAACAACTCGGTGTCGATCCCGGCCCGCTTCAGCACCCCGAACATCCCCTCCGGCCCCATCACGTAGGCGGAGACGGGGAGGTTGCCCAGGATGCAGCCGAAGCCGATGGGCAGAAGCAGCGTCGGCTCGTACTCCTTGGCGATCGCCAGGTACATCAGGAACGCGCCGACGGCCACCATCACCGCCTGCTGCCAGGTGATGCTCAGCAGGCCGCCGACCAGCCCGCTCAGATCGATCCCTCCCACGGTTCCCCTCCTTTAGTCCGCGAACTCCAGCAGGGGCTCGCCGTAGGCGACCTGGCGGCCCTCGGTGACGAGGATGGTGCCGATGGTGCCGTCGCGCGGGGCGCGGATGACGTTGTCCATCTTCATCGCCTCGATGACCAGCAGTTCGTCGTTGAACTTGACCTGCTGGCCGGGCCGGACGACGATGGACTTGATGATGCCGGGGAGGGGAGCGGTGACCGTCTTCTCGGAGGCCGCCTCGGGGGCGGGCGCGGGCGCGGCCGGGGCCGACGGCGTCGGCGCGGGCACGGCCTCGGTCACCACCGGGGCCACCTCCTCCACCACCGGCTCCACCCCCACGGTGAAGACCTCCCCATCCACCTCCACCCGCACCTCGTCCTGACGCGGGTCATCCAGCACCTTCACGTGGAACGTGCGATTGTCTAACGTGATCCGATACGCTTTCATCGGGCACTCCTCGTCGGAATTCTGTTCGTCAACTGCCGGTGGAGGTGCAGGGCCCACCAGGGGCTGACCTCCTCCGGCGGCGCACCGGGGGCGAAGGTCTCCCGCTCGGCGCGGGCCAGGGCGACGGCGATGACCGCCGCCCTCCGCTTCGCCTCGTCCGGCTCCTCCTCCGCTGGTTCCTCCTCAACGGGAACTGCCGCCGCCGGCCGGTCCTTGATCACCGCCGTCATCAGGTACATCAGGCCGTAGAGGACGAACAACGCGGCGAACAGCAGCGCCATGCCGATCCCGCTGATGATCAACGAAATGGTCAGAGGATTGTCCATCGGTCCTTCCCCCCTAAAGCGGGATGTTGCCGTGCTTCTTCGGCAGCGTCGTCGCCTGCTTATCCCGCAGGAAGTCGAGCGCGGCCACCAACTTCGCCCGCGTCTCGCTGGGCAGGATCACGTCGTCCACGTGGCCGCTGGCCGCCGCCGAGTAGGGGCTGCCGAACTGCTTGCGGAACTCGGCGACGAACTGCTCCCGCAGCGCGTCCGGGTCCTCCGCCTCGGCCAACTGCTTCCGGTAGAGGATGTTGACCGCCCCCTCGGCCCCCATCACGGCGATCTCCGCCGTGGGCCAGGCGTAGACCAGATCGGTGCGGATGTACTTGCTGCTCATCACGATGTAGGCCCCGCCGTAGGCCTTCCGGGTGACGACGGCGATCTTGGGCACCGTCGCCTCCGAATAGGCGTAGACGATCTTGGCCCCGTGGCGGATGATGCCGCCGTGCTCCTGCACCGTGCCGGGCATAAAGCCAGGGCAGTCCACGAAGGTGACCAACGGAATGTTGAAAGCATCGCAGAACCGGATGAAGCGGGCGATCTTGTCCGAGGCGTTGATGTCCAGCACGCCGGCCATGTAGGCAGGCTGATTGGCGATCACGCCCACCACCTCTCCGTTCAGCCGGGCGAACCCCACCACGGCGTTGGGGGCGAAGCGGGCGTGGACCTCGAAGAAGCTCCCCAGGTCGAAGACGCGGTTGATCGCCTCCCGGATGTCGTAGGACTGGCTCCCCTCCGGCGGCACGAGGGTGTCCAGCGCCGGATCGGCCCGGGTCGGGTCGTCGGTCGGTTCCAGGCGGGGCGGGCGCTCGGCGTTGTTGGAGGGGAGGTAACTGAGCAGCCGCTTGGTGATGGCGAACGCCTCGTCCTCATCGCCCGCCACAAAGTGGGCCACGCCGCTGATCGTCGCGTGGGTCTGCGCCCCGCCCAGCGTGTCGAAGTCCACCTCCTCCCCCGTCACCGTCTTGATCACCTGCGGACCGGTGATGAACATGTGGCTGATCCGCTCGGTCATGATGACGAAGTCGGTCAGGCCGGGGGAGTAGACCGACCCACCGGCGCACGGCCCGAGCATCACGCTGATCTGGGGGATGACGCCGCTGGCCTGGGTGTTGCGCCAGAACAGTTCGCTGTACCCGGCCAGGCTCCAGACCCCCTCCTGGATCCGGGCGCCCACCGAGTCGTTCAGGAAGACCACCGGCGTCCCGGCCTCAATGGCCAGGTCCAGCACCTTGCAGACCTTCTGGGCGTGGATCTCGGAGAAGGAGCCGCCGATGACCGTGAAGTCCTGCGACGCCACGGCCACCTTCCGCCCGTCGATCTTGCCGAACCCGACCACCACGCTGTCGCCGGGGAACCGCTTCTTATCCAGCCCAAAGGCAGTGTGGCGATGCGTGATGTAGGGGTCCACCTCCTGGAAACTGCCGGGGTCGAGCAGCCGGTCGATCCGCTCCCGGGCGGTCAGTTTCCCCTTGGCGTGCTGCTTCTCGATCGCCTTGGGTCCTCCCCCCTGGCGGACCTCCTCCCGCCGCCGTAGCAACTCCTGGTTCAGTTCGTGCGAATCCATCCTTCCTCCTTGCTCTCTTTAAGTTGTCCCCCCGTTCCCCATCACCCGATCGCCCAATCGCCCACCACAGGTCGCGGGTGGTCTCCCTCTCGGGTGTTGCTGATCCGTCCTGCTCCGGTGAGATTGTCAAAACCACCGTCAAGCTGCTGAATCTGGCGACCCGGCGGGAGCAGAGCCGCGTTCTGTAGCGACTGATAGGTCAGCAACACTCCACGGGGAGACTGCCCAGGTCGCGACACCGCGGGGAAAACAGGGGGGAGGGTACAGGCTAAGAATTATTCCCGTCGGTACGGCTTGAGCAGCGCGGCCGGGTAGGTCGCGTTCCGCCCGGCGATGACCAGCGCGATGATGGTCACGACGTAGGGCAACGCCAGGAAGGTCTCGTAGGGGATGGGAAGGTTCAGCCCCAGCGCCTGGAGCCGCAACTGCAGGGCGAAGGTGCCGCCGAAGATCAGCGCACCCCACATCACCTTGACCGGGTCCCAGTTGCCGAAGATGACCAGCGCGAGGGCCACCCAGCCCCGTCCGGAGACGATGCCGTGGGTGAAGGCGCCCGGTTGGGCCAGGGAGAGGAACGCCCCTCCGGCGGCGATCAGCCCTCCGCCGATGGCGAGCGTGATGTACCGGATGAGGAAGACGTTGACCCCGGCGGCGTCGGCGGCCTCCGGGTTCTCCCCCACCGACCGGATGTTAAGGCCGAAACTGGTCCGGTAGAGCAGCCACCAGGCGAGGGGGACGATGACCAGGAAGGCAACGTAGGTGAAGAGGTACTGCTCGAACAACGTGCCCAAAACGGGGACACCTTCGAAAGGCGAGTACTGGGGGAACGGCTCGATGGAGGGCGGAACGGACCGCCCACCGTACTTCAGACGGAAGGCGTACAGCGACAATCCGCCCAGCAGCAACGTGATCCCCAGGCCGGAGACGTGCTGGTTGACCCCAAAGGTGACGGAGAAGAGGGCCATCAGCAACCCCGCCAGGATCCCGCTCAGCACGGCGATCCAGAACCCCAGCCAGAGGGAGCCCGTCATATCGGCGACGAAGAAGCCGATGAAAGCGCCGAAGAACATCATCCCCTCAATGCCCAGGTTGAGCACCCCGGCCCGCTCGATGTACGTCTCTCCGATGGCCGCCAGCAGCAACGGCGTGGCGACCCGTAACGTCGCGGCGATCAGGTTGACCAGGAAGGTATCCATCACGCCCTCCGGATGCGGTAGCTCTGCAGGAGGAACATCGCCAGGGTGACCAGGAGCATCGTCGCCTGGGTCACCTCGCCCAGGTAGATGGGCACGCCCATCGCGTGGCTGAGGGTCTGCGTGCCGGTGTCGATGAGGCCGAAGAAGAGGGCAGCGGCGGCGACCCCCCAGGCGTTGAGCGTGCCCAGGGTGGCGATGATGATCCCCGTGTAGCCGTAGCCGGGGGAGATCTCCTCAATGAGGTGGAAATGGATCCCCGCCACCTCGGAGACCCCCACGATCCCGGCGATCCCTCCGCTGATCAGCGCGGCAGTGAGCATCGTCCGCCCCACGTTCACCCCGGCGAAGCGGACGGCCTCCCGCCCCAGCCCGGCGGCCCGCATCTTCAGGCCAAAGGAGGTACGGGAGAGGACGAACCACAGCACCACCACCGAGAGGATCGCCACGACGAACCCCAGGTGGAGCCGGGAGCGGGGGATCAGTTTGGGCAACACGGTGGAGGGGGCGATCTCCGGCGACTGGGGCCAGCCGGAGACGGGGCTCCGCCACGGGCCGTTGAGCAGCGCGCTGACGATGAACAGCATCACCGAGTTCAGAAGCAGCGTCGTCACCACCTCATCCACCGCCAGTTTGACCCGCAGCAGCGCGGGGGTCAGCGCCCAGAGGGCCCCGGCGAT
>CAZOLN010000149.1:0-6107 GCA_964580565.1 uncultured Anaerolineales bacterium
GGGCGCCTGTCCAGAAACAGGAGCAACCCCACCAGGAGCAGGCCGCCGACCAGCAGGCTGAACGCAACGTGCCGATATCTTTTGTGGCTCATCTTGATCTCCTGGAAGCACTAGAGGGGGGCCGAGAACGGCCCAATCGGTTGCCGCCACGGTGGTGCGAAAGGTCCGAGTTGGCGGCCAGCGCGCCTCCCTGGGACCAACTCCCGGAGCCGATCGCATGCTATCGTCTGTGGGGCGCCTTTCGTCTCTTCAGCCGATCGTTCCCTCCTCCCTCAACGTCCGCCGCAACACCTTCCCCACCAGCGTCTTGGGCAGATCGTCGCGGAACTCGACGAACTTCGGCACCTTGTAGGGAGCCAGCCGCTCCCGGCAGAAAGCGACGATCTCCGCTTCGGTGGCCTGCTCTCCCTCCTTGAGCACGATGAAGACCTTGACCCGCTCCCCCTTCCCCGGCACGGACACGCCGACGGCGGCCGCCTCCCGCACCTTGGGGTGCTGATAGAGCACCTCCTCGATCTCGCGGGGGTAGATGTTGAAGCCGCCCGCGCCGAGGATCAGGTCCTTCTTGCGGTCCACGATGCGGAAATAGCCGTCCTCGTCCATTATAGCGATGTCGCCGGTGTAGAGCCAGGGAAGCCCTCCGTCGGGGTCGGGACGGAGGACCCGGGCGGTCTCCTCCGGCCGGTTCCAGTACCCCTTCATCACCTGCGGGCCGCGGACGCACAGTTCCCCCGCCTCTCCCGGAGGCAGCACGCGCTCGCCCGTCTCCACGTCCACGATCCTCGCCTCGGTGTCGGGCCAGGGGATGCCGATGGTGCCGATCCGGTTCTCGCCGAAGGCGGGGTTGCTGTGGGTGACCGGCGAGGCCTCGCTGAGGCCGTACCCCTCCACCAGCCGCGCCCCGGTCAGTTCCTGAAACCGCTGCTGGACCTCCACCGGCAGGGGGGCCGCGCCGCTGCAGCAGGCCCGGAGGGAGGTGAGGTCGTATCGGCCCACTTTGGGATGGTTGTTGATGGCGATGTACATCGCCGGGACGCCGGGGTAGTAGTGGGGACGGTACTTGTGGATGGTCCTCAGGATGTCGTCGGTGTCGCGCGGGTCGGGGACGAGGATCATCGTTCCCCCGCTGACGACGCTGGCGTTCATGCACATCGTCATCCCGTAACTGTGGAAGAGGGGGAGGGCGGCGAGGGTGCGGTCCTGCCCTTCCCGCACGCCAACCCAGGCTTTGACCTGGCAGGCGTTGGCGAGGAGGTTCCCGTGGGTCAGTTCGGCCCCTTTGGGGACCCCGGTGGTGCCGCCGGTGTACATCAGCACCGCCGTGTCGTTCCAGTCGACCTCCACAGGCTCCGGGCGGGCCGGTGTGCGGGCGACCAGGTCGGTGAACCAGTAGGTGTCGGCGTCGCCGGAGATGTCCACCCGGTGGCCCGCCTTCCTCTCGATGAACAGGCTGAAGAGCAGCCGCAGCAGCGGCGGGAGGTAGGTCTTGATCCGGGCCACGACGACGTGGCGGAGCGGGGTCCGATCGCGGATCTGGCGGATGCGCGGGTAGGTGGCGCTGAGGGTGATGGCGACCCTCGCCCCGGAGTCGTTGATCTGGTGGGTGAGTTCGCGGGGGGTGTAGAGGGGGTTGCAGGGGACGACGATGCCGCCGACGCGGAGGGTGGCGTAGTAGGCGATGGGGAACTGGGGACAGTTGGGCAGATGGACCGCCACCCGGTCCCCTCTCTGCACGCCCAGCCTCTGCAGCGCCGCTGCCAGCCGGTCCACGGCCTCGTCGAAGGCACGGTAGGAGACCACCGTGCCCTTGAAGACCATCGCCGGGTGGTCGGGCCGCCCCCGTGCAGTCTCCTTCAGCAGAGCGGGCAGGGTGGTCCGGGGGTAATCGAGATGGGCGGGAACATGGGGCTCATAGAACCGTAGCCAGGGTCTCTCCTGGTCCATCATCGTCCTTGGGCTTTCTGGCAGGCCGGGACCGCTTGCAGGGTACAGTTTAGTGATTTGGTTCGGTCTGTCAAGCCGGGGTAAGGTACGGAGTGCGAGGGGCAAGGGACGGTGGGCTCATCCGATCCCCAGCAGTTCCTCCGCCTCCGGCAGGCTCCACCGCCGCTGCTCCTCCACGGTCGGATGGGGGCGGAAGGGGCGAGAGGCGGCCCCAGGCTCTAGGTCGCCCACCGTCCGGATCTCCCCCAGATCGGCGGTGCCCAGGCCGAGCCGGTGGCAGTAGTGGAGGTAGCCGACTCCTTCCGGCTCGAAGCCCATCAGGTGAGCGGTCAGCGCGTCCACCGCCAGCGGATCGGTCCCGGCCAGCGCGATCCGCCAGGGGACCGGGTCGCCGTGCCCCGGCCCTTCTCCCTCCATCCCCTCCCACCCGTCGATCACCGCCAGGTCCGGCCAGACGACCTGGGCCACCAGCGCCAGGTTCAGGTTGATGACGGGGATCCCCTGGTGCATCGCCATCTTCTGGGAGCCGGAGGGTCCGCCGAGGAGGGTGCCCTTGACCCGCTCGGCCAGCGCCGACCGGCGGAGTCGGCCGGGGACCAACCGGCCGATCCGCGCCAGCGTCCCTCGGCCGGGCCCCGCCGCTGCGGACCGGTTGGCGTGGGGGTTCACCAGCGAGCCCATCACCATGTTCTTGATGGTGAGGGTCACGATCACCGTGTCGTGCGTCTTCGGAGGGCAGATCGAGATCCGGAAATCCGCTTCGGCGGCCGTGCGGGCCAGCCGCAGCCGCATCGGCCGCAGCCGTCGGTCGTAGACCACCACCTCCACCGTGTCGTCGGTGTTGAGGTCGCGCAGCGTGACCCCGTACTCCTTCACCAGTGGCTCGTAGCCGTAGTTGCGGAATCCATCCCAGGTGGGAGAAAGGGCCGCTCCCTCGGCGACCACAATGGGCCCGTCGTACCGAGCGCGGAGGAAGTCCAACACCGCCCGGACCGCATCGACGTGCGTGGCGGCCAGAGGGCGGTTGGTGGTCACGAAGTTGGGCTTGACCAGGACCTGGCGGACGTCCTCCAGGTTCACCTGATCGGCGATGGCCTCCAGGGCTGCGGCCACCGTCTCCCGCCGACTCCCCCGTCGCGTCAGCGCCACTGTCGCCATGATCGCCCAATCACCCAGTCACCCAATCACCGGACGCGCCTCACCGCTCCTTCCTCCTCAGCGCGACCCCCTCCACCAGCCCCATCGCTGCCATATAGGTGAGGAGGGCGCTGCCGCCGTAACTGATGAAGGGAAGGGGAAGCCCCGTCACTGGCAGCAACCCGATGTTCATCCCGATGTTGACGATGAGGGGGAAGAAGACCACCGCCCCCGCGCCGACCGCCAGCAGCCGCCCGAACCGGTCGCGGGCCAGGAGCGCAGCCCGGAAGATCCGCCAGGCCAGCAGGCAGAAGAGGAACAGGAGCAACGTCGTGCCGATGAACCCCAACTCCTCTCCGACGACCGAGAAGATGAAGTCCGTGTGGCGCACGCGGAGGAAGTGCAGCTGGCTTTGGCTGCCGATCCCATACCCCCGCCCCCAGAGCCCGCCGGAGCCGATGCTGATCAGCGCCTGACGGAGGTTGTAGAGTTTCTCCGGGTCCAGCGATGGGTTCAGGAAGACCAGGATGCGCTCCCGTTGGTAGTCCTCCATAACCCGCCAGAGGGGGAACACGGCCGCCAGCCCGATCAGGCCGGTGCCTAAGAGGTAGAGCAGGCGGACCCCCGACGCGAAGGCGATGGCCCCCCAGGCGACGACGAAGATGACCGCCGTGCTGAGGTCGGGCTCCCGAAAAACCAACCCGGCCAGGATGAGGGTCATTGCGCCTGAGAGGAGATAGGGGCCGATGCCGGGGCGGTCTGGCCTCTCTTCCCCTTCCATCTCCAGCCGCCGTTCTTTACGGGACCGGTAATCGAGAACGGCGGCGGCGGCGATGACGTGAAGGAGCAGGGCGGGGTAGGAGGGCTGGAGGCGGAAGTTGCCGATGTAGAACCATCGGCGCACGTCGCCGATCTCGCTTTCGCCGATGAAGAGGACGAGGACAAGCAGTCCGAGGGCGAGGAGATAACCCGCCCACCAGACGTGTCGGAACCACTGGTAGGGGAGGGCAGCGATGAGGAGGAAGAGGATGAGCCCGGCGGCGGCGAATCGAAGTTGGCGCAGCCAGAGATCGGCCAGGTCGGGGGTGCCCTGGTTGGCACTACGGACCATCGCCACGCCCAGGGCGATGAGGAGCGACATCACGACCAGGAGGACGTAGTCGAAGCGACGCCAGAAGGGAGTCTCACGCATAGCCGACTCGCCGCACGGGCGGCCCCTCCTTGCAACGTTCTGGAGGGAGGCCGCCGCGCGATGGTGTCACCCTTATCTCCTCCGGCCTCGACCCGTAGGACGCAGAGGGATGTGGGCGACCAATTGGTGCTCCCGTGCCCCTTCCTTGAAGGTGACCTCGACCCGCTCCGGCTCGATGGGGACGTGGCGGGAGATGACGGCGATGATCTCGTCCTTGAGGGTCTCCAGGAGGGCGGGGGAGATGCTGGTCCGGTCGTAGGTGAGGACCAGCCGCAGCCTCTCCCGGGCGACCTCGCCGCTGGGGGGTTCATGACGACGGCGGAAGCGATCCAGGAACTTCATGGCTCACCCTCCTTCCGGCCAAACCAGTCGCGGAGCCGTTCCAGGAAGCCTGGTTCGCGGAGCGGGGCGAAGGGGACCTCCTCGCCGAGCAGCCTGCGGGCGATGTTGTGGAAGGCCCGTCCGGCCAGGCTATCGTCGGAGAGGGCGATGGGGCGGCCGGTGTTGGCGGCGGTGATCACCGCTTCGTCCTCCGGGACGATGCCGATCAGTTCCACCGCCAGCAGTTCCAGCACGTCTTCGCTGGTCAGCATGTCGCCCCGGCGGACCATCTCCGGCTTGAGTCGGTTGATGACCAGCCGGATCGGCCCCTTTTCCTCGGCTTCCAGCAGGCCGATGACCCGGTCGGCGTCGCGCACGGCGGTGATCTCCGGGTTGGTGACGATGATGACCTCGTCCGCTGGCGCGACGGCGTTACGGAATCCCTGTTCGATGCCGGCGGGCGAGTCGATGAGGAGGAAGTCGAAGGACTGGCGCAGTTCGTCGCACACGCGGACCATGTCCTCGGGGCTCACGGCGGTCTTGTCCCGCGTCTGGGCAGCGGGGAGGAGGAAGAGTTCCGGCAGCCGCTTATCTCGCACCAGTGCCTGTCGGAGCCGGCACCGACCTTCCACCACGTCCACCAGGTCGTACACGATCCGGTTCTCCAGGCCCATCATCACGTCCAGGTTGCGCAGGCCGATGTCGGCGTCGATGGCGACGACGCGTTGTTCCCGCATCGCCAGGGCCACGGCCAGGTTGGCGGTGGCGGTGGTCTTTCCCACGCCTCCCTTGCCTGAGGTGATGGTGATCACTTTTCCGGCCATTTTCCCCCTCTCAACGCTGATCCCAGGGCACAGCCTCGATCTTGCCATCGCGCACCCGGGCGATCTCTGGCACCGGGCGACGGCGCTTCTCCTCCGGGGAGCGGGCTAGGTAGCCAGCGATGCGCAGGTGGGTCGGCGCCAGGTCGAGCGCGCAGACCACGGCCTCCTCGTTCCCCGTCGCCCCGGCATGGACGGCGCCGTGCAGTTTTCCCCACACGATGACGTGCCCTCCGGCGATGATCTCCGCCCCCGCGTGCACGTCCCCGAGCACGACAACGTCCCCTGCGTGGTGGATCCGCTGACCGGAGCGGAGCGTCCGCGTCACGACCAGCGCGCCGATGGGCTCGTCCGACGGAGGGGCTTCCGGCTCCCTCTGGGCCAGGGTGACGGCGAGCCCCTTACGGGCGGCGGCGAGCGCGGTCTCGTCCCGCGGGCTAAGCAAGGCCCACAGTTCGACCCCGTACTGAGCCAGGAGGTCGCGCGCCCGCTCGATCTCCGCCGGGCCCAGCAACCGATCCCCCACGTCCAGCGCGGCGCGCCCGCCACGGAAGAAGGAGGCCCCCTGGCTCAGCCGTCGCTCCAACTGGGCTAACTGCTCCTCCCAGGTCCCCTCCCCTAGGGTGATCAACAACCCCTGGCGGATCCCTTTGATGACCAGTTCGGATCGATCCATTGCCTTTGTATGTAGG
>CAZOLN010000150.1:0-6041 GCA_964580565.1 uncultured Anaerolineales bacterium
CCGTTGCTTCCTCCCGGACCTGGCGGGGTTCGGAGGCTCCTGCCGCGCAGGACCCACCCCTCAACGCCTTCTGACCTCGACAGTCCCGCACGCGCTATGTCCTCTGGGGGGGATTCGACCCCGCTGTGGCGGATTGCGGGTACAGGGCACCGCCAGCTCCCCGTCTAGCACGACCACCGGAAGGTATGCTACCGCAGGAGGGAGGTTTTGTCAAATGTAGCGGGGGGAAGGGAGGGTCGAGGAGCGGGGAGTGGGGAAGCGGCTCGGTCGGGTGGTCGATCACCACAAACAGAACCGGCCCACGCTGTCGATCAGCCCAGCGCGGGTCGGGACCGTATATCCAAACGTATGAGTGCAGACGTTTTCCTATTTCTTCGCCCGTCGCTGCCAACGGGTCCGCTTCAGCAGTTTGCGATGCTTGTGCTTGGCCATCTTCTTCTTGCGCCACTTCTTGTCCGACGGCATAGGCACCTCCTCACTGGATTTGAACGCAACCCCATTATACCGGAAACCACGGAAGGTGCAAGGTCTGTGTGTAGTGGGAGGTCTCCCTCAATCTTGTTGCCCCTCTCCTTCTAGGGTATAATTCCGCCGCTGTTCAAGTTCCTTGGAGGGAAGGGTGATGCGGATTCTGATCACCGGGGGAGCTGGCTTCATCGGCTCCCATCTCTGCGACCGCCTCCTGGCCGAGGGCCACGAGGTGATCGCGATGGACAACCTGAGCACCGGCAATGTCGAGAACATCGCTCACCTGGCCGGCCACGAGCGGTTCCACTTCATCAAGCACGACGTGACCAACTACATCTACGTGCCAGGGCCGGTGGACGCGGTGCTCCACCTGGCCAGCCTGCCCAGTCCGGTGGACTACCTCAACTATCCTATTCAGACCCTCAAGGTCGGTGCGCTGGGGACCCACAAGACGCTGGGCCTGGCTCTGGAGAAGGGGGCTCGCTATCTCCTGGCCTCCACCTCCGAGGTGTACGGCGATCCCCTGGTCCACCCCCAGCACGAGGACTACTGGGGGAACGTCAACCCGGTCGGTCCGCGGGGTGTCTACGACGAGAGCAAGCGGTTCGCCGAAGCGTTGACGATGGCCTATCACCGATACCATGGAGTCGATACCCGCATCGCCCGCATCTTCAACACCTACGGTCCCCGAATGCGGGCCGACGACGGTCGGGTGGTCCCCAACTTCATCTGCCAGGCGCTCCGGGGTGAGCCGCTCACGGTCTACGACGACGGTTCCCGCACCCGTAGTTTCTGCTACATCGACGACCTGGTGGAGGGACTGGTCCGCCTCCTCTTTTCCGACGAGGTCCGTCCGGTCAACCTGGGGAACCCGCAGGAGATGACGATCCTGGAGTTCGCCCACAAGGTGCTGGAGGTGACCGGCAGTTCCTCTCCCATCACCTTCGTCCATCCCACCGACGAGCGGACCAAGGACGATCCCAAGGTCCGCTGTCCGGACATCACCCGCGCTCGAGAGGTGCTGGGCTGGGAGCCGAGGGTGCCGCTGGAGGAGGGGCTCCGGCGGACCGTGGAGTATTTCCGGGAGCGGGTGTGATCCGGATGGACCGTCGCATCCCACCGCAGAGGCGCAGAGAGCGCAGAGTTCAACATTTACCTTTCAGGTCCTCTGCGCCCTCTGCGTCTCTGCGGTACATTATCCCCTTCGGGGGATGGAACGGCCCCCTGGTCGGCGGGCTGGGGGTGGCGATGGGGCTGGGGGCGGGGTTCCTCCTGATCCGGCTTTCCCCGGTGGAGGCCCTCGTCCTGTTCGGCCTGGGGGCGCTGGTGATCGGCACGTTGGCGGAGCCGCTGGTGGGGCTGGTCGGCGGTCTCTTCCTCGGCCTGCTGCGGGCTTACCTGCAGGCGGAGGTCCCCCAGGTCCCAGCCCAGATCGGCCACCTCTTCGTCCTGCTGGCCGTGGCCTCGTGGGCCGCACGGGGGCTGCTCCACCGCGACCTCCGGCTTCCTTCCCTCGGTGGCGTCCTCCTGCCCCTGTTGGGCTTTGTGGGCGCGGCGTGGCTCTCCCTCTGGAGCGCGGTCGACCTGGGGTACGGTCTCCCGGAGTTCGCCAAGTGGATCGAGATCCTTCTGATCCTCTGGATCGTCGCCGAGCGAGCCACACCGCGCCGCCTGCCCTGGCTGGTGGGGGGCATCCTCCTGGTGGGGCTTTTCCAGGCGGGGGTCGGCCTCTACCAGTTCGGGCTGCGCGGCGAGGGACCGGAGCACTTCCTCATCGCCGGGACCGACTTCTACCGCGCCTACGGCACGTTCGAGCAGCCCAACCCCTACGCGGGGTACATCGGGATGACGCTGGCGCTGGGGCTTGGGGTGTTCCTGGGACAGATGCAGCGGGAGGACAGGAGGCTCTCCCTTGTCTGCTTGTCCCTTTGCTTCCTCGTCCCGCTTGCGGCGGCGCTGCTGGCCTCGTGGAGCCGGGGGGCGTGGATCGGCTTCGCGGCGGCGGCGGGCGCGATGGCCTTCGCGTGGCCGCGGCGGACCCGTTGGGGGGTGCTCGTGGTGGCGGCGCTGGTCGTGGGCGTGCTGGTCCTCTACACGGCAGGGCTTGTCCCTCAGGCCGTCCTCATCCGTCTGACCGATTTCGCCGAGGGGCTGCGGCTGCAGGACGTGCGCGGGGTGGGCATCAACGACGCCAACTACGCCGTCGTCGAGCGGCTGGCCCACTGGCAGTCGGCGCTGGAGATGTGGCGGTACCACTTCTGGACCGGCGTGGGGCTGGGCTGTTACGAGCCGGCCTATCCGCGCTTCGCCCTCATCAACTGGCCCATCGCCCTGGGGCACGCCCATAACATCTACCTGAACCTGCTGGCGGAGACGGGGCTGCTGGGGTTGCTGGCCTACCTGACGTTCTGGGGGGCTGTCTTCTGGCAGACCTGGCGGGTCACGCGCACCGCCACCGGCCTTTCACGTGGCCTCGCCCTGGGCCTTCTGGGGGCCTGGACCCACCTCTCCGTCCATCACCTCTTCGACAACCTCTACGTCAACAACGCCCACCTTCTCGTCGGCCTCCTCCTCGGCCTTCTGGCGGTCACCCAGTCACCCAATCACCCAGTCACCAAATCACCCAATGACCAATGATTCGAGTCAATCGTAAAGAACTCACCCGCTTTATCAAATTCTCCATCGTCGGCACCATCGGCGCGGTGGTGGACTTTGGGACGTTGTATCTGCTCCACGTCGTCGTGGGGCTGCCCATCGTCCTTGCCAACACCTGTTCCTTCACCGCTGCGGTGCTGAGCAATTTCACCTGGAACCGGTACTGGACCTATCCCGATTCCCGCTCCAAGCCGATCCGCACGCAACTTCTCCAGTTTTTCGTGGTGAACGCGGCGGGGTGGGGGATCAACACGGGGATCCTGGTGCTCCTCCGTTATCCCTGCGTCTCGCTGGTGGAAGGCGTCGGCGCGCGTCTTGCTCTTTCCATCGGCGGGGAGATGGCCTATAAACTGGGCTATAACCTTGCCAAGGCCGTCGCCACCGGGGTGGTCCTTTTCTGGAACTTCTTCGTCAACCGGTATTGGACCTACTCGGATGTAGACTGATGCGGGTTGGGATCGATTACACGGCGGCGGTGCGGCAGCGGGCGGGCATCGGCCGGTACACCCGCGAACTGGTCGGCGCGCTCCTTCGCCTGCCGAGTCCCCACCGCTATACGCTCTTCGCCGCCACCGGAAACCTGAAACCCGGAACCTGGAACCCGGAACCCGAAACCCGGAACCTGCTGAGAACGCTTCCCCTCTCCGACGACTGGCTCGCCCGCCTCTGGCACCGCCTCCGAGTGCCGATCCCCGTCGAGACGGTGGTCGGGCGGGTGGACCTGTTCTACTCCCCCGACTTCGTCCTCCCGCCGACGCTGCCCCGCACCCGCACCGTCCTCACCGTCCACGACCTCTCGTTCCTCCACTACCCCGACCACTTCGTCCCCAAACTGGTCCGCTATCTGGAGCGGGTCGTCCCCCGCTCCGTGGCCCGCGCCGACCGGGTCCTGGCCGACTCCGAGGCCACCCGCGCCGACCTGATCCGGCTGCTGGGCGTGCCGGAGGGGAAGGTGGAGGTGCTCTACAGCGGGGTGGATCCCCGCTTCCGACCGGAGCCGGAGCCGGGGGAGCGGGAGCGGCTGGAGGCCCGGTACGGCATCGGTGATCGGCCCTACGTCCTCTCCGTGGGCACCCTCCAGCCGCGCAAGAACTTCGTCCGCCTGATCCGCGCCTTCGCCCGCCTCTCCCCCGCGACCCTGCGGCCTGCGCCCCTGTTGGTCATCGCCGGAGGCCACGGCTGGCTCTACGAGGAGGTCCTGGAAGAGGCCGAGAAACATGGGGACCGGGTGCGGTTGCTCGGCTTCGTGGACGATGCGGACCTGCCCGCCCTGTACCGACACGCCTCCCTGTTCGTGTTCCCTTCCTTCTATGAGGGATTCGGCCTGCCGGTGCTGGAGGCGATGGCCTGTGGGGTGCCGGTGGTCTGCTCCGATGCTTCCAGCCTGCCGGAGGTGGCTGGGGACGCTGCCCTGTTGGTGGACCCTTACGATGAGGAAGGGTTGGCGACGGCGATGGAGCGGGCGTTGACGGATGAAACGCTGCAGATGGAGATGAGGACGAAGGGGCTTCGGCAAGCGGCCCGGTTCACCTGGGACCGCGCGGCCCGGCAGTTGCTGTCCGTCTTCGAGGTGGTGGGGAGATGACACCACAGAGACGCAGAGGGCACAGAGGCCTCTCTATTTTGAGAAACTCTGTGCCCTCCGTGCCTCTGTGGTGAATCTGTCAGGCGATCCCCAGCGCGGCGGGGAGGTCGGCCGGGGAGGGGAGGATCAGGTGGGCGCCGGCCCGCTCCAACTCCTCCTGCTCGCCGAAGCCGCAGAGCACCGCCACCGCCCAGGCCCCCGCGCGCAGCGCAGCGCGCACGTCCACCGTGGTGTCCCCGACCATCGCACACCGCTGCGGCGGCAGGCCCATCACGCGGGCTGCGTGAAGGATGGGGGCCGGGTGCGGCTTGAGCCGCCACGTCGACTCCCGCGTGACCACGACCTCGAACAGCGGGCCGAGGTTGAACTGGGCCAGGAAGGCCTCGGCGTCCCGGCGGCCGCGCGTGGTCACGACGCCCAGGCGGTACCGCTGGGCGAGGGCGCGGAGCGCGTCGTCGGTGCCGGGCACCATGCGGAAATCGGAGGGGGCGCGGAGGCCGCGGAGACGGCGGAGCCAGTTCGTCAGGCCAGACAGCGGGGCGTCCAACCCAAGGATGTCCAAGAGGGTCATCGCCGTGTTGGCCGGCGTCTCGAGGCGCATCACCAACCGTCGGGCCGCGCGGTGGGGATCGCGCAGCCCCATCCGCCCGAGTCGATGCGCCAGGGTCTCTACCGCCTGGTCGTCGGAATCCAGGAGCGTCCCGTCGAGGTCGAACAGGATCGCCTCTAGCGCGTCGGGGTCCACCATCAGGGCGAGGTCAGAAGGGCCAGCGCAACAGCCAGAAGAGCCACCCCAGCAATCGCAGGATGAACCGCTGTTGGGGGTTGGGGTTCTCCAGGATCTGGAGGCCCTCCCGGTAGGTCGTCAACCCCCCTCGGCGATCCCCCGCCTTCCACATCTGGATACCCAGGGAGATGAGGGTCTCTCCCTGTCGTTGCCGGTCCCCCAGTTCCTCGAAGATGTCGGCGGCCCGGCGCAGGTACTCCTGTGCCCGAAGACGGTCCCCCCTTGTGGCCAGAAGCCCGCCCAGGTTGCCGAGGGTCTGCGCTTCGCGGCTGCGGTCGCCCAATCGGGCGAAGGTCCTCTGCGCCTCCTCCAGCGCTGCCCGCGCCTGGTCCCACTGATGGAGCATCCGGTAGGTGACGCCCAGGTTGTTCAGCATCTCGGCCGCCTCCGCCAGGTTCCCCCCGGCGGCGAACAACTCCTGGGCCTGTCCGAACCGCTCCGCTGCTTCCTCGTACAAACCCTCCTCGAAGAGACGCAATCCCTCCGCCTTCAGAGCCTCGGCGTCTGTCTTCTCTTCCATCGCCCCCTCACGCATCACGTTTGACG
>CAZOLN010000151.1:0-5884 GCA_964580565.1 uncultured Anaerolineales bacterium
TGGTGCGGTATCTGTTGGACAAGGGCTTTCAGGTCACTGTCGCCAGCCGGACGGTCTCCAAGGCGCAGGACCTGGTGAAAGGATACGCGAACGGGCAAGCGCTGGCCTTCGACATCACCAAGGAGGCCGATCGACTGGACGACCTGGTCCGGGGGGCCGACCTGGCCGTCAGCCTGCTCCCTTACATTTACCATGTCCAGGTCGCTAAAGCGTGCCTCCGCCACCGATGCCACCTGGTCACCACCTCCTACGTCAAGGACGAGATGCGCGCGCTCGATGCGGCGGCGAAGGATGCCGGCATCATCCTCCTCAACGAGATCGGCCTTGACCCCGGGATCGACCATATGTCGGCGATGCGGGTCATCCACCGGGTCCACGCTGCCGGAGGGAAGATCCGCTCCTTCCGTTCCTACTGTGGTGGCCTTCCCGCCCCGGACGCCAACGACAATCCCCTCGGCTACAAGTTCTCCTGGAGCCCCCGAGGCGTGGTCCTGGCCGGCCGGAACGACGCCCGCTACAAGGAAAACGGCCGCGTCATCGACGTGCCCAACGCTCGCCTCTTCGCTACCCACTACGTGATGTGGGTCGAAGGGCTGGGCGACCTGGAGGCCTATCCCAACCGGGACTCCCTTCCCTACATCGATCTCTACGGCATCCCTGAGGCAGAGACGATGTACCGGGGGACGCTCCGCAACCTGGGTTGGTGCGACGTGATGCAGAAACTGAACGAACTGGGCTACTTCAGTCTGGAAGAACAGCCCGATCTTCCTGGCAAGACGTTCCGGCAGGTGATGGCGGACCTCATCGGCGGGCCGGAGACCGCTGATCTGAAGGCCGACCTGGCGGCCTATCTCAACGTCTCCCCCAACTCTGGGGTGATGATGGCGTTGGAGTGGCTGGGGCTGCTGGACGACGTGCCCGTTCCCCCCAAGACCACCCTCCTCGACGTTCTGGCCGATCAGATGTTGGCCAAGATGCCCTACCGCGAAGGGGAGAGGGACATGGTCGTCCTGGTCCACGAGTTTGTCGCCGCCTATCCGGACCGGGAGGAGCGGATCACCGCCACGCTGCTCGACTTCGGCATTCCCAACGGCGATACGGCGATGGCCCGTACCGTTGGGCTGCCTGCGGCCATCGCCTCCCGCCTCATCCTTGAGGGGAAGATCCGACTGACCGGCGTCCACATCCCGGTCCTTCCGGAGATCTACGAGCCGGTGCTGGACGAACTGGCGGACCTGGGGATCGAGGTGAAGGAACGGACGGCCGCTGCCACGGGGTGACGTCCCCGGTGACCGGGGCGGGTTCGTTTTGGCGTTGCGTCTTAGCTCTCTCCGTTGCCTTTCTCTTGTTCGGCGGGTGTGCAGCGCCCCCGGCGCCGGTAGAGCCTACAGTTGATCCCTTCCCTACCCTTCTGATGAAGGGGGATACCCTCGCGGCTGGAGGGCGCCGGACGGCGGCGGAGGAGATCTACCGGGAAGCGGCCGCCGTCCGGCCCGCCGACCCCACGCCCTACCTTCGCCTGGCGTGGCTCTATCTGGGGTGGGGCCGTCCTGAGGATGGGTTGGGCGCAGTCGAGGCGGCAGAGCAACGGGGGGCCCCTTCCACGCAGACGGAGCCCCTGCGGGCGGCCCTTTATGCCGCTTTGGGGGACTGGGAGACCGCCCTGGCCTATGGTGTTTCGGCTCTGCAGCACAATCCCACCGACAGGGAGACCCGCCATCTGCTTGCCCGGGCCTACGTTGCTCTGGGGGGCGCCGAGGAGGCCGAGCGGGCGTACAGGATGCTGCTGGAGGGTGATCCCTCCGACCCCCTGGCCAACGAGCAGTTGGGGATCCTGCTTTCCCTGCACGACCCCGCCGCGGCCCGGCCTTATCTCCAGGCTGCCCGCTCCCCCCTTGCGCAGGATGTGCTGGACGTCCTGGGGGAGAGGGAGCCTGCCTATCGCCTCGCCCAGGTCGGGCGGGCCTGCCTCGCTCACGCTGAGCCCGCCCTGGCGGTCCTGGCGCTGAGGAGAGCGGTGGTGCTCCGTCCTGCCTATGCCGACGCCCACGCCCTCCTGGGTCAGGCTTTGGGGGCAACAGGCCAGGACGAGGAAGCCTTGGAGCACCTGGAGAGGGCTGTGGAGTTGGCTCCCCAGTCCCCTTTGGCTCACTCCCTGCTGGGGTTCTACTACCTCGAGCGCGGCGATCCACGGGCTGCGCGCCCCTATCTGGAGACGGCCTATGATCTGGACCCGGAGAACCCGGTCGTCAGCCTCTATATGGCCCGGCTGTACGCCGATCTGGGATGGTACGACGTGGTGGGGGTCTGGCTGGATGAGGCGGTACGGCTGTCGCCGGACGATCCCCGGATATGGGAGGGGGTCGCCCGGTTCTGCCTGGAGCGGGGGCTGACAGGGCGGGCGGTGGAGGCGGCCCAACGGTTGGTCGAGATGGAGCCGGGGAGTGCGACCGCCCACGATCTACTGGGATGGGCGCTCTTGTTGGACGGCGAGGCGGAGCGGGCGGAGCCCTGCTTCCGGGAAGCCCTGCAGTTGGATCCCGACCTGGCGCTTGCCTATTATCACTTGGGACAGGTGTACCTCTTTCTGGGGGAAAGAGAGAGGGCGCGGACCTTCTTCTTCCGCGCCCTGGATCTTCCTCTCGACCCTGATCTTCGGGATCGGCTCGAAGCCCTCCTAGACGGGCTCTGATGGCTGCCTGCTGAGGCGGTAGACGTGGAGGATCCGCTGTAGCGCTGTGAGGATGGACCCGACGGCAAGGACCCACAGGGCGATTGTGGGCCATCCCAGGATCAGCCCGATCGTCAAGACGGCGATCCGCTCCATACGGGTTAGCAATCCGATCTTGCAGGTGTACCCCAGGCTCTCCGCCCGCGCCCGCGTGTAACTCACCAGGTTCGCCCCCACCAAGGCGACGAACGCGAGGAGGACCTCCGTCGTTTTCCCCTGATGAAGGTAGTGGAACGCCAGCCCGATCATAAGGCCGGCCTCGGAGATCCGGTCCATCGTCGAGTCCAGGAAGGCTCCCAGCGGGCTGCGTTGCCCCACCAGGCGGGCCAGCGCGCCGTCGAGTGCATCGGTGGGGGCGACGATCGCCAGGATCCACCCCCCTAGGGTGAGACGCCCCGTCGCCAGGATGGCCCCCACCAGCAGGTTGAGCGCGGAACCCAGGACCGTCAACTGGTTGGGGTGGACGCCGAGCCGGGCGAGGAAGCCGGCGATCGGGACGGTGATGACGCGGGCAGCGTCCCGGGCCCAATCGGTGAACGACTCATATTGTGGCTGCTCTTTGGTTTTCTTGATCCGCGCTTTTCTTGCCCGCGCTTCTTCCATCGGTCCACCCTCCTTTTCCGATTCCGACTACGGGAGCGTGTCCAGCGATTCCCCAGCGATGAACTGCTCCACGGCCTGGCGGGCAGCGTCGTCGGTCATCTGTATGGGCGGCGACTTCATGAAGTAGGCCGAAGGAGCCACGATCGCTCCCGAGAGACCCCGGTCCATCGCCAGTTTGCAACAGCGGATGGCATCGATGACGACCCCCGCCGAGTTGGGGCTGTCCCACACCTCCAGTTTCAGTTCGATGTTCAGCGGGACCTCGCCGAAGGTGGTGCCCTCCAGCCGGATGTAGCACCACTTCCGATCGGTGAGCCACGGCACATAGTCCGACGGCCCTACGTGCACGTTCTCCGCCGGTAGTTCGTAGTCCAACTGGCTGGTGACCGCGGTGGTCTTGGAGATTTTCTTCGATTCCAGCCGCTCCCGTTCCAGCATGTTGTAGAAGTCCATGTTGCCGCCGAAGTTCAACTGATAGGTGCGGTCGACGCGTACGCCCCTATCCCGCAGGAGCCGGGTTAGCACGCGGTGGACGATGGTCGCACCGACCTGGCTCTTCACGTCGTCGCCGATGACGGGCAGGCCGCGCTCGGCGAATCGCTGCTGCCAGTATGGCTCGCGGGCGATGAAGACCGGGATGCCGTTGACGAAGCCGCATCCTGCTTCCAGCACCTGCTCGATGTACCATTTGGTCGCCATCTCGCTGCCGACGGGCAGGAAGTTGACCACCACGTCGGTGTTGGTCTCCTTCAGAATGCGGACGATGTCGTCGGTTGGCCCGGGGGCTTTGGTGATCACCTGCTTCAGGTACTTGCCCAACCCGTCGTGGGTCATCCCGCGGCTGACCGGCACGCCCAGGTGAGGCACATCACAGAAGCGGACCGTGTTGTTGGGCCCGGCGAAGATCGCCTCGGAGAGGTCCTTCCCCACCTTCTCCGCGTCGATGTCGAAGGCGGCGGTGAACTCGATGTCCCGAATGTGGTACCCACCCAGCACCGGGTGCATCAGACCAGGGACGGTACCGTCGTCGGGGACGTTCCGGTAGAAGTAGACGCCCTGGACCAGGGCGGAAGCGCAGTTTCCGACGCCGATGATCGCTACGCGTACCTTCCCGTCGCTGTTTGCCATTGTCCTACCTCCTCCTCAGTGTTTCCTCAGGTCGGCGGGTCCTCCGTCGACGAGATGGAAGCCAACAGGTCGTCAAAGGATCCGAGCAGATGGTGGATTCTGTCGAGGGCGACCGAGTACCGGGCGATACGCCCATCCCGTTCCACCCGAACCAGCCCGGCGACCCGCAATCTCCCAAGATGCCAGGAGACCAATGGCTGGCTGACCCGCACGGCTCCGGTCAACTCCGTCACGGTCATCTCTCCCGCTCGGGCCAGGACCAGCAGGATGCGCAGGCGAAGGGGATCCTTCAGGGCGTAGAAGAACCGAGCGTACTCTCGCAGTTGGTTCGGCGGGATGTGAAGGGTTTCCATTTCTAGCCTCAACACGCACGACGCATAAACGGACGCTTGATAAATGAACGCTTATATATTACCGCTGAAGTCCGCCCTTGTCAAGGGCGACACACCGATGCCATGGGTGTTGGTAGGAGGGATGGGACAACGAATTCTGAACGAATTAGCGAATTCGGTGGGATCATTCCCCGGCGTAGAACGCCAGCCCTAGAGCGTCCGGGCCAGCGTGCACGCCGAGGGCGGGGACTACGGGGAGGAGGTGGACCTCCACGCAGTGGAAGCGGCTGAGGATCTCCTCTTGGAGCCGTTGAGCTTCTTCCAGTCTGCCGCTGTAGAGGACGGCGATGTGGAGCGGGGCATCGCCGACCCGTTGGGCGACCTCGGCGAGGAGCCGCCGGACCGCCTTGGCCCGCGTGCGGGCCTGGCCGATGATGCCGACGTCGTTCCCCCGGACGCGGACCATCGGTTTGACCCGGAGGAGGTTGTCCAGCAATCGGGCTGCCCAGGCCAGTCGCCCACCGCGCACGGCATACTCCAGGGAGTCCACCATCGCGATCAGGTCGATCCGGGCGACGAGGTCCCTCGCCCGCGCCACCACCTCGCTGAAGGAGGCCCCTGCGGCGGCGAGCCGGGCAGCCGCCAGCGCGACGAACCCCTGGGCCATAGAGATGGTGCCTGTGTCCACCACCTCGATAGGGAACGGGGCCATCTCGGCGGCCGCGGCCTTCGCCACGCTCACGACGCCGCTGTATCGGCCCGTCAGGTGGACCGAGACTACGGCCTCTGCCTTCTCCTTCAACCGCTGATAGAACTGCAGGAACTCACCCAGCGATGGCTGGGAGGTCCGTACCTGGTGGGCTTTCTCCCGCAGGCGCTGGAAGAACTCCATCGGCCGAAGGTCGATCCCATCCCGGTAGGCGCGGTTGCCGATGTGAACCCACAGTGGGATGACCTCGATGTTGTATTTCTTGATCAGGGTCTGGGGGAGATTGGCTCCCGAGTCGGTCGCAACGATCACTTTGCGTTTGTCCATAGGGCCCCTTCCCTACTGGACATTGTAATCGAATTCCTTCTCCCGTCAACCGTC
>CAZOLN010000152.1:0-5829 GCA_964580565.1 uncultured Anaerolineales bacterium
AAGCCCGGCCGGGTGGTTGACACGCCCCACCGGCGGCGTTATACTCCCCCTCGATGGGCTGGATCGATTGTGTGCGGGAACGGGCCCGCGAGCTGGGGTTCGACCTGGTGGGGATCGCCCCCGCCCGCCCCCCTCAGGGCCACCTGCAGGCCTACCGTGAGTGGCTGGCCCGAGGGGAGCACGCGGGGATGGCGTACATGGCCCGGCCGGACCGGGTCGCCCGGCGGGAGGACCCCGCGCTCATCCTGCCGGGTGTCCGTTCGGTCCTCTGCGTGGCGGTCAACTACTATCCCGGCCCACCCCCCGCGCCGTCCGACGACGAACCACGGGGGCGCGTCTCCAACTACGCCTGGGGGATCGACTACCACGATTGGATGCTCCCCCGGCTGGAGGAACTGGCGGCCTTCGTCCGCGCGCAGGTCGGCGGGGAGATCCGCTACCGGGCCTACGTGGACACCGGGCCGGTGCTGGAGCGGGCCTTCGCCGCCCAGGCCGGGTTGGGCTTCATCGGCAAGAACACCTGCCTGATCCATCCCCGCCTGGGCTCCTGGCTCTTTCTGGGGGAGGTGCTGTTGGAGGTGGATCCGCCGGAGGAGAACCGCGCGCCGGTGCGAGGCGGGTGTGGAACCTGTACGCGGTGCCTCGATGCCTGCCCCACGGGAGCGCTGGTGGCTCCGTATCGGTTGGACGCCCGCCGGTGTATCTCCTACCTCACCATCGAACACAAGGGGCCGATCCCGCCGGACCTGCGGCCGTTGTTGGGGGACTGGATCTACGGGTGCGACCTCTGTCAGGAGGTCTGCCCCTGGCAGCGGTTTGCCCGGCCCACCGGCGTGACGGCCTTCCGCCCGGCCTCGCCGGAGCGGGCGAGGCCGTCGCTGCCGGCCCTGCTGGCGTTGGACGAGGCGGGCTTCAGGGAGCGGTTCCGCGGGACGCCTGTCCTGCGGATCGGACGGGGGCGGTTGCTGCGGAACGTGGCGGTGGCGTTGGGGAACGTGGGGGGACCTCAGGCTGTGCGGGCTCTGAGGCGAGCGTTGGACGACCCCGACCCGCTGGTGCGGGAGCACGCGGCCTGGGCGTTGGCGCGGGTCGAGGGGACGGGGTAGGGCGAAAGGAGGAGTGGCATATGGGTGTGGATCGGGTGTTCTGCCCGCGCTGTGGGGCGACGATGGGGGAAGCGGAGATCGCGGGGCGTGTCCGGCATGTCTGCCCGTCCTGCGGCTTCGTCCTCTACCGGAACCCCGTTCCTGGCGTGGGGGTGCTGGTGGAGATGGAGGACGGCCTGGTGCTCATCAGGCGGGGGGAGGAGCCGTTTGCGGGTTGGTGGGCCCTCCCGGCCGGATACATCGAGGCGGACGAGAGCGTGGAAGAGGCGGCGGTGCGGGAGTGCAAGGAGGAGACGGGGCTGGACGTGGAACTGTTGGAGTTGTTCGGCGTCTACTCCTTTCCCGAAGGTCCAGGCCCCTCCGGCATCATCATCTTCTACCGTGCCCGGCCGGTGGGAGGGGAACTGCAGGCGGGGGACGATGCGCAGGACGTCGCCGTCTTTCCGCCCGCTGGGCTACCGGAGAAACTGGCCTTCCGCACCCACCGGGAGGTGATCGACCGGTGGATCCGCAGTCGCTCGTCGGTGCTGCGCACCCGCGTGCCTGGCGTCATCATCCGGGAGGCCCGCCCGGAGGACGAGGAGGCGATCCTTCGGCTGCTGCGGCTTATCCCCGGCAATCGGGATATGACCCCCGAGGAGGAGAAGGCCGCCGCCCTGCGGTTCCGTGAGAGTCCCGCCCTGGAGGTTCTGGTCGCGGAGACGGAGACGGGGAGGGTGGTCGGTTTCCTGGCCCTCTCGTATATGCCCGGACTGACCCGGCTGCGGGCGCTGATCGGGGAGATGGCGGTGGATCCGGCCTGCCGTCGGAAGGGAATCGGTGCGTCGCTGGTGGAGGCAGCGATCCAGCGGGCCCTCCGTCGGGGGGCTTCACACCTTCTGGTGGACACCTCCCGTGGCGACAAGGCGGCGCGGGAGTTCTACCACGCCTGCGGATTCGAGGCGGGAGGGGTCGCCCCGCTGCGGCTTCGGTAGAGCGCCGGATTGGGGAGGCCGCTGGAACCGCCGATTTGCCTCACGGCCCCCCGTTCGCGAGGGCTTGGAACCGGAGGCCGTCCTCCCACATCGAGACGTTGTTGAAGAGCACGTAGACGGTCTCAAACCCCTGGCACCAGGCCAGCAGACGCTCCAGGTCGGCGTCGGTGTACCGGTACCGGTAGCCGCCGATGCCGTGGAGGCGGAAGTAGGCGGTGCCCTTCGTGACCGGCTGACGGACGAAGGGGTCCACGCAGTGGATCAGGTTCAGATCCCGGCACAGCGCCGCGACGGTCTCCTCGGGCCACCTCCCTCGCGGCTCCCAGGCGAAGGTCAATCCCCCGCGCTCCACCCGGGTGAAGAAGGCCCGCATGTCGGCGATGTGCTCCGGCGTGGGGGTGAAGGAGGCGGGGCACTGGAAGAGGACGATAGGAGCCTCCAACGCCTCGGCGATCCGACGGGTCCGTTCCCACGCCTCTACCACCTCCGGCGTGGGCCGGAACCCACCGTACCGGTCCCGACGGTCGGGAGGGATATCCAACCCGGCTTTCCGGTACGTGGGACTGGTGGGGAGGTGGGTGATCAGTTGCCATGCCTTGAGGGTGAAGGTGAAGCCGGGCGGCGCCTCCTGCCGCCAACGGCGGGCCGTCTCCACGCGCGGGGGCTTGTAGAAGGTCCGTTGCACCTCGACCAGTGGGAAGTGCTGAAAGTAGGCGGCCCGCGCCCGCCGGAAGCCGCAGCAGCCGACGTGGATCATAGAAACATCTTCGGTATAAGAAAACGCCCCCGCGTGGGGGGCTTTCGGACGGCTTTCAACGGGGGCGCATCGCCCCCCTTAAGGGAAGGCGGAGAGGGTGGGATTCGAACCCACGGGGGTCTCACGACCCCACGCGCTCTCCAGGCGCGCGCGTTAGGCCAGACTACGCTACCTCTCCGCGGCGGTCCATATTATACCATCCCTTCGATGTTTTGCAACTTCGACCTTGGGATTTCAGTTTGCAAACTTGACGAAACCCAGTCCCTGCTTTATAATCGACTCACCAAATGGGGTTTGATTCCGGCAGGGGTCGATGTTCGAAAATTTGACCGGTCGTCTGCAGGACGTGTTCCGTCGGCTGCGCAAGCGGGGGGTCCTCCGCGAGGCGGATGTGGACGAGGTCCTGCGGGAGATCCGGTTGGCCCTGCTGGAAGCGGATGTACATTACAAAGTAGTCAAAGACTTCATCGCCCGCGTCCGTGAGAGGGCGGTAGGGGTGGAGGTCAGCCGGGCCCTCAGCCCAGCCCAGCAGGTGATCAAGATCGTCTACGAGGAACTGGTCGCCACGCTGGGGGAGCCGGGCCGGTTGGAACTGAAAGGGCCGCCCCCCTACGTCCTGATGGTCGTCGGCCTGCAGGGGTCGGGGAAGACGACCACGGTGGCCAAACTGGCGCGGCACCTTAAGGAGAACGGTCGCCTTCCCCTGATGGTCGCCGCGGACACCTACCGCCCGGCGGCGGTGACCCAACTGGAGGTGTTGGGCCGGCAGTTGGAGCTCCCCGTCTACAGCGAGGGGGTCGAAGCCCCCCCGCCGGAGATCTGCGAGCGGGGGGTGCAGGAGGCCCGACGCCGCGGCTACGACGTGGTGGTGCTGGACACCGCCGGTCGGCTCCAGGTGGACGAGGAGATGATGGCCGAACTGGAGGCCATCGCTCAGCGGGTCCGCCCCGTGGAGACCCTCCTCGTCGCCGACGCGATGACCGGTCAGGAGGCGGTCCACGTCGCCGAGGGGTTCCACCGGCGGCTGGGCCTCACCGGCCTGATCCTGACCAAGGTCGACGGGGACGCCCGCGGCGGGGCGGCCATCAGCATGCGGGCGGTGACCGGCGTGCCCATCAAGTTCCTGGGCACCGGGGAGAAGGCGGACGCGCTGGAGGTCTTCCACCCCGACCGGATGGCCTCGCGCATCCTGGGGATGGGGGATGTGCTCTCCCTCATCGAACGGGCGGAAGCCACCCTCGATGAGGAGCAGGCCCGTCGGATGGAGGAGAAGCTCCGTCGGGCGGAGTTCGACCTGGAGGACTTCCTGGAGCAACTGCGGCAGGTCCGCCGGATGGGCTCCCTGGGGGAGATCATGGAGATGGTGCCGGGGATGGGGCGGATGGTCGCCGCGGCCTCGCCGGAGGAACTGGAGCGGCGGCTGCGGCGGGCGGAGGCGATCGTCCTTTCGATGACGCCGGAGGAACGGCGGAACCCCCGCATTCTGAACGGGAGTCGGAAGCGGCGGATCGCCCGGGGCAGCGGCACGACGGTTCAGGAGGTCAACGCCCTGCTCAGGGACTTTCACCAGGTGCAGCGGGTGATGAAACGGCTGGGCCGTCAGATGGGCCGGGGGCGTGGGCTCCTGGGCCTGTTCGGATAGTCCAAACTTCAACGACGTCAGGAGGCATATGGTCAAGATCAGGCTGCGTCGAGTCGGGAAGAAGAAGCAACCCAGTTACCGAATCGTGGTCGCCGACTCCCGCGCACCGCGGGACGGGCGCTTCATCGAGATCATCGGTTTTTATAATCCACGGACCGAGCCGGAGACGGTGCAGGTCAAAGAGGACCGGGCTCTCTACTGGCTGAGCGTGGGAGCCCAGCCGACGGAACCGGTCGCTCGCCTGTTGAAGAAGCTGGGGACGCTGGATCGTTTCGCGCGGCTGAAGGCTGGGGAACCGTTGGAGGCGCTGCTGGCGGAGGCGGAGGCGGCCGCTTCGGCCCAGCCCTCCGAGCAGCCCGCGCGGACGCAAGAAGAGGCGGAGGCGCCAAGTGAGGAAGCGTCGGCCGAGGAGGTGGTGTCGGCCGATGCCTCGGACCAGGGGGAGGAGGAGGCTGAGGTGTAGTCCCGCCTTTCCCGGCGGCAAGACCCCGCTCCCACACCACCGACCCCGTCCGAAACCGGTTCACCTACCACAAAGAGGGAGGAGCGAACGATGTCTGCAATGAAAGACCTGGTCGAATACATCGCCAAAGCGCTTGCGGATGATCCGTCGCAGGTGCACGTCTCCGAGATCGAGGGGGAGACCTCACTGATCCTAGAACTGCGGGTCGGCCCGGAGGACATGGGGCGCATCATCGGCAAGGGCGGACGGACCGCCAACGCGATGCGCACGTTGGTCCGGGTGCTGGCCGCCAAGCAGGGAAAGCGGGTCACCCTCGAAATCGTCTAGCACCGGATGGGGGGTACCCGCCGGCCTGGCAAACCGCATACAAAAAGGGGCTCAGCGCCACCGCCTTGGTCGTCTGAGCCTCGTTTTGTAGTCGTCGGCCGTGTGCTCCGTCCCCACGGCGTGCGGGGGGAACTGCGCGTCGAGATCCTGACCGATTACCCTGAGCGACTGCCCTCCCATCGGGTCCTCTATATCGGCCCGGAGCCGACCCCATACCGGGTGGAGGGGATCCGTTTCCACCGCGGGGCGGCGCTGATCAAACTGGCCGGCTGCGACGACCGGAACGCCGCCGAGGAACTGCGCGGTCAGTGGGTCCAGATCCCCATCGAAGCCGCCGTTCCCCTGGAGGAGGGGGAGTACTACCACTTCCAGGTCGTCGGCGTGGAGGTGGTCACCACCGAGGGGGAGCCCCTGGGCCGCGTGGCGGAGGTCATCGAGACCGGCGCCAACGACGTCTACGTGGTCCACGGCCCCCGCGGCGAGGTCCTCATCCCCGCCATCGAGGACGTGGTGCGGGAACTGGACCTGGAGGCGCGGCGGATGATCGTCGAGATTCTGCC
>CAZOLN010000153.1:0-5811 GCA_964580565.1 uncultured Anaerolineales bacterium
CTGGCCAACGCCGGCATCCCCTCGTACCTGCTCGACATCGTCCCGCGCGAACTGACGCCCGAGGAGGAGGCCAAAGGGCTGACGCTGGAGGACCCCCAGGTGCGGAACCGCATCGTCCGCCAGGGGTGGGAGCGCTGCCTCAAGGCCCGCCCGGCCAACCTCTTCACCGCCGACCGGGCCGAGTACGTCACCCTCGGCAACCTGGAGGACAACTTCGACTGGGTGGGCGAGGCGGACTGGATCATCGAGGCGGTCGTCGAGCGGCTCGACATCAAACAGCAGGTGATGGCCCGCATCGACGAGGTCCGTAAACCCGGCAGCATCGTCAGCACCAACACCTCCGGCATCCCCATCCACCAGATCGCCAAGGGCCGCTCCGACGACTTCCAGGCCCACTTCCTGGGCACCCACTTCTTCAACCCACCCCGCTACCTCAAACTGCTGGAGATCATCCCCCACGAACGGACCTTGCCTGAGGTCCTCGACTTCATGAAGGAGTTCGCCACCCGCACCCTGGGCAAGGGGGTGGTGGTCTGCAAGGACCGGCCCAACTTTATCGCCAACCGGTTCTTCTCCGTCACCGGGGCCTACACCATCAACTACGCACTGGAGCACGGCTACACGGTCAAGGAGGTGGACACCCTCACCGGCCCGGTCATCGGCCGGCCCAAGACGGCCACCTTCCGGTTGCTCGACCTGGTGGGGCTGGACGTGATGGTCCACGTCAACAACAACCTCTACGAGGCGATCCCCCACGACCCCTACCGGGAGCAACTGAAGCACCCCAAGACCGTCGCCCTCATCGAGGGGATGGTGGAGCGGGGACTGCTGGGCAACAAGGCTGGCCAGGGATTCTACAAGCGGGTCACCCAGGACGGGAAGCGGGAGTTCTGGGAACTGGACCTGGAGACGCTGGAGCACAAGCCGCCCACAAAGGCCCGCTTCGAGTCGGTGGGGAAGCACAAGGACGTGGAGGACGTAGGGGAGCGGATCAAACGGCTCTGCGCCGAGGAGGATCGGGCGGCCGAGTTCATCTGGCGGATCATCGCCTTCAGCCTCAACTACGCCGCCCACATCATCCCGGAGGTGGCGGACGACATCCTCTCGGTGGACAACGCCGTCAAGTGGGGCTTCAACCACGAACTGGGCCCCTTCGAGATCTGGGACGCGCTGGGCGTGAAGGAAACGGTGGAGCGGATGGAGGCCGACGGGATGGAGGTGACCCCCTGGGTCAAGGAGATGCTGGCGGCAGGGTACACCACCTTCTACAAGCGGGAGGACGGTCGGCTGCTCTATTACGACCCGGCGCGCAAGGACTACGTCGCCGCCGAGGTCGACCCCCGGATCATCCTCCTCAAGGACCTCAAGGCCGACGAGCGGCGGGTGATCGCCGAGAACCCCAGCGCCAGCCTGGTCGATCTGGGCGACGGCGTCCTCTGTCTGGAGTTCCACTCGAAGATGAACAGCCTGGACACGGACATCTTCGAGATGATGGTCCGCGCCCGGGAGGAACTGGAGAAGGACTGGGTAGGGCTGGTGATCGGCAATCAGGGGGAGCACTTCTGCGCCGGGGCCAACCTGTTCCTGGTGGGGATGGCCGCCCAGCAGGGGGAGTGGGAGCAGTTGGAGGCCATCATCAAGCAGGGGCAGGATGCCATCCTCGCCTTCCGCTACAGCCCCAAGCCGGTGGTCAGCGCGCCGTTCAACATGGTGCTGGGCGGCGGGGCGGAGGTGATGATGGGGGCCTCCGCCATCTGCGCGGCGGCTGAATCCTACATCGGCCAGGTGGAGGTGGGCGTCGGTCTGATCCCGGCCGCCGGAGGCTGCAAGGAGCTCCTGCGGCGGGTGGTCTCCCCCGTGGCCAAGTACGCCCCCAACGCCGACCCCCTCCCCTTCCTCCAGAAGATCTTCGAGATGATCGCCCTGGCAAAGGTGGCGGGCAGCGCGGAGGAGGCGCGGCAGTGGGGCTTCCTCACGCAGGCCGACCGGGTGGTGATGAACCGGGACCACCTGCTGCACGAGGCGAAGCGGATGGTGCTGGAGATGGCCGAATCCGGCTACCGGCCGCCGATCCGAGAGCGGGTCTGGGCGATGGGGGCCAACGGCCTGGCCGCGTTGGAGATCGTGGTGTGGGGAATGAAAGAGGCGGGCTGGGCCTCCGAGCACGACGCCCTCATCGCGGACAAACTGGCCTACGTGCTCTGCGGCGGCAAACTGAGCCAGCCGCAGTGGGTGGACGACCAGTACATCCTCGACCTGGAGCGGGAGGCGTTCCTCTCGCTGCTGGGCGAGCAGAAGACGCTGGAGCGGATCTGGCATATGCTCCAGACCGGGAAGCCGTTGCGGAATTAAATTGACCTCACCCCACCCCCGGCGGCTTCGCCGCCGGGGGTGGGGTGAGGTAACCGAACAGTTGCTGACGGAGGGAGAGCAATGAAAGAGGCAGTGATCGTCTCCGCTGTGCGCACGGCGGTGGGAAAGGCGAGGCGAGGGACCCTGGCCCACGTCCGGCCCGACGAGATGGCCGCGGCGGTGATCAAGGAGGTGCTCCGACGGGCGGAGCCGGTGAAGCCGGAGATGGTGGAGGACGTGATCATGGGCTGCGCCTTCCCGGAGGCGGAGCAGGGGCTGAACGTGGCCCGGGTGGCGCTGCTCCGCGCAGGCCTCCCCAGCAGCATCCCCGGTCAGACCATCAACCGGTTCTGCTCCTCGGGCCTCCAGTCCATCGCCATCGCCGCGGAACGGATCATCGCCGGGTTCGGCACCTGCATCATCGCCGGCGGGGTCGAATCGATGAGCATGGTGCCGATGACCGGCAACAAATTCGCTCCCAACCCCTATCTGGCGGAGAACTACCCCGAGGTCTACGTCAGTATGGGGCAGACGGCGGAGAACGTGGCTCGCAAGTACGGCATCACCCGGGAAGAGCAGGACCGGTTCGGCTACCGGAGCCACATGCGGGCCATCGCCGCCCAGGACGCGGGGAAGTTCAAGGACGAGATCGTGCCGCTGGAGGTGGAAAAGGTCGTTTGGGAAGACGGCAGGGTGATCACCCGCAAGGTGATCTTCGACACCGACGAGGGGCCGCGGCGGGATACCTCCCTGGAGGCGATGGCGAGGTTGAAGCCGGCCTTCGTCAAGGGCGGGACCGTCACCGCGGGCAACTCCTCCCAGATGTCGGACGGGGCGGCGGCGGTGCTGGTGATGGAGCGGGAGAGGGCCGAGTCGCTCGGCCTCAAGCCGCTGGCCCGGTTCGTGGGATGCGCCGTGGGCGGGGTGCCGCCGGAGATCATGGGGATCGGACCGACGGTGGCTGTGCCGAAGGTGATGGAACTGACCGGCCTGTCCCTTTCGGACATCGGCCTGATCGAACTGAACGAGGCGTTCGCCGCCCAGTCCATCGCCGTCATCCGGGAACTGGGTTTCGACGAGGAGATCACCAACGTCAACGGCGGGGCCATCGCCCTGGGCCACCCCCTCGGCTGCACCGGCGCCAAACTGACGGTGCAGATCATCAACGAAATGCGCCGCCGCGACGTCCAGTTCGGCCTGGTGACGATGTGCATCGGCGGCGGGATGGGCGCGGCCGGGATCTTTGAACTGTTGTGAACCCAAGGCTCCCCCTCCCCCTCCCTGGCGGGCAAGGGGACGGGGAGGGGGAGCCTCCTCGTTAACTCGTTTGCGATTTCGTTGTCCCAACCGCCCGCGGTCTCTCCACCCATCAACTTCTTACAGGCGCTGCGCCCAGCAAGTGGGTTTTGCAAAAAAAACACAGTTGACTATAATGTAATGAGAGGTGTCGGATCGCACGGTCGTTGAGGCGAAGAGGGAGGCGGCGTCTGGGAGGGCGAAGATGAAGCGACATTTTATTCTCTACCTGCTGGGAGCGCTGCTGATAGCAGGGAACGCCCTTCTGGCACCGAGCCCCCGCGCGCACGCCGCCCCCACCCCACCGATGCCCCCTCAATTTGCAGGTGACGATGTCCCCTATAAGTATTTCGGACGCACCGGCCACTCCGTCAGAGGACCCTTCCTGGAGTTTTTCAATCAATACGGCGGCTTGAGGATCTTCGGATACCCGGAGACGGAGTTCTTCTACGACGAGCGTATCGGCCTCTGGGTCCAGTTCTTCGACAACGCCCGGATGGAGTGGCATCCGGAGAACCCCGAGCCCTACAAGGTGCAACTGGGCCTCCTGGGGGACATCCTCGGTTACCGTCAGCCACCGATCCCCGCCGACCGTCGCCCTGCCGACACCCCCTTCCGGCGGTACTTCCCAGAGACGGGTCACATCGTTTCCTTCGCCTTCCTCGACTTCTACAACCGTAACGGGGGGTTGGACATCTTCGGATACCCCATCTCCGAGCCGATGATCGAGGGGGGGTACATCGTCCAGTACTTCCAGCGGATGCGGATGGAGTGGCATCCGGAACGGGCCCGGGGCGATCGGGTCGTATTGGGCCCCCTGGGGCTGGAGTACATTTTCCGATACAGGGTCCCGGACGAGTACCGTGAACCACAACCGCCGGACATCTCCTCTGGGGCGAACACCGCGGTCAGCGGCGAGAGGAAAACCCTCCGGGCCTGGGCCACGCTCCAACACCCGGTGGTCAGCATCGGCGAGGTGCAGACCCTTTTCGTGTACGTGGTCAACGAGGAACGTCAGCCCGTCCAGGACGCAGAGGTCACCGCCGTCGTGCGTTACCCATCAGGTGAGGAGAGATTCCTCCTCCCGCGGACGGACTCACAGGGCATCACGCAGGTCAGTTTTCGGGTGCCCCCCACCCGCCTGGGGAAGCGCGTCGTCGTAGAGATAACCGTGGAGTACTGGGGCGCCGAGACGACGACGGAGACCTTCTTCCTCCCCTGGTGATCCGCCCTACCCCCCAGGCTCGATCTCCAGCCGATCCACCTCCATCCACTGTCGGTCAGGAACCTCCAGCAACCCCCACCCCAACCGCCCCCACGGGGTGACCACCATATACTGGTTATCCAGCCACATCACGAACCCCAGCGGCCCTCGCGGCGAGGGGGCTCCGTCCAGCACCGCCTCTCCGTCCACCTCGAAGCGGGTCTCCTCCCGCCCCCACACCAGCCGGTAGGTATGCCACGCCGTCATATCCACAGACAGGAGGGCCTCCCGGATGTGCAGGGCGCGCTGGACGGACGGCCAGATCGCCCCGCGAAGGGGCCGAAGGTTCATCAGCAGCACCGCCAGCGGTGCGATCAGGGCCAGCGGCAGGGCCACAGGCCGCAACGCGTCGATGACCGCCGCCTTCCACCCCCACCCCGGCAGGTCCAGATCCAGCCTCATATCCGACGGCGGGGAGGCGTAGAAGAACCAGACGGCGCGGGGGAGCGTGGGCACGCGCGCGCCGGTCATCATAAAGGGGTCGTTCCAGAAGCCGAAGCCCGCCGTGCCGCGCAACGATCCCGACGGGTGGGAGAAGCGGGCCCGCACCGTCAGCCGGAGGGGCGGACGCCAGGGGAAGCGGCGTCGAGGGACTCCCTCATAATCGTCGAGTTGGGCATCGGCGTAACGACGGGCGGCGGCCCCGGCGACGACGAACCGAAGGGAGGTCCCCGTCGGCTCCAGCCTCCCCCCGCCGACCTCATATCGCCGCCAGCGCGGATCCAACTCGGTGCGGAAGTCCTCTCGGACTGATTCCATCGATCGTTAGGAAACCACAGAGACACAGAGAACACAGAGAATCTTAAGTTCTTGAAGGAAACTTTGCGTCCTCTGTGCCTCTGCGGTTGAAAAGCCTAACGGAACACCGCCTCCACCCCGTAGTATCCAACCAGCGCGAA
>CAZOLN010000154.1:0-5643 GCA_964580565.1 uncultured Anaerolineales bacterium
CCCCTCCGCCGCGGCGCGTTCCGGCTCCGCGGGCGGGGCCGATGGTTGCGGCGTGTAGGGGGTCCAGGAGAGCCCATACGCGCGCAGGTCTTCCAGTTCGGCGTCGCTGGCCCCCGTGACGACGAGGAAGTCGAAGAGGACGGCCCCGCCTTCCGCGGCCCGCGGGGTGGCCTGGAGGATGCGTCCAACGGACTTGAGGGCCTGCCGGGCGCGGTCGACGGTGATCCCCTTTTCGAGCAGGCTTGGCGAAGGGACGAACCGGAAGCGGAGGGCGCGCATCCCCTGGTTCACCGCTGCTTCCAGTTCGGCCTGCTGGGCGGGATCGAGGTGCAGGGGCTCGTCGGGGCCGGGCAGGTGGGCGTCCGGAGGGGGAGGTGCAGGGGCGGGGCCGGCCGGGGGAACGGGCTGTTCGACCGGGCTGGTCAACCGCTCCAGCACCGGGGAGGCGTCCGGGATCGGCCGGCCTTCGCGGTGGGCGGCGATGATCTGTTCGATCGCTTTCGTCCCCTCGATCAGGCGATCCGCCACCTCCGGGGTCAGGGGGATCTCCTGGCGGCGCAGCGCACGCAGGAGGTCCTCCAGGCGGTGGGCGGCTTCCTCCGCTGCGCTCAGCCCGACCATTCCGGAGAGGCCCTTGATGGTGTGGAACCGGCGCAGCAGATCGTCGAGGACCGTCGGGTCCGCCGTGCCTTCCTGCGCTGCCTCCTCCAGCGCCAGCAGCGCGGCCCGCGCGGCCGTCAGGTGCTCGTCGCACTCGGCGTAATAGTCGTCCAGAAACTCGGCTAACATTTGTTCGCCTGGACCGAATTATTGCAATTTTCAATCTCATTATAACCTTCTCTTCGTCGCTGGTCAATGTGCAAATCCGAGAGCCCGGTTCCCCACTTGCTCCCCTTGGCGAGCCGTGTTACAATCCCGCGAGACCAGGCCTGGGAGGGAGTCCGATGGAACTGAAGATCGTGCAGGTGGAGAAGCCGGACGAGGTCAACTTCATCCTGGGGATGAGCCACTTCATCAAGACGGTGGAGGACGTCCACGAGGCGCTGGTGACGGCGGTGCCGGGCATCCGTTTTGGGCTGGCCTTCTGCGAGTCCTCCGGCCCGGCGTTGGTCCGTTGCACCGGCACCGACGAGGAGATGATCGAACTGGCGAGGAAGAACGCCCTGGCTGTGGGGGCGGGGCATTCTTTCTTCGTCTTCCTGGCCCCAGGCTTCTATCCCATCAACATCCTCAACGCGGTGAAGATGGTGCCCGAGGTCTGTCGCATCTTCTGCGCCACGGCCAACCCCGTCCAGGTCGTGGTGGCGGAGACGGAGCAGGGGCGGGCCATCCTCGGCGTGGTGGACGGCGTGAGTCCCAAGGGGGTCGAATCGGAAGAGGACGTCGCCCATCGGAAGCAGTTCCTCCGCGCTATCGGCTACAAACTATGAGGCGGGCGGGGTGAGCCCAGAGACCCTGCTGGCTTTTCTGCGTACCGCCCTGGGCCTGAAGCGGGTTCCTCGCACCGGCTGGCTCCTGCGTGGGCTGGTCGACGTGGAGAGCGTCGCTGAGCACACCTGGGGCGTGGCCCTGATCGTGCTGGCCCTCGCGCCGGAGGTCGAGGGTCCTCTGGACCGGGAGAAGGCGCTGATCATCGCCCTGATGCACGACCTGCCGGAGCGGTCGCTCTCCGACATCCCCTCTCCTGCCCTGGCCCATCTCCCGCCGGAGGCCAAGCGGAAGGCGGAGGAGGCGGCCCTTTCCGAGATCGTGCAGGGGCTGCCGGGTGGGGACCGACTCCGCGTGTGGTGGCGGGAGTTTGAGGAGGGATCCACCCCGGAGGGCCGGCTGGTGCGGGATGCGGACCGGCTGGAGATGCTCCTCCAGGCCTACCTCTACGAGGAGAGCCGGGGGGTCCGCCTGGACGATTTCTGGGCGAACCAGGAGGGACGTCCTTTTCACTTTTCCGCCTCCCAAGCGGTGTACGAGGCCCTCGTCCGCGCACGGGCTGCCCGGCATAGGGAGGGGTGACGTCGATGGCTGTCCGGCGCGGGATCGTAGCCCTGTTGGTGTTGATCGCCCTTCTGGCGCCGCTCTGGCCTGTCCCGGCCGCGGCCCAGTCGGGCGGGCCGCTCCAGCCGTTGGTCCACGTGGTCCAGCGGGGAGACACCCTCTTCTCCATCGCCCGCCGGTACGGGACGACGGTGGACGCCATCGTGCACGCCAACGGCCTTGCCGACCCCCGCCACATCTACATCGGCCAGCGGCTGGTGATCCCCGGAGGGGTCCTGCCTCTCGACTCCTGGTCCGCCCACGTCGTCCAGCCGGGGGAGACCCTTCCCGCTCTCGCTGCCCGCTACGGCGTCCCCTGGCAGACGCTGGCCCTTGCCAACCGGTTGGTGAACCCCCATCTCCTCTATGCCGGTCAGGTGATCCGCATCCCCGCTCCTGGTGAACGGGTGGGGGCTCTCCATACCGTGCAGCCGGGGGACAGCCTGATCGGCATCGCCCTGCGGTACGGGGTGGGGGTGTGGGACCTGATCGAGGCCAACGGGCTGGACCAGCCGGATCGGCTGATTCCTGGTCAGTGGCTTTTCATCCCCGGGGCTCAACCCTCCTGGCTTCCCTACCCCTTCCGGTCGGTGGACCTCTCGCCGCTGCCGGTCCCGCAGGGGAAGACGATGCTGGTGGCGGTCCGCACGGCTGAGCCGGTCTCCCTCACGGGAGCGCTGTTCGATCGACCCATCGCCTTCGTCGAAGAGGGGGGTACCTACTACGGGATGGTTGGCGTCCATGCCTTCACGGAGCCCGGCCTGTACGAACTGACGCTGACCGCCACGCTGGCGGACGGACGTCAGGTGGCGACGAACGCGGGGGTGGTCGTCGAGGAGGGGGGGTACAGTTACGAGCGGATCGACGTCCCCCCAAGCCGGTCCGGCCTGCTGGACCCGGCGGTGATCGCGGCGGAGCGGGAGCGGATCGAGGCGGTGCGGGACCTTTTCACCCCCTTACGGCGGTGGCGCGGCCCCTTCCTGGCCCCGGTGGAGGCGGCGATCAGTTCTTACTTCGGTACCCGCCGCTCCTACAACGGCGGCCCGTACAACAGTTACCACGCCGGTGTGGACTTCGATGCCGGCCGCGGCACGCCGGTCCGTGCCCCGGCCGACGGGACGGTGGTCCTGGCCGAGCCGTTGGCGATCCGCGGCAACGCTGTCGTCATCGACCACGGGTGGGGGGTGCTCACCGGCTATTGGCACCTCTCTTCTATTGAGGTCGCGGTTGGGCAAGAGGTGCAGGCTGGGGACGTCATCGGCCGGGTGGGGAACACCGGCCTTTCCACGGGGGCTCATCTCCACTGGGAGGTCTGGGTGGGAGGCATCAGCGTAGACGGCCTCCAGTGGCTGGACCCCGGCGCCCCGTGGTTCACCCTGGACGGCGCATCCACGTCTTCCTGACCGTCCGCCGGTACCGCCAGTAGGGAAGCCGCCGCCGCTGCCGTAGCAGCAGGCGGCGGGCCCATTTCGCCAGGCGGGTCGGGACGAGCAGGCGGACCTCCCCCAGTCCATCCAGCGTGATGCCGATGGCGGGGCCAGCGCTCTCGTATTGGAGCACGACGGGGATCCCGTGCTCCTCCAGGTATCCCTTGACGACGTGGGCTCTCGTTAACCCTTGCTCCACATGTACCACGCTCAGATTGCCTCTCACCGAGCCCCTCCTCCTCGGATTATACCCCGATCGGGCGGGGCGTCCAATGTCCGTATTCCTTCACGTGAGGTCTTACCGAAGAAAGCTTGTTCCCTCGAATGATGAGATCACCGAGGTTCTCCACGCTCTGAGGGTTGCCCTAGGTCCGGGGACGGATCGATCCTGGCGCCTGGCCTCGCCTCCACCTACCAACGCGCGTGGTGCTCCTCGGCAAAGCCGATCAGCCCGTCCAGGTGGAGCACCCGGCCGTCGTCGGTGCGGGCCGTGCCGTGGTAGCGGCCGAACATCTGATGAACCTCGCTGGCGACGACCAGCAGGTCCGTGGCGGCCACCCGCTCCAGGAAGGGGACGAACTCCAGATCCAACCGCCCGTCCGGGGAGACTATCCGCCAGGGCCGCATGAAGTCGCCGGGATCGTAGGTGAAATCCACCTGCCCAAGTTTGTGGATCCGACCCTCCAGGATCAAAGCGTTCTCCGTGGCGGCGGAGGTATCCCCGAAGCCGAAGCCCAGGTTCAGCCCCACGCGCCGCCCGTCCGGTAGAAAGCCGGAGGCGCTGGCCCAGACCCAGAAGGACCGGTATTCCCACACCCCGCGCCCCCAGTCCAGGTTGCCCAGGCTTTCGGTGGGGCGGATCTCTACCCGCTTTCCGCCGTATTCGATCCAGCCCTCCGCCGGGAGGCAGTTGACCTTCCGGTTGTAGTAGAACCGCCTGTTGGCGATGGGGATCACGATGACCATCGACTCGTGGTCGGGGGGTAGGCGCAGCCGGATCTCGCCCCGCAGCCCTTTGTCCTCAAAGCCGGGCCACTCCACCGAGATCCGTCGTCCCCTCGGCTCTGCCCGGAAGACGAGCCGGACCCCCCGGCCCTCGAAGCGGCCGGTTCCCTCGGTGCTGTTGCGCGGCAACACGATCCCCCGCGCCAGGGGGAGCGTCAGGGTCTGTTCGTGGTGCGTCTTGGCCTCGAAGTCCACCACATAGGCGAAGACCTGCCCGGCGTAGCCCAGGTCGGCCAGGGTGAAGGAGTAGAAATGGGTGGGGGTGGTCACGCCGTAGTAATCCCAGCGCTTGATGCGGAAGCGCTGGAGGAAACGGAGTGGGAATGGATAGAAGCGAGCAGCCTCCAGGTTGCAATCCAGCACCGGCTGGCGTGCCCAACCCACCTGGACCAGATTCCCCCGCTCGTCCAGCAGGGGCGAAGGCCCGTGTAGTTCGCGCTGCGAGGGGGTGTCTGCCATCGGTTCCTCCTCTCACCTACTCGTCGCTCTCTGCCAGATGCACCCACGGCAACTCCGCCTGCACCGCCTCCACCAGGCGCCGGTCGGCGGTCCAGAACTCCGCCCCCAGCCGCTCGGCCAGGGCCAGGTAGTGTCCGTCGCAGGCGGCGGGGAGGTCGAACCGCTCCGCCAGGTCCAGCGCCCGCCGGTGAAGACCGGCATCCTGGTACAGACGAAGGGGCAGAGAGAGGGCCGCCTGCAGCGCCAGCCGCACCGAGGAAGGGCCCATCAGCCCCATCCTCCGGTAGCGGTACAGGGCATTGGTCACTTCATAGTACAACAAAGCGGGAGCGGCCGGTTGTCGTCCCTCGGCATCCCACCGCTCCCACAGTTGCAGAACCGCTTTATCGCCGGGGTCCGCGATCAGGCGGATCACCAGATTGGCGTCAACGCAGACCCAGGAGTTGGGCATCCCGTTCCTCCCGTATCTGCTGTAGCACCTCCTCCGGCGGCATCAGTTCCCGGTCACCCAGGTCGGCCCGGACCTGTTCGCGGGCCCGCGCGACGCATTCCTTCCAGTCTTTCCCTTGCCGTCCCTTCACCAATCGGTTGCTCCTTCCTACGTGCCCTCCAACCGCCAGCCCGGTTTCACCTTTTCCAGCACGCGATTGAGCTGTTCCAGCGTCTCCTCGTCCGGCCGCTCCCCCTCGGCGCTGAGGACGATGTGGAAGGTGAAATCCAT
>CAZOLN010000155.1:0-5555 GCA_964580565.1 uncultured Anaerolineales bacterium
CCATCTTGGTGGTCGCCGCCCCCACGTCGATCCCCAATGCCCGCACGCTCTTCATGGCCTCACCACAGACACACCGAGTCTCCTCAACGGCGGAAGATCCCACACTTCCATACTTCCCTCTGCGCCACACGCCACGCGTCAGGCCACCCCCAGCATCTCCAGAAAAGCCGAGAGCCTCGTTGCGACCTGCTCCTCGGAGAAGGCCCGTGGGTCGTTGTGGTCGGCCTCCAGGAGCAGCGCCGGTACCCCCACCTCGTGGATCAGCCGGTCCCGCTGATCGATCTGGCCGATGGAGTAGGGCTTGCAGGAGCGATCGGAGTGAAGGACGACCCCGTCGAGGCGGTATTCGTCGATCATCCGCCGCATCAGCCGCAGTTTGTCGCCGGTGGACCGGTTGAGGATGGGGTAGATATAGGTGCGGGCCATCGACTCGAAAGGGCGGTCGGGGTCGATCAACTCGGCCAGTTCGGCCCAGGCGTTGGTGTAGGTGGAGGCGACGATGGCGACGCCGCGCTGCCCCAGGAACTCGGCGAGGTAGCGAAGCCGGTACCAGATGGGAAGGTTGTCCCAGAGCAACCGCCTCTTTTCCTCCCTGACCGCCCCGATCCCGCGGGCGATCCGCTCGTCCACCTCCCGCAGCATCGCCGCGTAGAAGTCCACCGTCTCCGGCTCCCCCCGCATCTCCACCACCGGGGCCATCTGGATGAACTGGTCGAAGACGGAGATGGGAGAAGGGCGATGTCGACAACGACGGATGATCTCACCCCAAAGTTCGCTGGCCCGTCGGCTGAGAAGGCCGACCTGGCGGAGGCGCTCCATTCGCAGGGGCCGCCCAGCCACCCGCTCCGCCACCGGCACGGCCTCCTCCAACTGTCGCTTGACGTAGGCGACGGCGTGGTCGGCGACCTCGGTGTAGATGAAGGGGGTGTCGATGAGAATGAGCGGGACGCGGAAGTGATGGGCCAGGACGCGGTACCAGTAGAGGACGGTCTGACAGATGTTGGTGCAGGCCATCAGCAGGTCGGGGCGAGGAAGGCGGCCCACAGGGGTCTTGCCGGAGAGAACCGCGCCGATGTCGGTGCGGGCGTAGGAACAGAGGTCGCGCGAGTACCCGGCGTTCTCCGCCTCCGAGGCGATGTCCACCACAGCGCGGGCGGCACCGCAGAGGGCACCGTGGTTCTCCGGGTAGAGCACGTAGAAATCCAACGCTTTCAGCAGTTCCACCGGCGCACCGGAGGTGACCCAGGCCACCTTGCGGCAGCCGTTCGCATACCGCCCAGCCAGGTAGTGCCGGGCGATCAGTTCCTTGTTCCAGGCGGAGACCCGCAGCGGCGGCGTCAGCACCTCGCTCCGCCACCCCTTATCGCCCCGCCGCTCGGCCAGCCAGCGGTTCACCCGCAACACCGCCCGGCCCAGAAGGGTGACGTTCCAGTGGTATCGCAACGTGGCAGGAAAGCCCATCTCACACTCCCCGCCTCTCACTCCCTCCTCCCTGCCCCCCACCTCCCGCCTCCTGCACCATCTCCAGGAACGCCTCCAGCCGGGTGAGGGTCTGATGGGAGAGGGGATCGTCCAGGTCCACCTCGACCACCACCGAGGGGAGCCCGGCCGCCGCCAAGCCCCGTCGGAGGTCAGGGTGATCGAACAGTTCCGGCTCGCAGAACTTCACGTTGTAGAAGATCACACCCCGTGCCGCCGCCCGCTCCGCAAGCCCCAGGAGATGGTCCAGCCGATCGGCGATGGGACTGCCGCGGGTGGGGTCGGGCGGGCCGTTCAGGATCCGCTCCGCCATCCGCCGGAAGGGGTCCTCCTCGTGACCCGGGGGATAGAGCCGCCGCCCGCAGCAGGCCAGGTCGTCGGCGACGACCCGCCCTCCCATCCCCTCGATCGCCTCGAAGACGTCCATCGGCTCGGGGAGGATGCCGGAGAGGAGAACGGGGATCCCATCAGCGCGGGGGGCACCGGCCTGCGCCAGGGCCTTCCGCGCCAGATCGGCGAAGGACTCAGCAGGCAGGTACTCCCGGCTGCGGACCAGGCGGTAGAAAGCCAGGTCGCTCAGCGGGAGGTTCGCCCGGCGCCGATGGAGGTCCGCCAGCAACCGGTCGGCCTCCTCCTCCCGTCGGATGCACGCCAGGAGGTCCTCGTCCGTCGGCGCGCGGCCAGTGATCTCGGCGAGGCGCCGGTAGAGGGCGCGGAACTCCTCGGCCAGGAAATCCAGGTCGCTCTCCCTGCGCCCTCGGGGAAGGTAGAGGGGGAGGACAGGCTGACAGGGCCGGACGAAGTCGAGGAGGAGGCTGCCCAGGCCCTGAAGGGCGTCGCAGGCGTGGGGGACCACCAGGAGGTCGGCCACGTCGAGCCCGCCGTTTTCCAGGAAAGCCAGGCCGTTGCGCACAACGGAGCAGACGTAAGGCTGCAGATGGGCCGTCCCCCGGCTGACGTCCACCCGGGGCGGCCCCCAAACCTCCACCGGGAGCAGGTCGAAAGCGCGGAGAAGGGCCCGCGGGTAGTGGATGGGGAACACCGCCGCGACGCCACCACCACGGGCCCGGTACGCTCGAAGGGTCTCCATCCGCCGAGGAAGGGAAAAGGACGAGGCCATTCACACCTCCCGCCCGCGCTGGGTCGGCCGCACTGCAGGGAGATTGTATCACAGAAACGGGAGTTGCGATAGCCAGCGCGGGCCATTTGACATAGAACGGATGTTCGTTATAATAGAACCAGCGAGGAGGTGAGCGATGCACGCAGGTGAGCCCGCTCTGACGGAGCGACAACGGCAGATCCTTCGATACATCTACGAGTTCGGTCAGGAGTGGGGGTTTCCACCCTCCATCCGTGAGATCGGCTCGGCGGTCGGCACCCCCCACCCCTCCGTGATCAGCCACAACCTGAAGCGGTTGGAGGAGGCCGGGTTGATCGAGCGGGAGCCGAGGCGATCCCGAGGGATCCGGCTCACGAGGGCTGGGCTGGCCTTCCTCTCCGTACCGACAGAGGGAACGATCCCGCCGGAAGCGCCGGAGGGGCTGGTCTCCATTCCCCTCCTGGGGGAGATCGTCGCCGGCGAACCGATCCCGGTCCCCTCCTCGGACTTCTCCCTGATGGGGGCGGACGAGACCATCGAACTGGCCCGGTCGATCTTCCGGGACACCAGCGACCTCTACGCCCTCCGGGTACGCGGGAACTCGATGATCGACGCCCTCATCCACGACGGGGACATCGTCATCATGCGCCATGCCCGGCAGGTAGAGAACGGGGAGATGGCCGCCGTCTGGCTGCGGGATCGGGAAGAGACCACCCTGAAGCGAGTGTATTGGGAAGGGAAGCGGGTTCGCCTCCAACCTGCGAACCCCTCGATGAGCCCCATCTATATCGACGACCCCTCGCAGGTGGAGATTCAGGGGAAGGTCGTGATGGTCATCCGGCGGCTGCACTGACCGTGCAGATCACCGCCCGTACACCGTGATAGCGTCCAGACTCCCCCACCCCTCCACCACGGCGATCTCCACGTGGTGGAGGTCTTCCCTTGTAGCGGAGAACAGGGTCACCGGCTCGCCCTCCAGCGCGAGGGTCTGCGGCACGTTGGCGTCGATCAGAACGACCACCTCTCCCGCCTCCGGTCCAGGGGTCAACACCAGCCGGTTCCCCTCGAACGCGAAGGACACCCGCGCGCCGGCACGCGCCCGACGGTACGCCCCCAGCACCGCCGTTTCCTCCGCCACACTCTCCCACTCCCCCTCGTAGTTCAGCGCCCAGTGATCCTCCTGATGGACCCCCGGATAAAGCGTGGGGGTCAGGGAGGTGATGTAGTCCCGCATCGCGTCGTACACCGGCAGGGGGGTGAAATCCGGCTCGACCATCCGGAAGTAGTACCACGACTGGTCCCGCTCGGCGTCCGACGCCCGCTTGAAGAACCAGAAGTTGATCACCCCTACCCAGGGCCACTCCTCCATCGCCCGCTGGTAGGCCATCGGGGCGTACAGCGCCTGCTGCTCCAGCGTGACTTGACCATAGCGGCCCCAGTCCCGGATGCTTGGATCGTTGGGGACGGCGTTCGCGTTCATCTCGCTGATCCAGATCGGCTTGTGACCGTCGCCGTTGACCACCATGATGTCCCGCAGGTAGAGGAAGCGACCGTAGTTGATGGTCAACGGGTGGAGACGGTGGTCGGTGGGGCCGGACCAGAGGAGGTAGTCGTTGACGGCGAGGATGTCGAAGCAGTCGGCAGCGCCGGCGTCGTACATCCGCTGGAGGAAGACCAGGTCGTTCAGGCCGGTCCCTGGACCCGGGCCGGGGTCGAGCGCCACCGTCTGAGCCAGCGCGCCGCTGATGATCACAGCCTCGGGGTCCGCTTCCTTCGCCCGCCGATAGGCCAGACAGAGCAGTTCGGTGTAGCCCTCCGGATCGACCGGCTGCTCTCCCCACTCGGGATAGATGTTCGGTTCGTTCCAGATCTGATAGTACCGGATGCGGCCACGGTACCGGGAGACGATGGTGTAGACGTAATCCCCGAAGTCCTCCAACCGATCGGGGGGAGCGTAGGTGCCACGGGCATCCCCGTCGGCGCGGGACCAGGCTGGCGGGCTGCTCAGACGAGCGATGATCTCCAGGTTATACCACTCCGCCAGCGCGACGATGTGGTCGTACTTCTCCCAGGCAGAGCGGTAGGGCTCGTGACGGCGGTCCTCGAAATCCCCCTTGCCGTGGATCTCGATGTCCTCCCATGGGAACGACTGCCGGATCCAGTGGAACCCCGCCCCGGCGACCATCCGAAGGGTCTGCTCTCGCTTCCAGGGCTCCACTTCCTGCTCCAAGAAGACGTTGATGCCAAAGGGGTTCACACCAGCGTGGGCCACCGGCTCGTAGCGGGCGGTACGGGGCTGGGGATGGACGACCCCGCCCGCCAGTTGAAGCACCCCGCGGACCTGCCCCAGGGTCGCCTCCTCCCCCGTCCACTCGAAGAGCAGGGACGACGGGGAGAGGATGCAGCCGACGAGGAGAAGCCCCACCAGCAGGGCAAGCCCCCCGGAAAGGAAGAACCTTCGTCGATTCACCTGGACGGTCGAGATGCTTCCGTTTTTTCGATGAGGGCCGCGACCCCGATGGGGAGGTCATCGCGGGAGAGGTACTGGCGCACCTCCTCGCGGGCCTCTTCGAAGAGGCGGATGATGTCGTCATCCGTCCCCTTGAACCCGCCAACGGTCCGCCGCGCGCAGGTGCAGCAGCCCAGCGAGGCGCGGTAACTATCCAGGTCGCACGTAAGACAACTGGCCAGTCTGATCATCATCAGAGAGAACCCCAGCACGTCCTCGTGCTGGTCCGGCAGGCGCGTCAGACGATCGACGAAGCGAGCCCACTTCTCTCCGCGCAGATTACGCAACTGAGGAATGCAACGCGATGGGAACAGGATTTCGCTATCTGGGTACATCGCCCCCCTCTTGTGTCCAGGATGGGGAAATGATAGCACAAAACAGGAGGGTTTTCAAACAAACCTCCCACCGCCACGGACGGACCTCCGCGCCCGCCCATCGGAGCGAGCACGGAGGGCCGCCCTCACGATC
>CAZOLN010000156.1:0-5520 GCA_964580565.1 uncultured Anaerolineales bacterium
GTTGAAAAGCCTAACGGAACACCGCCTCCACCCCGTAGTATCCAACCAGCGCGAAGGCGACGTTCTTCACCACCTTCCCGGCCGCGCACCAGAGGAGGAACTTCCAGACGGGGAACCGGAGCGCGCCGGCCGCCATCCCCCCCACGTCGAAGAGCGGATTCGGAACGGCCGCCAGGCCGAAGATGACCCAACCGCCGTACCGTCCCATCCACTCGTACAGCCGATCGTAGGCGGGGCTCCGATCTACCAACGTCTGACCGCTGTACCCGACCATATAGCCGGAGAGTTCCCCGAGCGCCTGCCCCAGCCCCCCGACCACTCCCACCAGCCAGGGGTTGAAGACCCCTCCCATCAGGGAACTGACCGCCAGGCCGGGGATCGGGAGGATGAGGGTGGCGTTGCTCACCAGGCCCACGAGGAAGACAGCCGCGTAGCCGTACCCTTCCAGTTCCTGGATACGCTCACGGAACCAGACGGATGCCAGTACCGCGCCGACGACCACGACCGCCGTCAACGCCTGAACGAGGTGGAGGCGACGACGGGAGGGGGGCGGCGGCACGGAGGACCGGCGCATGCTCACCCGCTCTGGAAGAACGGCGCGCCGAGCCGGACGATGTGGGCCGCTCCAGGCATCGCCCCGCTGGTCGCGTTACAACAATCCACCACCACCCGCGCCTGCCGGACCACCCGGTCGTAATCCAGGCTCCGGTGCCCGGTGACGATGACCACGCAGTCCGCAGTCGCCAGCGCCTCATCGGTCAGGGGAACCGATTCGAGGACCGCGTTGGCCCGATAGAACACGTCCCCTCCGACGCGGAAGCGGGGGATGTAGGGGTCGTGGTAACGGACCTCCGCCCCGCGGGAAAGGAGAAGTTCGATGACCCGCTCGGCGGGGGAGTTGCGCGGATCATCCACGTCCGGCTTGAAGGCCACCCCCAGGACCAGCACCTGGGCCCCCTTCAGGGGCTTTCCCTCCTGGGAGAGCGCCTCGGCAACCAGATCCACCGCGTGATAGGGCATCACCTGGTTCACCTCGGCCGCCAACTCGATGAACTTGGTATAGAAGTCGTACTCCCGCGCCTTCCAGGAGAGATAGTAGGGATCCACAGGGATGCAGTGTCCGCCCACCCCCGGGCCAGGATAGAAGGGCATAAAGCCGAAGGGCTTGGTCTTGGCCGCCTCGATCACTTCCCAGAAATCGATCCCCATCCGCTCCGCCAGGAGGGCCAGTTCGTTGACCAGGGCGATGTTCACCGCACGGAAGGTGTTCTCCAGGAGCTTGGTCATCTCCGCGGCACGGGGGGAGGAGACCACGTGGACCGGCGCGCCCATCTGCCGAAGGAGGTCCGCCGCCAACCGGGTGCACTCCGGGGTGATCCCCCCGACGACCTTGGGCAGGTTGTGGGCGGTCCACTGCCGGTTGCCCGGGTCGATTCGCTCCGGCGAGAAGGCCAGGTAGAAATCCACCCCCGCCCGCAGCCCGCTCTGCTCCAAGATGGGCTGCACGATCTCCTCGGTTGTGCCGGGGTAAGTGGTGGACTGGAGGACGACCAGCTGACCGGGCTGGAGGCGGGGACGGATCCCCTCGGCCGCGGCGCGGATGAAGGAAAGGTCCGGAGCCCGCTGAGCATCGTAGGGCGTGGGCACGCAGATGAAGATGGCGTCCACCTCCCGCAGAACCTCGTAGTCGGTGGTGGCCCGCAGGCGGCCCGCCTGCACGTGAGGGCGCAGATCCTCGTCGGTCACGTCGCCGATGTAACTCCGGCCCCCGTTGACCGCGGCGACCTTCCGCTCGTCCACGTCCACGCCGACGACGGAGAACCCCGCCTGGGCAAACCCCACCGCCAGTGGGAGCCCCACGTACCCGATCCCGATGACGGCGACGCGCGCTGTCCGCTCCTCGATGCGCCGTTCCCACTCCTCAAATGCCATCCTTCCCTCCTCCTGGTTCCTACTCGCTGCTCCCCTGCCCTACCCCAAAGCCTCCCGCAGCACCCGCAGCCAGTTCTCCCCCATCACAGCGGCAACGTCCTCCTCACGGAAGCCCATCTCCAGCAGGGCCGTTCCGATCTTTCGCAGATCGGCCACCGTCTCGATCTCCGCCGGAGTCGACTCTGCGCCGAAGCCACCGTCGAAGTCGGACCCCAGGCCCACGTGGGCGGCGTCCCCCACCACCTGACAGACGTGGTCGACGGCGGCCGCTACGTCCTGCAGCGTCACCGCCTCTTTCCCATCGCCCCGGGTCCAATCCGGCTTGAGGAAGGCGTTGAAAGGAACGATGCCGATCACACCATCCCGCTCGGCGATGGCACGGATCATCCGGTCGGACAACTGGCGGGGACCGGGGACAAGGGCACGCGGGTTGGCGTGGGTGGCGACGACCGGCCCCTCATACCGATCCATCGCCTCCCAGAAGGCCTCCTCCGCCAGATGGCTGAGGTCGAGCGCCATCCCAACCTCGGCCATCGCCTTCAGGAGTTCCCGCCCCTCGTCGGTGAGGGGGCCCGGGTCGCGGTTGCCGCCAGCGTAGCGCGACCCCGCCGCCCAGGAGAGGCCGACGATCCGTACCCCTCGCTGGCGCCACCACTCCACCTCCGACGGCTCACGGATGGGGTCCGCCCCCTCCATCGCGATCACGAGCCCCACCTGAGGGGCCTCCCCCTCCCACGAGGCCAGCACCCCCTCCAGCCCTTCCCGATCCAGCACCAGCGACACCCGCGCTTCCTCGTCGGCCAGGCGATGGTAAAAATCCACCTGCTCGTTGGCCCGCTGGTACGCCTCCTCGGCATCGGCGTAGGTCTGCCGGTCCCACGAGCCCAGAGCGCGGCGGGCGGGGGAGAGGAAGACGGAGCCAACGACGACGGCAACCCCACCCTCCAGCCACTCGGGGAGGCCGACCATGCATCGGCCGTTCCGCTTCGGGTTCGGCCCTTCCGCCTCCACCCGCCGCGTCTCCCACGCGCTCTTCCGCACGTCCCTACCCAGGGCGAGCGCGTTCCAGGCGATGTCTTCGTGCCCATCTACGATCTTCATAGCGCAAAGAGTTTATCACCAAGTTGAAGGTTTGACAACCACCCGTAACCGGCTTATACTATCGGTGTTCCAGTCATGCCGCAGAGATGCGGAGGGTCCAAAGCCTTTCCAACCCTGAAAAAACTCCGTACCCCCGTATTCCTGTGGCGAGAACCGACCAACGCCCACGACGTCTCAGGAGGCAAATGGATGGGGAGTGAGATCCGCCTGGTGATGACCAAGGGGCCCCAGCCAGGGCAGACCTTCCGCTCGGATCAGGACCTCGTTATGATCGGCCGGGCCCCCACCAACGACATCGTGATCGGCCACCCAGAAGTCTCCAGGCAACACGCACGCCTGGTTCGAAGGGGCACCTCGGTGGTGCTCGAGGACCTCGGGAGCACCAACGGCACCTTCGTCAACGGGGTTCGGCTGACCGCGCCCCACGCCCTCGTCAACGGGGACGTGATCAGCCTGGGCAACGCCGTCAACCTGACCTACTACGGCCCTCCGGGCAGTACGACCGAGCCGGTGGCGATCCAACTGGACGCGACGGTCCCCCCACCGCCCATCCCGGAGCCGGAGCCCTCCTCCACCCCGACGCCATACCCACCCAAACCGACCCCACCGCCCCCCCAACCCGCAACGACCAAACCGAAGAAGCGTCGCTCCAAGCTCTGGGTCGGTTGCGCCGTGGTGGTGATCCTGCTCGTCCTAGCCTGCGTGGGGCTGGTAGTGCTGGATTATCTGAGGCTCTTGCCGCCCATCTTTTACGAACCGCTTCGCTGGCTGGGGCTGATCTAACCGCTTGTGGGCGACGGCCCCTGGGGCTCGCCGAAACCGCCGGGGGCGATCCACAAGGAGATGCCGAGCGCCGGGCGTTTTCCCCCTGCCCGGCGCTTGGAACAGGGAGTGACGGGGCAACGAATGGGAAACGAATTAACGAGCAGCAAGGGACCGCGCTCTCCGTACAATCCGTTAATTCGTTTGGGATTCGTCGTCCTACCCCGCTGCGGGAATATGGGACGAAGGATCGGAGCGATCGGACGTGGGATAAAGTGGGCCGCGCTGGCGAGCCTTCTCCTCGCCGTGGGGCTGGGGCTGATGCCGCGCCAGGCGGGCCTCCCCCCCGCTGCCGCCGCGCCGCCGCAGGCGACGCCGGTAGCCGTCGGATGGGCCGCTGGGCTGTCTTCCTCGACGCGCCCCGTCGACGCCCCCGTCCGGACGAGCCGGACCGCCCTCGGTTTCATCTGCACCCCAACCCGGCTCTGGCGTCGCCCCACCACGTGCGCCGAGATCGGCCCGGGCACCCTGGCCTACCGGCTCGCCCACATCCGGCTACCCGACCCCCTACCTGAACTCCCCCTGGTCGAGTTGAAGCCGCAGCCGGGGGAAGAGGTGGTCCCCTACGTCTACGCCTACGTTCGCACCCTCCCCCTCCCCATCTATCGCCACCCGATGGAGGCCGCGATGGGCCTCCCGCCGGTCCGCATCCTCTACTCCGGCGATCAGTGGGTCAGCATCGAGGGAGAGGTCGAGTACGAGGGGGAAAAATGGATCCGGATCAACGAGGGGGAGTTCGTCCGCGCCGACGCCCTCGTCCTCGCCCAACCCTCCCGCTTCCAGGGCGTGTACCTGAACGACCGGCCCGCCTACCCCTTCGCCTGGGTCAACCGTCCGATCCACCCCTCCCGCGCCCCGCAGGCCGCTCCAGACCCCGCCGCCCCGCTTCTACAGCGGTACCAACTCGTCACCATCTACGCCGAGGAGTTCCACGGCGACGAGTTATGGTATATGATCGGGCCGGACCAATGGGTGGAGCAGTCCTACGTCTCCAAGGTCACCGTCGACCCGCCGCCCCCGGGGGTCGGTCCGGGCGAGCGGTGGGTCGAGGTCGACCTTTTCGAACAGACGCTGGCCGCCTATGAAGGGGAGCAGATGGTCTACGCAACCCTGATCTCCAGCGGGCGCCCGGGAAAAACGTGGACCGAGTCCGGCCTCTTCCGCATCTGGGCCAAACTGCCGGCGACGAAGATGAGCAACCCCGACTCCAGCGACGGGAAACCCGACTGGTATTACCTGGAGGACGTCCCGTGGACCATGTACTTCAACGGCGCGACCGCCCTCCACGCTGCCTACTGGCACGACGCTTTCGGCTTCACCCGGAGCCACGGCTGCGTCAACCTGGCGCCCCGCGACGCCGAGTGGCTCTTCAACTGGACGACGCCCTACGTCCCCCCGGGGGCGAAGGTCGTGTATGCCCACGGGAACGGCACCTGGGTATGGGTACACTACACATCCCCTTTCAACCAGTAGGTTCACGATGAAGTCCTCTCCCGCTGCCTCCCGCCTGTTCCTCATCCTGTTGCTGGCCGTAGCCGGGCTGCTGCTCATCCTGCTCGGTACCTGCGAGCAGCCGCTCGCCCTGCTGGCGACCCCCACCCCGACCACGACCCCCTCCCCCACCGCCACCCCCACCCCCAGCCCGACCCCCACCCCCGCCTGGCC
>CAZOLN010000157.1:0-5438 GCA_964580565.1 uncultured Anaerolineales bacterium
CAGCGCCTCCGCGGCGAGAACCATAGCGATGAGAAGCAGGAGGGGCGACCCCGGGGGTCGCCCCTTCGCAGTAAAAATTACGGGGAGCCCCGACCTGTCCAAAAGCGGCTAGTCCGCCAGATCCTCCCCGACCTCCAGTTTCCCCTCCAGGCCGAAGTCGGCCGGAGCCTTGTGCATCTCCGGGGGCCGGACGTACTTCGCTACCATCTCAACGGTGTCCACCACCCCCAGTTGCTCGAACAGGAAGCCGAACTGCTTCTCCAGCGCCTCGCCGATGGCCACGCGGGTCTCCTCCGGCAGGTCCCAGAAGGCCCGCTTGAAGGGCCCCAAGCCGCGCTTCCGGTTCTTGTAGATGAACTGCTCCTCGGTCTGCCCTTCTTTCCACTGATCGGCGAAGTGCTCTTTGATGTAGGCGTAGACCTCCTCCCGCAGGTCGGCGGGGAAGAGAGGGTGGTCGTAGATGATGTTCTGGAAGCCGGTGGCCAGGTGGACCTCGCAGGCGCCGGCCTCGGCGAACTTGTGGAAGGCCTCCGGCGGGAGGGTGGAGGCGCCGTGCTGGACCGCGCCGGCCATCCCATACTCCTCCCGGGCGACGCGGCTCAGCCGCCGCAGGGCGTCGAAGTCGATCTTCACCCGGGCCAGCGTCCCGTCGGGAAGGACGACGCCGCCGTGGGCCGTGCCGGTCTGGATGCTCAACTTGGAGAGGCCCGCCATCCCCTCCGGCAGGGCCGCGTTGTAGCCGTCCATGAAGGCCCGCAGTTCCTCCTCGGTGGAGTTCTTGCCCCCCACCTCGCCGATCTCCCCGCCGACGGAGATGGTCACCCCCTCCGGCTCCAGGCCGCGGATGACCTCGGTGAAGCGGGCGCACAGTTCGAAGTTGACCCGCTGCTGCTCGGTGACCGTGGGCCGGCTCAGGTCCACCAGGGTGGAGGTATCGATGTCGATGTTGAAAAAGCCAGCCCCGATGGCCTCCCGGATCAGGTCCTCCACCGCCCTCAACTCCGCCTCGGGCTCGCTCCTGTACTTCTTCGCGCTCACCTGGAAGTGATCGCCCTGGATGAAGAGCGGGCCGCGGTACCCCTCACGGATCGCCGCGCCGATGACCACCGTGGCGTACTCGGCCGGCCGCTGGGCGGTGTAGCCGATCTCGGAGCGGGCGATCTCGAAGATCATCGCCCCCACGTTCCGGGCCATCGCGGCACGGAAGACGGCGCGGGCCATGTCGTAGGTGAGGGTGCGCAGGTTCATCGCCGGGACCGTCCATCCCTCCCCCGTCTCCCCGCGCCCGCGGGCCATATACAGGTCGTGGATAGAAGCGGGGCGGATCCCCAGCGCCTGCCCCAGTTCCCATAGGAGATAGCGGGCGGTCGCCTGCACCTCCCCCTCGGCAAAGACGGCGTTGTAGACCAGTTCGTCGAGCGCCGGCCCACGCAGTTTCGCCTCGTCCACCACCTGCACCTGCCCATCCTCCACCGCCACGATCCCCTTTAGCGACCGCACCAGTTCATCGACCGTCTGTTTTACCATCGTCTCCTCCCTACAGTGCGTCGTGTGTCACGCGTCATGCGTCTTGCGTCCTGCGTCTTGCGTCATGCGTCCTGCGTCCTGCGTCATTTGATCTCCGGCCCCTTCGTCCAATCGTACCCGATCTCCGGGTCGTCGTGCGGGATGCGGCCCTCGTCGGTCCCGTCGTACTCCTGGGAGGTGATGTAGAAGACGTGCGCCGGACCCTGAAGGACCCGATACCCGTGGGCCACGCCCGGTGGGATCTTCAGCACGATCGGTGGATGTCCCTCCCCCATCAGGAGTTCCATCAACTCCCCGTGGGTGGGGGAATCAGGACGGGTGTCGTACAGGGCCGCCTTGATCACCCCGCAGGCTACGTACCACCAATCGGTCTGCCGCTGATGGACGTGCCACGCCTTGGCGACCCCGGTGTGGCTCATCGTGTGGCTCCACTGAGCGAACCCCTCGGCGAAGATGGGATCGCTGGCGCGCAGGATCTCCCGAAAGAACCCCCGCTCGTCGGTGTGGGTGACCAGTTCCTTAATTTCAACTCCGTGGATCATCAACCGACCTCCTCACAGGATCAGCAGCGTGGGAGATTATAGCAGAGTTGAACGGGATGTCCAGCGGTTTGAAACCGAGGGCGGTTCGTGCTATAGTCGGAGCAGGAGGTTCGAGGTTCAAGGTTTGGAATCGACAGTCCGGAGGGAGGTATGGTCATCACCAGAGAACTACACCTGAGCACCCGGGGGCACGCCGATGTGGTGGACATCACCGGCGAGGTGGCCCATCTGGTGCAGGAGTCGGGCCTGCGGGCTGGGATCGTCACCGTCTTTTGCCCCGGATCGACGGGAGGGCTGACCACCATCGAGTACGAAAGCGGCGTCATCGCCGACCTGCAGCAGGTGCTGGACGAGATGGTCCCGCCCGATCGGGACTATCGGCACCACCTGCGCTGGGGGGACGACAACGGACACTCCCACATCCGGGCGGCCCTGATCGGCCCTTCCCTCACCGTGCCGTTCGTCGACGGGCGGCTGACGCTGGGGACCTGGCAGCAGATCGTCTTCTGCGACTTCGACACCCGCCCCCGCTCGCGGCGGCTGGTGGTCCAGATCATCGGGGAGAAGTAGCGATGTCGTACCTGACCCACCTGGAATGTTCCCTTTGCGGTCGCACCTTCGACGCCGACCGGCTCCAGCGGCTGTGCCCCGACTGCGCCCGCCCCCTCCTGGCCCGGTACGACCTGGCATCGGTCCGCGCCCTGGGCCGGGAGGCCGCCATCACCGACGAGCCGACGATGTGGCGGTACTGGCCGCTGCTGCCGGTGCACGGGCCGGAGAGCGCCGTCAACCTGGGGGAGGGCTTCACCCCGCTCACCCCTGCCCGGCGGCTGGGGGAGGCGCTGGGGATGAGCCATCTCTACATCAAGGACGAAAGCCTCAACCCCACGGGATCCTTCAAAGCCCGCGGGCTCTCGGCGGCGATCTCCCGCGCCCGCGAACTGGGCGTGCGGGAGGTGGTGATCCCCTCGGCGGGCAACGCGGCCGGGGCGATGGCCGCCTACGCAGCGCGGGCGGGGATGAAGGCCCACGTCTACATGCCCCGAGACGTCCCGGCCCCCTTCCTTCTGGAATGCCAGACGCTGGGGGCGGAGGTGGTGTTGGTGGACGGCCTGATCACCGACTGCGGGCGGGAGGCCCGGCGGGCAGCGGAGGCGAACGGCTGGTTCGACGTCTCCACCCTCAAGGAGCCGTACCGGCTGGAGGGGAAGAAGACGATGGGGTACGAGTTGGCCGAGCAGTTCGGGTGGGAACTGCCCGACGTGATCATCTACCCCACCGGCGGAGGGACCGGCCTGATCGGGATGTGGAAGGCGTTTCAGGAGTTGGGTGAACTGGGGTGGATCGGGGAGCACAGGCCCCGGATGGTGGCGGTGCAACCGACGGGGTGCGCCCCCATCGTCCGCGCCTTCCACGCCGGGGCGGAGTTCGCCGAGCCGTGGGAGGATGCCCACACCGTCGCCGCCGGGCTGCGGGTCCCGGCCGCCGTGGGCGACTTCCTCATCCTCCGCGCCCTGCGGGAGAGCGGCGGCACCGCCGTCGCCGTCTCCGACGAAGCGCTGCTGGAGGGACAGCGACGGATGGCCCGCCTGGAGGGGATCTTCGCCTGCCCCGAAGGGGGAGCGACCGTGGCCGCGTTGGAGGTGCTGCTCGATCAGGGATGGATCAAGCCCGACGAGCGGGTCGTCCTCTTCAACACCGGCACCGGTCTGAAATATCCCACCACAGAGGCACAGAGGGCACAGAGAAAATTATAGAAATCTCCGTGCCCTCCGTGCCTCTGTGGTTTTTGCTAAAACAACGGGAACTCCCGCCGCAGGATCCGTTCCCGCACCGTGTGAACCTGGGCCAGTTGCTCGTCCAGGACCGCCTGCACGTCCGCCTGGATGCTGGGGGTGAGACCGCCGGAGACGGGGCGCACGTAGGCGGTGGCGACCAGCGGCTGGTCCAGCGGCGCGCCGATCTGGGAGAGCAGGTAGACGGTGGCCTCTTTCACCGTGGGCACCCGCTCCACGATCTCCCTCGCCGCCAGCATCGCCAGCACGTTGTAGACCTTCCCCACGTGGGAGATGGGGTTCTTACCGCAGGCCGCCTCCAGGCTGGTGGCGCGGAAGGGGGTGATCAGGCCGTTCACTCGGTTCCCCCGCCCGACCGCGCCGTCGTCCCCCATCTCCGCCGAGGTGCCGGTGAGGGTCAGATAGACCGCCCCGGCGTCCACATCGTCGGCGGTGTTGACGTAGACCGTCACCCTGCGGGTGTCCAGCCCGGCGGCAAAGGTCTGAATGGCCTCCTGGGCGGCCTGCCGGGCCTCCAAGTACTCCGCGGCATCGTGGATGTGCTCGGCGATGAAGGGCAGTGCGACGGTGAGGACCATCTCATCCCCCTGCCGAGCCCCCATCACCTTCACATCCTCGCCGATCGGAAACCGGTCGATCAACTCAAAGTTAATGTAGCGGGAGGTCTCGTACACCGCCCGTTCCAGCCCCGATCGGGGCCAATGGCTGACGCCGAAACTGGTGTCGTTGGCTGTGACGTGGTCGACGACGTAGGCCAGTTCCTCCGCGCCACGGCCGACAAAGGAGTCGATGACCATATGCCGGTCCGGATCGAGGTAGCGCATCGTCTCCCGGATGTGCTGGCGGGCCGCCTCGATGGCGATGGAGTCGAGGGGGATCTTCCGCCCCTTGTAGGTAGGCGTGCCCCGACCGGCGATCTGGATGCGGATGGGCCGGATCATATGGCCACCCCCGTAACCCACCTCCACCTCCCCGGCCACCAACTGGACCTTGTCGAAGTTGTGGTGGAGAAGGGTCCCCAGGTTCTCCTGGCACCAGCGGCTGTACTCGACCGAGATCCGCTCGGCGATGCCGTCGCAGAGGCTGTCGGGATGGCCGATCCCCTTCCGCTCGACGATCTCTACCGGCAGGTCCTCGATGTACGGGCCGATCGCCTCACTGACCACGATGTTTCGCTTCGCCACAGGTCACTCCTTTCCCCCGGCCGATGTCCAGGTAAAGACCGACCCGCCTCGCCGTGGGCCGGGGCGGTCCCCACCTCCGCGAGGCGGGCAAAAAAAGCCCCCTTCTGGACGATCGAAGGGGCACGACGGGCGCGCCACCTCTTATCTTCCAGAACCCACGTTCTGCCGGAATTGGCACCTGGCCGGTCGTCTGCTACCGGCTGGTTGCCGAGGCTTCACAGGGCCGGTCCCTCCGCCTCTCTGGATAAGAGGGTCGCCGGGGCTATTAGATTGTTGGGCGGATGATACCATAGAAACGAAAATTGTCAAGAAATCCCCTCCCCCTTTACCCCTCCGCTCCCTGCTCTATGATTGACAGCCCTCCCAAAGCAAGGTATACTCCCTTCGCG
>CAZOLN010000158.1:0-5436 GCA_964580565.1 uncultured Anaerolineales bacterium
ACTAGGCCGCCTCCTCAGGAGGAGAGATGGGGAACAGGTATCCCACCCCCCGCACGTTGATCACGTATCGGGGACGGGAGGGATCGGGCTCCAGTTTCTGGCGCAGTCGGCGCACGTGGACCCGGACGATGGCCCGGGCGCCCCACGGGTCGGTCTCGTATCCTTGCGCACGCCGGACCAGTTCCTGGGGTGTGCAGACCTGGCCCGCGTTCTCCATCAGACAGGCCAGCAGTTTGAACTCGGTGGGGGTGAGGTTGACCGCTCGCCCCCCGACGGTGACCGTGTGCCGGTCCCGATCCAGTTCGACATCCTGCACCCGCAACAGCCCCTTCGCACGGGGGGTGGCGTTCGCCGAGACCGCTCCCTGCTCCGCAGCGACCAACTCGGACACCGTCCGCTCCAATCGAGCGACCAATTCCCGCCGTCGCCGCTCCTGCCGGCTCTTATCCAGCCCCTTGCGCACGCTTTCCAGGATCTGAGGGATGGGGCAGGGCTTAAGGAGATAGTCGTGAGCCCCCCGGCGGATGGCCTCGATGGCCGTCTCCAGGGTAGCAAAGGCGGTGAGAAGGATGATCACCGTGTCGGGCGCGCGGTTCTGCACCGCCTCCGTCAACTGGATCCCATCCATCCCCGGCATCTTCAGGTCGACGACCATCAGGTCGAAAGGCTGGCGCTCCACCAACCTCAGCGCCTCCTCCCCGCTGGCCGCCATCTGGACGTCGTACCCCTCCAGCCGAAGCACCTCGGCCAGGGAGATCCGCGCGACCGCTTCGTCGTCTACGATCAGGATGCGAGGGGGTGTCTCCGATTCCATCGTCCTGGCTCCTACGTCCTCACCATCGGTGGATGTACCGGCAGACGCACGATGAACGTCGTCCCCTGGCCCGGCTGGCTGGAGACCTCGATCGTGCCGCCGTGCTGCTCGATGATCCCATAACTGATCGCCAACCCCAGGCCGGTCCCGTCCGGTTTGGTGGTGTAGAACGGCTCAAAAATATGAGACACCTGCTCCGCCGTAAGGCCCGGGCCGGTATCCCGAAAAGCGACCAGGACCCACTCCCCGTCCTCGTCGAGAAGGGTCCCTACGTGGAGGTCCCCCCCGTCCGGCATCGCCTCGACGGCGTTGATGATGATGTTGAGGAAGACCTGGGTCAACTGGTCCGGCACGCCGGGGATCGGGGGAAGGTCGGTCGCCAGCCGGGTGTGAAGGCGGACGTCGCCCTGCTGCAGCCGTTTGCCAGCGATCGCCAGGGCGTCCTTCACCACCTCGTTCACCTTCACCGGGACCCGCTCACCCGCGGAGGGGCGGTAGAAATCGAGCATCCGACGGACGATCTCGATGAGCCGCCGGACCTCCTTCTGGGCCATCGCCAGGTACTCCTGCCGCCGCTCCTCGGGCAACGCCGGATTGGTGCAGAGATGGAGCGAGTTGTGGATCGCCTGGAGGGGGTTGTTGACCTCGTGGGCGAGGGAGGCGGCCAGGCGACCGATCGCGGCCATCTTCTCCGCCTGGATCAGTTGAGCCTGGGATCGCTCCAGTTCGCTGGCGAAGTCGGCCAGTTCGGCATACAGCCGGGCGTTCTCGACCGCCACCGCCACCGAGGCTGCCATCGTCTGCAAGAGGTCCAGGTCCGCCTCGGTGAAGGGCCCGTCCGTCTTGTTGATCACCTCGATCGCACCGATCACCCGGTCGCGGACGATGAGGGGGACGCAGAGGACCGCCCTGACGGTGAAGGCGGCCCCTCCGTCCACCCGCGGGAAGAAGTGGGGATCGTTCGCCACATCGTTGACCAAGTAGGGCTGCCCCGTGGCGATCACATATCCGACGATCCCCTCCCCCTGCTGGAAGGTCCTGCCGGTGATCCACCCCTGCTCCGGGCTGAGGGTCTTGTAAAAGACCAGTTCGTCGGTTTCCTCGTCGGCCAGCACCAGGGACCCCGCCTCCACGTGGAGGATCTCCCGGATCCCTTGCATCGTGGCGACCAGCACCTCGTCCAGGTCCAAACTGGAGGTGACGGCGCGGCCGATCTCGTTGAGGGTGGCCAACTCTCGGTTCCGCTGGCGGAGCGCCTTCTCGGTGCGGCGGATGCGCATGATGACCTCGACCCGCGCCAGCAGTTCCCGCGGATCGAACGGCTTGGTCAGATAATCGTCCGCCCCCATCCCCAGACCCAGCGTCTTGTCCGAAATGGAGGTCAATGCCGTCGTGAGGAGGATCGAGGTGTCGGCCAACAGGGGGTCGTTCTTGACCTCGGCCATCACCTGGTAGCCGTCCACGTCCGGCATCATGACGTCCAACAGGAGGACGTCCACAGGGCGCCCCTCCGCATGCTCCCGCCGCAGGGTCTCCAAGGCCGCCCGACCCGACCCGACGATCAGCACCTCCCAGCCGCCGAACTCCAGGATCTCGCGGATCAGTTCGACCATCGCCGGGTCGTCGTCGGCGACCAGCGCCCGAGGCCGACCGGTTCGTTCGTTCACCTTTTCCATAAGCGGCGCCACTTCGTGCGGCGGGGCCTATCCCTGCTCCAACGTTTCGATGATCGCCCGGCAGAAGGCCGGCAGGTCGGAGGGCATCCGAGATGTGATCAGGTTGCCATCCCGCACCACCTCCTGGTCCACCCACTCCGCCCCGGCGTTCACCAGGTCGTCCTTGATGGCGAAGAAGCCGGTGACCCGGCGACCCTTGAGGATCCCGGCCGAGACGAGGACCCAACCGGCGTGGCAGATGGCAGCGACCACCTTCCCCTGCTCGAAGAGGGTACGGACCAGTTCCAGCACCGCCGGGTAGCGCCTCAGCAGGTCCGGGGCGTAGCCGCCGGGGACGACCACGCCGTCGAAGTCGTCGGCCGAGACCTCATCGGCGGAGACGTCCACCTGCACGGGGTATCCATGCTTGCTCGTGTAGGTGTCGGCGCTGCCGGTGCCGACCACCTTCACCTCCGCCCCTTCCTCGCGGAGGCGGAGCAGGGGGTACCACAGTTCCAGATCCTGATAGTTGTTCTCCGCCAGAACGGCGATCCGCTTCCCAGCCAGCCTCATGACGCCACCTCCTCACGCTTCGTTCAAAGGAACCACATCCACCGCCTGCGGTCCCCTTCCGCTGGGCTCGATCCGGTAGGAGACCTTCGCACCGTCCTTGATCCGCAACCGATCGGGGCCGGTCACGCCGATCCCCGACCGGTGGAAGAAGATCTCGTTCCCGCTGCGCTGGATGATGAACCCGTACCCTTTATCCGGGTCGTACCACTTGATCACCCCCTCGTGGGGACCCGGGCCCATCTCCTTGGCACGCAAGCAATCGGGGCACAGGGACGGCACGGCGACCCCGAAGCCCAGGTTGTCCAGCCGCCGCTGCTCCTCCACGGTGAAGATGAACTGCTTGCCACACTTCTCACAGGTTGCCCATGTATCACGGTACGGCATGTCTCGTCTCCTCGTCACCAGAGTTCAAGGATGCAAGATGCAAGATGTAGGATGTAGGACGCAGGACGCAGGATGCATTCCTAACCGGTCGGCGATGGAATCGGACGGAACACATCGCTCACCCGATCCCCTTTCCGCAGGGAGATGACCTCCTTCCCCTGGGTCGGGCGGCCCATCTGGGGCGTGGAGCGGGCACGGATGGTCTTAGCGGCCCCCTTCTGCGTGACCAGCACGACCGGGTCGCCTGCGTGGACCACCACAGCGCCAGCCAGCCCCACGCCGGGCGCGGTGAACCGGGCGGTGACCACCCCCTGACCGGACCGGCCCTGCGTGGGGTACTCGCTCAGGGGGGTCCGTTTGGACCGTCCATCCTCCGAGACGACCAGCAGGCCGGCGCGGGGGCGGACCACATCCAGGCCCACCACACGGTCCCCCTCTTCGCCCAGCCGGACACCCCTCACCCCTGCGGCGGGGAGGCCCATCGGCCGCACCTCCTCTTCCTGGAAACGGATGGCCCGTCCGGCCCGGGTGGTCAGGATGACCTCGTCGCTCCCCCGCGTCCACACCACCCGCACCAGCCGGTCCTCCTCCCCCACGCCGATCACCGGGAAGGGGTCGGCGCTGACCCCCGGCAGGTCCTCCAACGCCACCCGCTTCACGGTCCCGCCCTCCGTCGCCAGGAACAGGTACCCCTCGGCAGATGGTGGAAGGACCAGAGCAGCGACGACCTCTTGGCGGCGGGTCAGGGGGGTCAGGTCGGCCCAGTGGGTCCCTGCCCCTGCCCAGGCCACTCCCTCCGGCAACTGGTGTACCGGGTAGGCGGCCGCCTGACCGTCGGCGGTGAAGAGGTAGAGAAGGTGGCGCGTGGAGGCCCCCAGCACCGCCAGCGGCGGCTCCTTCACCCGCGAGGGGACCCGCGGCGGCTGTCCCTCGTCCGCCTGGTAGGCCACGCGCCCCTTGCGGGTGACCGCCACCCAGACCGGGAGGTCCGGCACCAGCGACTCCCCCGTCACGGCCGCCGCCGCTGCGCCGATGATCTGCGTGCGGCGGGAATCGGCGTACTTCTCCTTGACCGCCAGCAACTCCTCCCGGATCACCCCCCGGATCTTGGCCGGGCTCTTGAGGAGGGAGGTCAGGTAGCGGATCAGCCGCTTCTTTTCCTTGTACTCCTCCTCGATCTTGCGTCGCTCCAGGGCTGCCAGCCGCTTGAGGGGCATATCCAGGATCGCCGTCGCCTGGGCCGCGGTCAGTTTGAAGCGGCGGCGGAGGTTCTTGTGCGCCGTCTCGGCGGAGCGGGAGCGGCGGATGATCTCGATCACCTCGTCCAGATGGTCGAGGGCCACCAGCAGCCCCTCCAGGATGTGCGCCCGCTCCTTGGCCCGTTCCAGATCGTACCGGCTGCGCCGAGCGACGATCTCCTGTCGGTGTTCCAGATAGACCAGCAGCGCCCGCTTCAGGGTCAAAAGGCGCGGCTCACCGTCGACCAGGGCGAGGAAGATGAGGCTAAAAGTGGTCTCCAGCGGGGTCAGACGGAACAGATCCGCCAGCACCGCCTCCGGCTCCGCCGTCCGGCTCAGTTCGATCACCAGCCGCATCCCCCGCCGGTCCGATTCGTCCCGCACGTCGGTGACCCCCTCAACGCGGCCTTCCCGGACCAGGCTGGCGATTCGCTCGATCAGGTTGCTCTTGTTCACCTGGTAGGGGAGTTCGGTGACCACCAGCCGGTGGCGGGAGCGGCTCATCTCCTCGACGTGGACCCGGGCGCGGACGGTGATGCGTCCCCGACCGGTGCCGTACGCCTGGGCGAGCGCGTCCTCCTCCCCCCGCCGACGGTACACCACCCCGCCGGTGGGGAAGTCCGGCCCCTGGATGTACTGCATCAACTCCTCGACGGTGACGTCGTCCAGCCGCTTCCAGTTGTCGAGGAGGTGGATCAGGCCGTCGCAGACCTCCCCCAGGTTGTGGGGCGGGATGGAGGTCGCCATCCCCACCGCGATGCCGGAGGCCCCG
>CAZOLN010000159.1:0-1958 GCA_964580565.1 uncultured Anaerolineales bacterium
CGGTAGGCCTCCTGGGCGGTGATCATATCGCCGGTGAGGATCAGTTCGATGGCCTTCCCCTTGTTGGTGAGGCGGGCCAGCCGCTGGGTGCCACCCCAGCCGGGGATCAGCCCCAGGTTGATCTCCGGCTGGCCGAGGCGGGCCCGGTCGGAGCAAATGCGCATGTGGCAGGCCATCGCCAACTCCAACCCGCCGCCGAGGCAGAACCCGTTGATGGCGGCGATCACCGGCTTGGTCGCCCGCTCGATCTTCAGGAACACCCCTTGGCCCCGCTCCAGGAACTCCCGGGCGGCGGCGTAGCCCTCCCCCGGATTGTCCAGCAGTTCCTTGATCTCCGGGATGTCCGCCCCGGCGACGAAGGCGTTGGTCCCCCCGCCGGTGATGACGATCGCCTTGACCTCGTCGTCGGCCAACAACTGGTCGATCGCCTCGTCCAGTTCCGTTATCACCTGCTTGTTGAAAGAGTTGACCGGCGGGTGGTCGATGGTCAACACCGCAATCCGGTCCTCCACCTGCGTTCGAATGTACTGCCACTCGGCCATCTCGCTCCCTCCTTAACATTGACACTTGACGCCTGACGTTTGACGCCTGACGTTTGACGCTTGGCGTTTAACGTCCGACGTTTCAGGGTTTAAGGTTCAAGGTCAGAGCCTACGCGTACTCGTGGAACCCCTTCCCCGTCTTCACCCCCAGGTGCCCAGCGCGGACGCGCAGTTTGAGCGGGCGGGAGGGGCGGAACCGGGGTCCCAGTTCCTCCGCCAGTTTCTCCAGGGTCTCCACCACCACATCCAGGCCGATCTTGTCGGCGATCGCCAGCGGCCCCATCCGCTCCCCCTGATAGGTCATCCCCGTGCCGGCGATCATCGCCATGTCGATGTCGTTGATGCTGGCGATGTTCTCCTGCACGCAGAGGGCGGCCTCGTTGATGAGGGGGAACATCAGCCGCTCGACGGTGAACGGAGTGCCAGTGGGGACCTCGCCGGATTCCTGGAGATCCTTGATCATCTGCAGGACCTCCTCCGACTCCCCACCGGGGTGGTCGTAGAACCCCTTGCCGACCTTCTCGCCGAGGCGGCCGGCCTCCAAGAGTTTGGCGAACAACTTGGCCGGGCTCATCCGCTCACCGTATTCGGCGTAGAGGTACTCGCCGACGTGGGCGCAGATGTCGATGCCGAGCATGTCCATCAGCGTGAAGGGGCCCATCGGCATGCCCCACTCAACGATCGCTTTGTCGATCTCCGTGGCGGTGGCGGCCCCCTCCTCCAGCGCTTTGGTCGCCTCGTTGAGGTAGGGCATCAGGAGCCGGTTGACCAGGAAGCCGGGGCATTCCTGGACGACCACGGGGATCTTCCGCAGGCTCTCGGCGAACATCACCACGTCGTCCACCGTCTCCTGGCTGGTGTCCAGCCCCGGGATCACCTCGACCAGCTTCATCACGCTGGCCGGGTTGAAGAAGTGCATGCCGATGACCTTGTGGGGACGCTTGGTGGCGGCAGCCATCTCGGAGATGGAGAGCGCGGAGGTGTTGCTGGCGAAGATCGTCTGCTCCGGGCAGACCTCGTCCAGTTCCTGGAAGACCTTCTTCTTGATCTCCATCTTCTCCGGCACCGCCTCGATGACGATGTCCACATCCTCGAAGCCGTCGTAGGTGAGGGTGGGGGTGATGAGGTCCATCTTGGACTCCATCTCGCCGGGGCTCATCTTCCCCTTGTCCACCCGCCGCTGGTAGATGGACCGCGCCTTCGCCATCCCTCGGTCCAGCATCTCCTGGTCGATGTCCTTGAGGATCACCGGCAGGCCGGAGTAACTGATGACCTGGGCGATCTCCCCGCCCATCGTCCCTGCACCGACTACAGCAGCCTTAAAGATGTACATCGGGCTTCCTCCTCGCTAAAGATTCGCCACTCGCAATGCGGGATGCAAGATGCAGGATGCAGGATGCACGCTTCCTCGCTTCC
>CAZOLN010000159.1:2058-5386 GCA_964580565.1 uncultured Anaerolineales bacterium
CCCCTTTCACTCCTCCTCCAGCGGAATCCGCTCCAGAATGAGGCACCCGCCCTGCCCGCCGCCGACGCACATCGTGTTGATGCCGTAGCGGACCTTGCGGCGCTGCATCTCGTGGGTGAGGGTAGCGACCAGTTTGGCGGCCGTGCAGCCGACGGGATGGCCCAGGGCGATGGCACCGCCGTTGACGTTGACCTTCTCCCAGTCCCAGTTGTACCCCTGGTTCTGCATCTCGATGGCGACGGCGAGCACCTGGGCGGCGAACGCCTCGTTCAGTTCGATGAGGCCGATGTCGTCCAGGTCGAGCCCCGCCCGCTTCAGCGCTTTGGGCATCGCGTAGGCCGGACCGATCCCCATATAGGCGGGGTCGACCGCGGCGTAGGCGTAACTGACGATCCGGGCGGTGGGCTTCAGCCCCAACTCCTTCGCCTTCTCCGCCGTGCAGACGATCATCGCCGCCGCGCCGTCGGTGATGGGGCAGGAGTTGGCCGGGGTGACGGTGCCGTTTTTCTTGAAAACCGTGGGGTAAAGGGCCGCCTTCTGCACGGTGAGCCCTGGATTGATGGTCTCGTCCTGCTTGATGACCTCCCTGGCCACCTCCTGACCGGCGACCCGTTTGACCACCTCCACGGGGACGATCTCGTCGTCGAACTTCCCCATCCGCTGGGCCATGAACGCCTTCTTATGGGACTTCACCGCGTACTCGTCCTGCTCCTCTCGGGAGATACCGTACTTCTCGGCCAGGTTCTCGGCGGTGCGGCCCATGATTTGCCCACAGATGGGGTCGGTGAGGCCCTCCCACAAAGCGTCGGTCAGTTCGCCGTGGCGGAGCCGATACCCCCAACGGGCCTTCTTGAGGATGTAGGGGATGTTGCTCATGCTCTCGGTCCCGCCACAGAGGTAGATCTCCCCATCGCCCGCTTGGATGGCCTGGTAAGCGGAAGTGATGGACTGCATGCCGGAGGCACAGTTGCGCTGGACGGTGAAGGCGGGCACTTCGATCGGCACCCCCGCCATCAACGCGGCGACCCGGGCGATGTTGGCCGCATCGGAAGGTTGCCCGATGTTGCCCAAGATCACCTCGTCCAGCACCGCCGGATCGATCCCCGTCCGCTCCAGCACGGCCCGGAAGACGATCTCGGCCAGATCCTGCGCCCGCAGGCTGCGCAACGCGCCGCCATGAGCCCCTACTGGCGTGCGCACCGGACTGACGATGACGACCTCTCTCACCGCAGTACCTCCTTTCCCTTCAAATGTGGAACAGCCCGTCCAATCAATTTCCTCGCTTCCCTGCTTCCCCGCTTCTACATAAGGAAGCGAGGGAGCCAGGAAGCCGGGAGGTTACCGCAAGCCCCGAATGACGGTCTCGATCGCCGTACGGTACAACACGTCTGGGGCAACCCCAACCATCTCCTGGCGGAGCGGATGGGCCATCAGTTCCAGCACTCCGTTAAGGGCGGCCCAAAGGGTGGCCGCGGCCTGGCGGGCATCGCAACAGTGGAAACGCCCTTCCGCGATCCCCTGCTCGATGGCGCGCACCACCCAGTTCAACCCCTCCAGGCTGGCTTCGAGGACCTGACGATAGGTATGGGGAGAGACCGTTTCCCGGAACCGACCCCGGTCCACAGCCATCAGGAAGCGGAAGTAAAGGGGTTCCCGTTGGAAGAATTGGATGTAGGCCCAGCCCAGCCGCCGCAACCGCTCCTCTGCATCAAGGACCCGATCCGGCGCGTAGGCTTCTTCGAGGTGCTTGAGGAGAAGTTCCAGCCCTTCTAGAAGCAGGTGGGCGAGGAGGGACTCCTTGCTTTCGAAGTACAGGTAGACCGTGCCCTTGCTGACCTCCGCGCGCTCGGCGATGCTGTCCACCGTGGCACGGTGGAACCCTTCTTCAAAGAAGACGTCTCGGGCAGCACGGAGAATGGTCTGCCGGCGCTCCTCTTTTTCGCGCTCGCGACGCGCCCGGGTCGTCAAAGGCTGGCCCCCCGCTACTAACCGCTGGTCATATACTGACTACAAGTCATTATATCATACCACGTGGGAGGGTGTCAACAGGGCAGGAAAGATTTTAAGGTTTGCGTGCGGTGGAGGCCCAAGAGGAGGAGCGTCGCCACATCGCCCGCGAGCTCCACGACGAGGCCGGGCAGGCCCTCACCGCCCTGCGCTGGGAACTGACAGCGCTGGAGGAAGCCCTCCCACAGCGCCAGGACCACCACGACGAGATCCGTCAGCGGATCGGGACGCTGCGGGAACTGACGGAGCGGGTGATGGAGGATCTGCGCCAGTTGACCGCCCGACTCCGTCCGGCGGTGCTGGACGAACTGGGGTTGCCAGCGGCGTTGATCACGTACGCCGACGAGTGTTCCGCTCGCTACCCGTTCACGGTGGACGTCGAGGTGACCGGCCAACGGAAGCGCCTCCCCTCCGAGATCGAGACCGCGCTCTACCGCATCGCCCAGGAGGCGCTGACCAACGTCGCCAAACACGCCAAAGCGAACCACGCCTGGATCCGCCTCCACATCGGCGAAAGAGAGGCCCGCCTCACCGTCTCCGACGACGGGATCGGAATGGACGTGGAGGAAGCCCAGCGGGCAGCCGCGTGTGGAAGGGGATGGGGACTGGCGGGGATCTGTGAGCGGGTCCAACTGATAGGGGGGCACCTGGATCTCCGGTCGGCTCCCGGCGAGGGGACCGAGGTAACGGTGCGGGTGCCCATCCCGACGCCTGAGGTCGAGGAGGAGCGTCGTGAGTCCGATCCGGCTGCTTCTGGTGGATGACCACGAGATCGTCCGCGCGGGGCCGCGCACCCTCCTCAGCCGACACCCCGAGGTGGAAGTGGTCGGCGAGGCGGGGAAGGGCGAGGAAGCGGTGAGCCTGGCGGCCCAACTGCGCCCCGACGTCGTGCTGATGGACATCACGATGCCAGATATGGACGGGGTGGAGGCGACCCGCCAGATCAAAGCCCTGGCCCCAGAGGTGAACGTCCTGGCGCTGACCATCCACGAAGAAAAGGCTTACTTCTTCGAAATGCTCAATGCCGGAGCCAGCGGCTATGTGCCCAAGCGCGCCCCTCCCGACGACCTGCTCGCGGCCATCCAGGTCGCAGCCCGGGGGGAGGTCTACCTGCACCCGACGATGGCCGGGCTTCTGGTACGGGACTATCTGCGAAGGGCGCAGTGCGATGAGGAGGAAACAGACGAGCAACTCACCCCCCGCCAGCGGGAGGTGCTCACCCTCATCGCCGAGGGCCTGTCCAACCGCGAGATCGGCGAGCGCCTGGGGATCAGCGTCAAGACGGTGGAACGCCACCGCGAAAACATCATGCGGCGGCTTA
>CAZOLN010000160.1:0-5325 GCA_964580565.1 uncultured Anaerolineales bacterium
TCATTAAAAATTGTATAATGTTCGCCCCTGGGCGGCATTACAATCGCGTTACGAACCGGTTGCGCGGGGGCGCTGGAGGAGGAAAACGGAGGAACGGCCGACCGCTTTACGCCCCCTCGAAGGGGATCACCTTGCCGTCGGGGGTCAACTGACGGATCTTCAACTCGGCCTCGTCCAGTTGACGGTTGCAGTGCGCGGCCAAGGCCTGTCCCCGCTCGTAGAGAGCCAGGCTTTCCTCCAGGGTCAGCCCACCCGCCTCCAGTTTCCGCACCGTCTCCTCCAGTTCGGCGAAGGCCTCCTCGAAGGTCAACTCCTCAACCGGTCTCACCATACTCCCTCACCCCCTGCCTTCCGCACCATGTCCCTGTGCCTTGCGGTAGCCCCATGCGTCACGCGCCGGTTGGGGCCAGGCGGGGCTTCGCCAGCACCTCCATCACCCTCAGGTCGAAGAAGGTCTGGGCGTTGGCGGGGACGAGGACCATGGCGGTGTCGGCGCCACGGCCGGTCCCGGCGATGGCGATACAGGGTTCACCGACCCGCACGAGCCCCGCGTCCGCGGCCATCAGGGCGATCTCCAGGCAGACCTTGGTCCCCTCCCCAAAGGTGCGCAGCGTGTAGGCGATGATCTCGTCGGTCAGATAAGTACCCAATCGCTTCCGCACCGCCCGGTTGACCCCGCCGAAAGCGTGCTGGCAGGTGAGGATGCGACCGCCACCGGTCTCGATGGCCGCCCGGTGCTCCGGTTGCAGTTCCTGCTCGTTGGGGGCGCGGAAGCCGGTGGAGTGCGTGACCACCACCACATCGTACCCTTGGAAGACCTCGACGGCCCGCGCGCCGGTCGCGCCCGTCGTGCTGGCGACGAGGATGGTACGGATGCCCAACTGCTCCGCCCGCTGCCGTGCCACCTCCAGGGTTCGCTCGGTGTTCTGAGGGCCCGGCTCCTCAAAGTAAACGGTTGGTACGGTTATTTCGGACATCGCTCTCGACTCCAAGGAAAGATGGGTCAACAAGAGCAGAGGGGTGGGCCACGGGGCAGAGCCCGCGGCCCACCCTAGGTCCTCTGGACGACCAACTACTGGGAGGGCGCGGCCTCCTCCAGGAAGGCGTTGCACTCCTCGACGGTCTGGGTCAGCCAGGTCTGCGGATCCTCGCCGTTGGCGACGGCGGTGAGCATCTCGTTGATGGCGTCGCGGCACTCGTCGTAGCCGGCCACACCCGGCTCGATGGCGATGTCGTAGTTGAGGAACTCAAACGCCTTGGCGTACTGGGGGTTCTCGTCGAAGTAGTCCTGGAGCAACTCCGCCGCCGACTTGCGGACCGGGAAGTAGTTGGAGGCGCGGGCCCAGCGGGCCTGCTGCTCCGGCTCGGCGAACCACTTGATGAAGAGCCAGGCCGCCAACTGCTTCTCCGGCGTGGTCCTGAAGATGGAAAGGCTGGCGCCGTAGATGTTCACCTTGGGGGTATCCAGGGAGGTGGGCAAGGTGGAGATGGACCAGTTGAAGCCGGCGCCTTCGGCCACCGCGCTGCGGTAGTAGGGGAGGCCGGAGGTGCTGCTGATGGTGAAGAGGACCTTGCCCACGCCGAAGTCGGCCTGGTCGCCGTACCGCTCCGTCTCCAGGATGGCGCAGCCCTCGTTGAACAGTTCCTGGAGGAACATCAGGGCCTCCAGCCCGGCCGGCCCGTCGAAGACGTAGGCGGTGGCATCCTCGTTGATCATCTGCCCACCCCGGTTGAAGACCCAGTCGGCGAAGGTGGAGGTGTCGATGGAGAACTCGTAGCCGTAGGTCCCGGCCTCCGGATCGGAGGCGGCGCAGGCCATTTCCTTGAACTCTTCCCAGGTCCGCGGCGGGTGATCGTAGCCCAACTCGTGGAGCCAGTCCTCGTTGTAGTAGAGGACCTCCATCGACCGGTTGGGCGGGAAGCCGTACCGGCCGTCGAACTGGGGCAGGTAGTCGCCCTGATGGACGAAGGGGAAGAAATCATCCATCTCCTCCGAGGCGAAGCCCCACTTCTCGCTCTCGATGTAGGGGGTCAGTTCGACCACCGCCCCCTGGGTGGCGTAGGTGGCCGCCTGGTTCTGGTAGGCCACCGCCATATCGGGCACCTCACCCGACGGGATGCCGGCGACGATCTTGTTGTAGATCTCGCCGTAGTGGCCGGCGTACTCGCCCTGCACGGTGATGCCCCACTCGTTGGTGGAGTTGAACTCCTCAATCATCGCCTGGAGCGCCTCCTCCCGGCTGCGGGAGTGCTGATACCAGTAGGTGACCACCTGCCCGCTGGGATCGAGGTTCTCCAGGTCACCGTAGATCTCCACATCGTACGGTGGGGCCTCGGTCGGCTCCTCGGTCGGTTCCTCGGTCGCCTCCTCGGTGGGAGCCTCCGTCGGTGCCTCCGTCGCCTCCTCCGTCGGCGCCTCCGTGGGCGTCGGGGTAGGCTTGCAGCCGACGACGAGGATGCCCGCGATGACCACCACGGCCAGTATGATCAACCAACTTCGCGCCTTCATTTTCGATTCTCCTCCTAAGTAAGTTTTCTTCTACACAGGGAAAGTCCCCTAACCGATCTCAGGGTCGTCCGTTCTCTCCAAAACGTAAACGGTGAGCACCACCTCCTTTCCCGGTGTGCCTAAGCGGTGCCGTTATCCTTTCAGCCCGGTTGTGGCGATACCTTCGGTGAATTGCTTCTGAGTGAAGAAGTAGAGGATCAAGATGGGGATGATGGTGAGCGCAGCGCCAGCCATCATCAAATGGACCTCGGCGGCCGCCTCCATCGTAAATTTGCTCAGCCCGACGGTGATGGGCCGCCAGGTCTCATCCGAGGTGACGATGAGCGGCCAGAGGAAGGCGTTCCAACTCCAGATCCCGTTGAGGACGATCACCGACATCAGCGGAGCCTTCGAGAGGGGCAGAACAACCTGCAGGAGGAAGCGCAAATGCCCGCAGCCGTCGATCAGGGCGGCGTCGTACAGTTCGTCCGGGATCTGGGCGAAGAACTGGCGGAGCAGGAAGATGCTGAAGGTGGAGGCCATAAAGGGGATGGTCAGCGCCGTCCAGTTGTTCAGCCAGGCGTTCTCGATGTGGAGCACTCGTTCGAAGAACCGGTCCAACTGGATCACGATGGCGTAGTTGGGGATCAAGGTGACGACCTCCGGCAGCATCAGCGTCGCTAAGAAGACGGTGAAGATGCCGTTCCGACCAGGGAACTGCATCCGAGCGAAGGCGTAGGCGGCAAGCGTGGAGAAGACCACCACGCCGGTGACGCTGATCAGCGTCAACCGCACGCTGTTCCAGGTGTAGCGGGCGAAGTCGGCCTCGAACCAGGACTTGATGTAGTTGAAGATCAGCATCACGCCCGGCCGCCACGTCTTGCGGACGACGAAGTGGTCCGGGTCGTTATCCAACACGATCAACTGGGGCCCCCATCGCTCCATGTCCGGCGCATTGATGTAGTACGGAGCCCGCCATCCCTCCCCCAGCCGCGCCCGCACCGTCTCCTGCTGGATCACCCGCGATCCGACGGTGAAGTAGAACGTGTCGTACCCTTCCACCTCCGAATCGACATCGGCGACCAGGATGAGGACCTCCAGGGGAGGGGCTTCCCCCTTGCGGGCCAGTTGCTCGGCCACCGGCGCGCTCACCCGCTCGATCAGGATCCGCCCCTCCAGCAACGGCTGGGCGGACCGAGGCGCGCCCCCCCAGGCCCCCTCCTCCACCGGACGCAAGTCCACCACCACGTCCTCGGTGGGCGGCAGGTCGCGGTACGGGAGCAGGGTCAGCGCCTTGGGCCAGGGGGTCCGCAGGGCATACTCCCCGTAGGTCTTCAAGGACGTAAGAATCATCCACAGGAAGGGGATCACAGCGATGACCGCGCCCAGGATCAGGACGAAATAGGTGAGAAGACGCCCAGGCCGCAGCCGGAACCGACGGTGGGTCGCAACGCGCTCAGGCATAGTGCACCCTCTCTTCGGCCACCCGGTTCTGGACCCAGGTGAGCAGCAGGATGATCCCCAGCAGGATGAAGGCGGCCGCGCTGGCCACACCCCAGCGGTTCCCCTCCCGGAACTGCTTGAAGATGTAGATGGCCGCCGTCGTCGTCGTGTCCTGCGGCCCGCCCAGGCCGACGATCTGCGTCATAATGTAGATGTGGTTCACCGCCTTGAAGGTGCCGATGATGCCCATCAGGGTGAGGAAATAGGTGGTCGGCGAGACCAGCGGCAGGGTGATGTGGCGAAGCAGTTGCCATCGGCCCGCCCCGTCGATCTCCGCCGCCTCGTAGAGTTCATAGGGGATCGCCCCCAGCCCGGCCAGGTAGATCACCGTGTTGTAGCCGGTGAAGACCCAGATGTTGTAGATGCAGACGGCGACCATCGCCAAGCTGGGACCGCTGAGGACCGGCGAGTTGACCACCCAATCGGGCAGGCTGATCCCCAGCCACTGACCCAGCAGGGGCACAATTCCCCGCGGCTCCATGATCCAGCGAGGGAGATTCTCCTGCGCCACCCCCAGGAAGGAGAGAAGGGAATTGACCAGACCCTGCCGGGGCTCGAAGACGATGGCCCGCCACACCGCGGCGGTGGCGACGGTAGGAGTGATATAGGGAAGGAAATAGAGCATCCGGAAGGAGGAGCGGCCCCGGATCTGCTGGAACAGGAGGTTCGATAGGAGGAAGGCGAGCCCCAGTTGGAAGGGGACGGTCCCGGCGGAGTAGAAGACGGTGCGAAGGACGGAGAGCAGATACTGGCGGACCGTGCGCTCCTCCGCGGCGTAGCCGATCATCCCATCCGCCCCCAACACCAGCGTGAGCCCGCCGATGATGAGCATCGCCGCCAGGGCGACGCGCAATCCAACCCGCCAGCCTCCCGCCTGGAAGGGGATCGCCTGCCACACGTAGTAGGCCCCGATCAGCAGCCCGATCCCTACCAGGAGCATCGCCACGCTGGAACCCGGCCCCAGCAGCCGGGTGTAGTTCGCCAGCCCGATGAAGTCCCCCTTCTGGATGCGCCAGCGGTGGAGACTGATGTAGAAGGCATAGCCCACGGGCAGGATGCCGAAGACGAAGAGAAGAATCGCGGCCGGGGAGAGGAACAAGTACGCCTCAAGCGCTTCGCGGATGCGTCGTCTGCGCGCCCCGCTACCCCTAGCGGTTACACCGGCGGTATCTGGCATCGTCTTGTTCCCCGATCGCTAGCCGAAGAGCGTTGGTAGCACGCCTACATCGGAGATTATACCTTCCCCCAAAGAAGTGTCAAGAACACGGGCGCGGTGGGGGTGCTTTAGGATGGGGGCAGATTAAGAAGAGTTTGGGTGCCCTCACCCCCCTCCC
>CAZOLN010000161.1:0-5310 GCA_964580565.1 uncultured Anaerolineales bacterium
TCAGGGTCCCACTAGCGGCGGAGGGAAGAGATAGCCCGGCACCGCGGCAACCACACCCCCCGCTCGGAGAGAGGCAAACCCCGTCGACGAGAACACCGGCCCCGCGATGTTGTTGTAGGTGCCCCCGGCGATCTCGTGGATCTCCTGCACCAGACCGTAGGAGGGATCTCCATAGGAATCCACCTGCGCGTACACCGGCGTGCCGGGGGAAAGAGGCCAGGTAACCCGGCTGAGATCCTCCCAATAATACGTGTCTCCCACCCGCAAGGTGATGGTCTCATCCGGAGCCAGGGGCAAAGCGGCCCCTGTGACCCCCCACACCAACCCCTCATCCCCCAGGTCGCCCCAGACCTGGTTGACCTCCCGGGGAGCGACGTCCGGGTCGATATACACGTCCACCCAGAACCCCCGATCCACCGGACCGCTCCCGACGTTCCGGATCACCACCTGAACGTCGTTTGAGGTGACGATGATCTCTTCGACGATCAGGTCGGGAGCCTGGAGGCCGGGGCCTCCGATGACCAGAGGGAGGTAGACGTACTGGGAAGCGTTCAGCACGCTGGCGCTGTTGTTCGTCTCAAAGGGATCCGGCATCTCCTCCGGGGAGGTGACGACCGCCGTGTTGGTGATCGGGTAAGAAACCTGCAACAGGCCCTGCACCACGTAGGTGAGCGTCCCGCCGGCCTCCAGATCGACCGAATCCCCGACGTCGCCCGTCCCGCTGCTGGTGCACGAAGCCCCCTCGGAGGAGGTGCATTGCCAGACCACATCCTCGATCCCCGTTGGGATCACGTCGACCACGGAAGCCCCCTGGACATCGCTCGGCCCCAGGTTCCGGACGACGAGGGTATAGGTGAGCGGGGAACCGGCGAGGGCGGGCACCGGTTGGACCGTCTTCGCCACGGAGAGATCGGCCCACACGTCCACCGCCGTCTCGTTCGCGGCGTAGTCGTTCGTGTTGTCCGGGTCGAAGACGTCGCTGCGGACCATCGCCAGGTTGTCCAACTCGGTCCCTCCAGGCACGCTGGACGGCACCTCGGCGACGATGCGGATGGTGGCGACGTCCCCCGGCCCCAGATCGCCCAACGCACAGATCAAACCCTCCGACGGATCGGTGTAGCAGGATCCCTGGCTGGGCACCATCGTCTGCACGGTGACCCAGGGTGAGGGATGGTCCTCCACCACCACGTTCCGGGCGGTGGAGGGGCCGAGGTTGTGGACCGTCACCGTGTAGGTCAGGAGACCGCCCGCGGTCACCTGATCGGCGACCAGGCCGAAGGTTCCCCCGGGCTGCCCGGAGAGCTGGACCTGCCCCTGGGCCGTCTTGGCGATCTGGAGGTCGGCGACGGCGGTGACGGCGATGAAGTCGGTGGCCTGGTTGTTGGAGGAATCGGGGTCCGGCGTGGCGGTCTGGGGGCCGGTTCCATCTGGATCCGCGCTGAAGACCTGCACGGTGTTGTTGATCTCCTGCGGTTCGTTGGACCGGAGGAGGATGGTCACCGTCCACCGCCCGTTCAGCGGGGAGACCCCGACCGGCTCCAGAGGGTTGCTCAGCGTGCATTGGATCTCGTCCCCCACGAGGCTGCACGAATCGGCACGGTTGGGGTCGTCGTTGACGGCAAGGATCGTGACGTCGTTGGAGGCCAGGATGTTGTCTCGCAGGGCCACGTTGCGGGCGTAGGACGGGCCGTAGTTATCCACAAAGATCGTGTAGGTGAACGTCTCCCCGGCCGGCACCGAGGTCTCCGGCGTGCTGACCTTGGACACCTGCAGGTCGGCCTGGTCCTGGACGAAGGACGGCAGGATATAGACGTTGTCGATCGGGTTGGTCTCGGTCAGGGAACTGGTCACTTCGACGGTGTTCGTGATCGTAGCGAGGCCATCCGGCTCCCCCGCCACGGCGTCCGCAGGAACGCTGACGACGACCTGGAAGGCGCGGCTTTCCCCCGGACCGAGATCCGCCAGAGAGCAGACGAGAAGGTCCGCTCCGCCCGGACCGCTGTTCTCCTGCAGGGTACACCCCCCGGTGTCGGCCACGTATTCCACCTGGAGGGGCAGCGTGTCGGTCACCACGACGCCGGAGGTGGTAGCCGTCGAGTGGTTGGTGACGGTGATCGGGTAGGTCAACCGGCGCCCTGCCAGGACCGGATCGGGGGTGGCGTCCTTGACCACGGAGAGGTCCGTCGACTCGCTGGCAAGGAGCAGGGAGGGCAGCGTGTCGGCGGCGCGAACCGGGTCGGATCCTGCCACCAGCGCGGCGACCACGGGGAAGGACAAGAGCGCAAGGAACACGCAGATCCACAGGGTCTGGAAGGGACGTCGTGCCTGGAGCCAGTCCATCGCAACTCCTCCTTTACAGCCAGAGGTAGGGCGCTACGGCTGCGCAGGGCGCGTCGGCGACGGAGTGGGTGGCGGAGGATGGGGGGGCAGGGTCGGGCGAGGCGTGGGGGTAAAAGTGGGGGTTGGCGAGGGGGCGGGCGTCGGCGTGGGGGTCGGCGTGGGGGGGGAGGTGGGGGTCGGCGTGGAGGTCGGGCGGGGCGGGGGAGTGGAGGTGGGAAGGGGCGTCGGCGTCTGGGTAGGCACCTGGGTCGGCGGGGGGCTCGGGCGGGGGGTGCTACCCGCGGGAGAGGACGGCGTAGAGGGGGCAACGGGGGTCGACGTCGGGAGCGCCGTCGGCGTGTTGAAGACAACCGGCGGAACGATGACAATGGGGCCAGAAACAGCCAGCCCCGATTCCACGTTCACCGGAGGCAACGAAACGATCTCCGGTCGCAAGGGACGGAACGGTTCCGGGGGACGGACGTAGGCCACCTCCGGGACCATCCGGGAGAGCATATCCGCCTCGGCCTGCCAGGTCGGAGCGGGTCGGAACGCGATGCCAGCGATGACGTAAAGGAAAAGGAAACTCAACAGGAGGACGACCCCAAGCACCAGCAGGTCCGACCACGCTCTCCGCGACTCCCCGGTGTAGACGGAGCCCTTTCCCGTCACGGCCGCTCATCCCCTCCGTCGTCGAATCCGTCCGATACGGGGAGGAAGACGCGAAACGTGCTACCCACTCCCTCCTGGCTTTCGACCTGGATCCGTCCGCCGTGGGCCTCGATGATCGCCCGGGTGACGTAGAGCCCTACGCCCAGGCCGCGCACCTCGTCGTCGGCCTGGTTCATCATCCGGAAGAAACGGTGAAACAGCCGGTCCTGCAGTTCGGCCGGGATGCCGGTGCCGGTGTCTGCAACCTCCAGGACGAGCTCGTTCTCCTGGCGGAAGAGCCGCACCGCCACGCTTCCTCCCGAAGGGGTGTACTGCCAGGCGTTTCGGATCAGATTGATGATCGCCCAACGAAGCCGCCGGGCGTCGATGGGGATGGAAGGCAGGCCGTTGGCGATCTCCGCCTCAAACCGCAGCCCTTTCTCCTCCATCGCCGGTCGCCATTCCTCGACGATCTCCCCGAGCAGAGGCACCAGGTTCGACAGCCGGCGCTGAATCCACAGGCGCTCCCCCGCTTCGATCTCCGAGAAGTCGAGCAGCGTGTTGATCATCCCGATCAAGTTGTCGGTATGGCGGTTGATGGTCTCCAGGAACCCCCGATGCTCTTCGGTGAGGGCATCGCGGGCGAACCTCAAGAGAAGGGTGACATATCCCTTGATGGCCGTGAGGGGCGTGCGCAACTCGTGTGAGACGTGGGCGATGAAAGCGTCCTTCAGCCGCTCCGCCTCCACCTCCGCGGTCACGTCCCGGAGGACGATCACCGTACCGAGGTACTCCCCCTCGTCCGTTCGGACGGCGGCCGAGTGGGCGCTGATGACCTTCTTGCCCACCTCGAACCGACGGCTCTCCAGAAGCCAGGGGTTGGCCTCGGCGTCGGCGGCGATCTCCTGCCCCTCGCTGCTGCTCAACTCCCGCAACGGCCCAAACTGGAAATTGGCCGCCAGTTCCTCCAGCAGGGCCTCCGCTGCCTTGTTGAGGGGGATCAAGTTGCCGTCCACGTCCTCCAGGATGACGCCGTCGCCGATGCTGGCGAGGATGGAGCGCATGCGCCCGGCAGACTCCTTGTAGGCGTACAACAGTTCCTCCAGCGCACGGGTCCGCTCCGCCAGCCGCTCGGTCATCTGGTCGAACGTGGCGGCCAACACGCCGATCTCGTCCGCGCTCTTGATACCGGTCCGCTGGCCCAGGTCGCCCTCCGCCACCGCCTGGGAGGTGCGCACCAATCGGCTGAGCGGCCCGGTGATCCGACGGGCGATGACGTAGCCGATGAGGATGACGGAGACCACCGCAGCGGAGAAGAGGAGAGCATAGGTGTTCCGGCTGGTCGCGCCAGCGCTGAGGATGAAGTCGATCGGGAGACCGACGGAGAAGACCCCAACCCGATCGCCGCCAATGGCGATCGGGGCGTAAGCGACCCGGTATGGACGCTCGCGAACGGTGACGTTCCTGCCGATGGTGACCCCCGTGCTCTGCAGGATCTCCTGATACGCCTCAGGCGTGATCGCGAGGGCATCCAAGACATCGGCAGCGGCGGTCCGTTCCTCGGGGAGGAGGAACGTGCTGCTTACGATCTGCACGGCCTCTCCGTCGTACAGATAGATCGTCACGTGGGCCAGGGACGTCTCTTTGAAGAGGGGCAACAGGGTATCCAGAGAGGTGCCGATGATCGCGACCCCCACCAGGCGATCGTTGAGCCCCACGGGGACCGCGGTGAAGTAGTAGTACCGCTGATCGACGGGATGGAGGCCGATCCCGCGCCGGGGAGGCCCGTTCGGGTCTTGATCGGCCAGGATGGAACTGACGAGCCACAGATCGGAGAGGTCCGTCGGCCCCTCCAGCGAGACCACCGATCCATCCGGCTGCTTGAGGGCGTGGAACATCTGGCGGCCATCGGCGTCCACCAGGATGAGACACTCCGCCTCCCACCCGCCGAGCAGCGGCATCCCCAGGCTGGAGACCCTTTCGGCGTCGTGGTTGGCCAGCGCTTCGGCCATCCCCACCGTGTAGGCCGCGACCCGCCCCGCCCGCAGATGGTCTTCCTCTTTCTCCACCCAGGCGTCGGAGACCACCCGGCCCGCCTCAAGGAGGTGGTTGGTCAACCGCTCGTCCAGCGAGCCAGCGACCAGATCGGTCACCACGTAGGTGCCGACGGCGGCCACGATCAACGTGAGGACCAAATAAGGGAGGACGATCTTATGGCGGATATTCAACGTCGGCAGACGCCATCGAAGGGGTGTCTTAATCCTTGGCTCCTCCATTCTCGTTTCCCTGATCCGGTCGTACTGCGCCGACGTTGTAGTCGCAGGGGGATCCCCTCATTAA
>CAZOLN010000162.1:0-5113 GCA_964580565.1 uncultured Anaerolineales bacterium
GATGTCTTCGGCGTGGTCGAATCGGTGAAGGCCGCCTCCGACCTCTATATGCCGATGGGCGGGGAGATCACCGCCATCAACGAAGCGCTGGAGGACGCACCGGAACTGATCAACCAGGACCCCTACGGCGAGGGGTGGATGATCCGCTTCAAGCCCTCCGACCCCGCCGAGTTCGACGCGCTGATGGACCCCGCTGAATACGAGGCGTTCGTGGCGGAGGAGGAGGGGGAGTAGCAGGCAGGATCGCAGGGAGTAGGGAGCAAGGAGCAGAGAATATGCCGTTTATTCCGCACAGTGAGGCGGACCGGAAGGCGATGCTGGAAGCGATCGGCGTCCGGTCCATTGAGGATCTGTTCGAGGACGTGCCGGAGCACGCCCGCTTTCCCGAACTGCGCCTCCCGCGGGGCGTCTCCGAGATGGAGGTGCGGTGGGAACTGGAGACGCTGGCCCAGGCCAACTTCACCACGGCCGACGGCCCCTGCTTTTTAGGAGCAGGGGCTTATCGTCACTTCGTCCCCGCCGTGGTGGACGCGGTGCTGCGCCGTGGGGAGTTCTACACCGCCTACACCCCCTACCAGCCGGAGATCAGCCAGGGGACCCTCCAGGCCATCTTCGAGTACCAGACGATGATCTGCGAGCTGACCGGGATGGAGGTCTCCAACGCCTCCCACTACGACGGGGCCACCGCCACCGCCGAGGCGGTCATCACCGCTCTCAACGTCCACCGCCGGAAGCGCCGTCGGGTGGTCCTCTCCCGCTACGTCCATCCCGAGTACCGGGAGGTGGTGCGTACGTACACCCAGGGGATGGGGCTGGAGATCGTCGAGGCGGAGGAGGCTGCGGACCTGAAGGGGCTTCTGAACGGGGAAACGGCCTGTCTCATCGTCCAGTATCCGGACTTCCTGGGCCGGTTTGAGGACCTGACCCCGCTGGCCGAGGCGGCGCACGCGGTGGGCGCGCTGTTCGTGGTCGTGGCCGATCCCATCGCCCTGGGGCTGCTGAAGCCGCCCGGGGAATTCGGGGCGGACGTCGTGGTGGGGGAGGGCCAGGGGATGGGCGCCGGGCTGAACTTCGGCGGGCCCTACCTGGGGTTCTTCGCCACGCGGATGAAGTACGTGCGTAAGATGGCCGGTCGGCTGGTGGGGCAGACGGTGGACGCCGAGGGGAAGCGAGGGTTCGTCCTCACCCTGTCCACCCGCGAGCAGCACATCCGCCGGGAGAAGGCCACCTCCAACATCTGCACCAACCAGGGGCTCGTCGCGCTGGCGGCGGCGGTCTACATGGCGGCCCTCGGGAAATGTGGGATGCGCAAGGTGGCCGAACTCTGTTACCACAAGGCCCACTACGCGGCGGACCGCATCGACGCGCTGGACGGGTTCTCCGTTCTGCGGGATAAGCCCTTCTTCAAGGAGTTCGTCGTCCGCTGTCCACGCCCGGTCCAGGAGATCAACGACTACCTCCTGGACGAGTGGGGGATCATCGGCGGGTACGACCTGGGGCGGGACTATCCCCATCTGGAGAACCATATGCTCCTCTGCGTGACGGAGATGAACCCCCGCGAGGAGATCGACACGTTGGTGGAGGCGTTGGGGGAGGTTGGGAGTTGGTAGTCTAGTTACAGGTTTTAGGTTTCAGGTTGAGATATCGTAGGCCGGGGCGATCCGGAGCCTGTCACCTTGAAACCTGGAACCTGAAACCTTGAAACCCCACAGAGAGGGAACGATGAGCGAGAAGTTGATCGAGAAACTGAACCAGGCCATTGCCCGGGAGATTCAGGTTTCTATCCAGTATATGTGGCAGCACGTGCGCATCGGCGGGCCGTACGCGGCGGCCATCGGCGGCGTTTTCAAGGAGATCGCCGTTGAGGAAATGAAGCACGCTGAGGCGATTGCCGAGCGGGTGGACTACCTGGGCGGCGTGCCGACCACCAAGCCGGACCCCATCACCGTGGGGAAGAACTGGCGGGAGATGCTGGAGTTGGACGTGAAGGCCGAGGAGGAGGCTATCGCGCTGTATAGGGAGATCATCGCCCTGGCGGAGCAGGAGGGGGACATTACCACTGCCCGTCTCTTCCGTCAGATCCTGATGGATGAGGAGGAGCACCACGCCGAGTTCAAGACGCTGCTGGAGGAATGAAGTGGGACACGATCGTGTGGTTGAACCTCTGATCTTCGAGATCTCCCGGCCGGGCCGGTGCGCGACCCCGCTGCCGGACCTGGACGTGCCTGAGGCCGATCTGCCCGAAGGGCTGGTGCGGGAGGACCTGGCGCTGCCGGAGGTGAGCGAGCAGGACCTGATCCGACACTACACCCGCCTCTCTCAGTTGAACTATGGGGTGGACGTCGGTTTCTACCCGCTTGGCTCCTGCACGATGAAGTACAACCCCAAGATCAACGAGGAGATGTGTCGCCTGCCCGGCTTCGTCCACCTTCACCCCTACCAGGACGAGGAGACGGTGCAGGGCGCGCTCTTCCTGATGTACTACCTTCAGGAGTTCCTGAAGGAGATCGGCGGGTTCGCCGGGGTGAGCCTGCAACCGGCGGCGGGAGCCCACGGCGAGTTGGCCGGCGTGCTGATGATGCGCGCCTACCATCTCGACCGGGGGGAAGCGCACCGGGACGTGATCCTGGTGCCGGATTCGGCCCATGGGACCAACCCGGCCAGCACGACGATGAGCGGCCTGCGCGTGATCGAGGTCCCCTCCGACGATCGGGGGAACGTGGACCTGGACGCGCTGAAGGCGGCCTGCGAGGAGCACGGCGACCACCTGGTGGGGATGATGCTCACCAACCCCAACACGCTGGGGCTGTTCGACGAGCACCTGGAGGAGATCGCCGCCTTGGTCCACGAGCACGGCGGGCTGATGTACGGCGACGGGGCCAATATGAACGCCCTCTTGGGGATCGCCCGCCCGGGTGACCTGGGCTTCGACGTCCTCCACTACAACCTGCATAAGACCTTCAGCACGCCCCACGGCGGTGGCGGCCCCGGCTCCGGTCCGGTGGCGGCCGCCGAGCGGCTCGCCGACTTCCTCCCCGGCCCCATCGTCGCCATCGACCCCGACCGGTCGGACGAAGAGGCGCCGTTCTTCACGCTCGTGATGCCGTCCAAGTCCATCGGCCGCCTGAAGGCCTTCTACGGCCACTTCGGGGTGATGGTCCGGGCCTACACCTACATCCGGATGCTGGGACCGGAGGGGCTCCGCCGGGTGGCGGAGCACGCGGTGCTCAACGCCAACTACCTGATGCACCGGATCAAGGGGACATACCGGGTGCCCTACGATCGGACCTGTATGCACGAGTTCGTCTGCGAGGGCCGTATCCCTGATGCGCCCGACGTGCGGGCGTTGGACATCTCCAAGCGGCTCATCGACTACGGCTTCCACCCGCCCACCAACTACTTCCCCCTCATCGTCCGGGAAGCGCTGATGATCGAGCCGACGGAGACGGAGAGCAAGGAGACGCTGGACGCCTTTGCCGACGCCCTCTTGAAGATCGCCGAGGAGGCGCGGACGGAGCCCGACCTCCTGCACGAAGCGCCCCACAACGCGCCGGTGCGTCGGCTGGATGAGGTGCGGGCGGCGAAGGAACTGATCCTGCGCTGGGAAGGGTAAAGGAACGGCGCAAGTCGCAGGGTCGCAGATTCTTTGCGACCCTGCGACTTTGCGACTTGCTAGAAGGTCCTTGGTGAGGCCCAGAGGGGCGGCGGTCCCGCGGCTCTGCGCCCCAGGTTTAGGGCACCGCGATCTCGTCCACGAAGATCACCCCATCCCCGACGAAGGTGTCCTCCCCGTCGTCCAGCACCACGGCGTAGAACTCGATGGGGTAATCCACCGCCCCGTTCGACGGCCCGCCGATGTGGTCCCAGGGCCACTCCTGCCCTGTCTCGATCCGGCCCTCCATCTGCCGCCAGCCGGTGTGTTCGACCCGGCCCAGCGGCACCTGCCAGATCTCCCCTTCGGCGTCGCGGATCCAGACGTTGAAGAAGTGGCCTGCGCCGTCCCCATAGACCCAGGCCTGGATGCGGTCCGGCGTGCCGGGGATGGGGGCGATGTGGACGAAGACGACGAAGTCGTTGCCGGGCGTGGGGAAGTGGTAGGCCAGTTTCCCCGCGAACTGTCCTCCGTAGACCTGCTCGCTCGACTGCTCGAAGGTCCCGTTGGGCTGGTCGCCGCGCCGCCAGGTCCCCCAGGTCTCGAAGTCGACCACCACGTCGGCTTCCGGCTCCTGGGGGGTGGCAGTAGGTGGCGAGGGCGTGGGCGTAGGGGATGCAGGGGGCGTAGGAGTAGGCGTGAAGGTCGGCGCGACGTAGGGGGTGGGGGAGGCGGGGGGTAACGGCGTCGGCGCGTTGCACGCCATTACCACCATCATCACCGCCACCACCGCCCAACCGGTCCTCTCCCTTGCCCTTCCTCCCTTGCCTCTTGCTTCTTGCTTCCTGCTTCCTGCCTCCTGCATCTTGCCTCCTGCCTCCTGCATCCTGCCTCCTTTGCCTATCGACGCAGGAACCGCTCCAGTACCACTCCCTCGCTGGCTAAGGCCACCCGGTCCCCGATCTCCAGTTCCTCCAGCGGCTTCTCCGTCGGCTTGCGGGCGGTGGCGAGGACGTGGATCTCCTCACCCGGCTTGGCGAAACGCTGGTCCACGTAGGCCATTCCCAGGAGATACCCCTCCGTGTCCCGCGCGCAGGAGGTCACCTGACCGATCACCCGTCCCCGCCGGTCCAGCACCCGGTCCCCCTGGTTGGGCATCGGCACGTTCTGCTCCTTGAGTCGGAAGCGGACGACCTTCATCTTGCGCTGCGCGGCGTGGGCGCGAAACGCGGCCCGCCCGACGAAGAATGGCTTGTACAGTTTGACGTACCCTTCCAACCCGGCGTCGTCCGGCCGCAGGTCCAGCGGCCCGGCCAGTTCGTGGCCGTAGAGGGGCAATCCCGCCTCGATGCGGAGCGAATCGCGGGCGGCCAGCCCCACCGGCCGCAGCCCTAGGGGCTTGCCGAACTGGAGAAGCAGGTCCCAGAGGAGCGGCGCCCAGTCCGGGTGGACGAAGATCTCGAACCCCATCGGCTCGCCGGTGTAGCCGGTGCGGGCGATGATCAGGTCGAAGACGCCGCC
>CAZOLN010000163.1:0-5088 GCA_964580565.1 uncultured Anaerolineales bacterium
TCGGCACCCTCTCCCACCCCGGTGCCCTCTCCCACCTCGGCACCTCCCCCGACTGCTCAGCCTCCCCCGACCTCCACGCCCCTTCCCCCACCGCCGCCACCCGCCCCGGAGACGGTCTCCTTTACGGTGTACAACGATTCGGCCGTGGTGGTCTGCTACGTGTTCATCTCCCCCGTCGAAGAGGGGGAATGGGGAGAGGATTGGCTGGGGGCCAGCGAGGTGATCGGCACAGGGGAAAGTCGCACCTTCGAGGTTCCGCCTGGGGTATATGACCTGAGGGCCGTCGACTGCGATTCCAACGAGATCGCCGTCGAGTGGGAGGTGGACATCGCTCAGGATACGACTTGGACCATCTCCGGCGGGACGCTCGATCCACTGGCCGATCCGAACTTCGGCACGGTTGACCTAACGGCGGGCTTTGTACCAGACCCCTACTTGGTCAACCTGACCAGCGGGGGCGCGATCGATGCGGCAGCGCTGAACCTGGGGGACGAGTGCTACGGCTTTGTCTCCTCACCCCCCGACTTCCGCGTGAATTGGGATGGCGTCTCGAATCGCCTGCGCTTCTTCTTCGTCGCGGCGAACGCGGACGAGGACACCACGCTGCTGGTCAACGACCCCTACGGGAACTGGCACTGCGACGACGACTTCGGCGCCACTTTCAACCCGCTCGTGGACATCAACAGCCCGCCCTCGGGTCAGTACGACATCTGGGTGGGTAGTTTCGAGGAGGACACCTTCGTAGACGGGACCCTGTACATCACCGAGATGGACTACAGCCCAGAAGACTTGCCTTGAGTGGGGCGGCCGCAACGGTGTGCTTTTCCCAGACGGTTTCAGCGACTTCAACACCGGCTGGGAGGTCCAGACTTCGATAGCGAACGGAGCGTGGGGACGGCGACGGAGCGTGTGCTGTGCGCGCGGTGAGCGTGGGGTCCCGAGGCCACGACCGACCAGGTCCGAGCCGCCTGCGATAGGGGCCACCCGGCGCTGTTCACCGATGGGGAACCGCTGGCGGAGGCATGCGACTCGGCCTACACCTCCGGTGACGTGGGATTAGAGGCCACCACATACAAAGCCGATCCCGTTGAGGCCCACTCCGACAATCCGGCAGTCGCCGCCCCACGACGATCGCTGCACCCTGGGGGGCAACGCAAAACGCGTTGCCCCCCTTCTGACCCTTTGGACGGGGGTTCAGACATCCCGCTTCTGGCTACCCGACAGTTTGCCAGCCTCCCGCAGGTTAATGCACGGCTTGACAGCGCAAGTGACCAGCCAGGGCACCCTTTACGGCGCGCTCGGGTGCGCCGTAGGGAACCTGCGGGAGGCTCCTTTCAAAAGTGTCAGGTGGCTGGACCCCGCTTCTTCCTTACCACAGAGAGGCCTCACACAGATCGTTCGACCCGGGTGCAACCAAACGGCCTTTTCGACGTATAATAGGGTAGGAGCCGGTTCGAGAATGGACGAAGCCCTCTGGATCCAGCAAGCGCGCGCAGGGAACGTAGAGGCGTTCGGACGCCTGGTGCGTGCCTATCAGACCGCCGTTTACAACCTGGCCTACCGGATGCTGGGGGACCGGATGGAGGCGGAGGACGCGGCCCAGGAGACGTTCCTGAGGGCGTTCCAGCACCTCGATCGGTACGATCTGGATCGGCCCTTTCGAACCTGGCTGCTCTCCATCGCCGCCCACCACTGCATCGACCGGCTCCGCAGGCAGAGGCCGGCCCTCCCGCTGGATCCGGACCACCGGGGCGAGGGCGAGGCGGACCCGGAGGAGGTGCTGATCCGGAAGGAGGCACGGGAGGCGGTCCAACGGCTCCTGCTCCGCCTCCCGCCGACGGACCGGGCGGCGGTGGTCCTGTACTACTGGTATGGGGAGTCCCTTCGGGAGATCGCACAGGCCTTGGGGTTGACCGTCAGCGCGGTGAAGTCCCGGCTCCACCGGGCCCGCTGGCGGTTGGCCCAGGGGATGGAGGAAGCGGATGGGATGTGAAGAGGCCCGTAGCGCGATGATGGACCGTCTCGACGGGGAGCCGGTGGATGAGGCAGCCCTGGAGGTCCACCTCTCCCGCTGTGCCGCCTGTCGGCAGGAGTGGGAGCGGATGGCGGCCGTGGAGCGGCTGCTGCGGGATGCCCCGATGGTCCCAGCCCCGGCGGGGTTTGTCGGTCGGACCCTGGCCCGCATCGACCGGAAGCGCCGGATTCGGCGGGCGGTGTTCGGCGGCCTCGCCTTGGCTGCTGCCGTCGTCGGAGGCACCTTCCTTGCCCTTGGGCCAGCGGTGTGGGGTCTCTCCGGCCTCTTCGATATCCTCGGTCCCCTCGTCCGGGCCGGCCCCGTCCTGCTCTTCCGCCTGGCCGACGCGGCCGGAGCGGTTCTCCGGTCCCTCTGCGTCACCGTGGACGCGCTGACGGCGTGGCTGCTGCTCCTGGCGGTGTGCGGGCTGGCCACAGCGGTCGGGGCCAACTGGATCTGGTGGCGGATCGTGCGGCGGCTGCAGCCCGCCGCCAGCCACCCTTAGCAAGGAGGTGAGTCGATGTATCGAGCAGCGAGAGCGATCGTCCTCGCCGGTGTGGCGCTCAGCCTGCTGGCCTGCCGGATCGCGATCCCGGACCTTCCCTCCGTCCCCACGATCCCCGCGATCCCCTCCCTCCCGGCCATCCCCCGCATCACGCCGGGGCCGATGGAGCGGTACGAGGAGGAGATCCCTCGGGATGGGACGACGGAGGCCCGGGTCCGGATTCGGCTGGCGGCAGGGGAGATCTACCTGGCGGCGGGAGCGGCCGATCCCTTGTTCCACGGGCTCTTTCGGACCAACATCGCCCCCTGGGCCCCTGAGGTGACCTGGAGCAACGGCATCCTGCGGATCGAACAGGGCGCGCAGGAGGGTATCCCCGATCCGGGGGCCAAGAACGAATGGGACCTCTCGTTCTCCCCCGAGGTCGCACTGGATGTGGACGCCGAGATCGGGGCCGCCCGAGGGGAACTGAACTTCACCGGGCTTCGCCTCCAACGGCTGTTCCTGGAGACAGGGGCCTCCGACCTCACGATCCGGTTCGACGAGCCGAACCCGGAGCCGATGAGCGACCTGATCATCCAGACCGGCGCGGCCAACCTGCGGGTGGACGGCGTCGGCAACGCGGGGCCGGAGCGGGTGCAGGTGGAGGGCGGCGTGGGCAGTTTGGTTCTGGACCTGCAGGGAGCGTGGCCTCAATCGGCCTGGGTGGAGATCGAGGCGGGCATCGGCGCGCTGACCCTCCGGCTGCCGACGGACGTCGGCGTGCGGGTCGAGGTCCGGGGGAGCCTGAGCAACGTCTCCGCCGACGAGGGGTTGCAGCAATCCGACAACGTCTACACCAACGCGGCCTACGGTCAGACGGACCGGCAGGTGGACGTCACGCTCTCGGTGGGGATCGGCCGGGTGGAACTGACGACGGGAGAGTGACTCGAGGAGCGCGGGCGGGGTGCGAAGTGCAGGATGCAGGACCCCGAACCCCGAACTCTTCTAAGTGTAAGGAGGTAGCGAAATGCGCAAGTTGCGAGTGGTTTCCCTTCTCGTTCTTTTGCTGGCGTTGATTCCGGCTCCGGCCCTGGCCTTCGGGGGCGGGCTTCCCGATGGACAGGTAGTCTTCGGGGAGGACTTCACCCTCGCGGCCGGGGAAGTGCTGGATGGGGACCTGGTGGTCTTCGGCGGCGATGTGGTGCTGGAGGAAGGGAGCGAGGTCCGTGGCGACGTGGTCATCTGGGGCGGGGAGGTCGAGGTGAGCGGCACCGTGCGCGGAAACCTGGCCGCCCTGGGCGGGGACGTGTACCTGGATTCAACCGCCCTGGTCACGGGGGACCTGGTGACGATGGGCGGGGAGGTCCACCGGGAGGAGGGAGCCCAGGTCGAGGGGCAGGAGGTGTCGGGTGCTCAGGGGAGGTGGGCGTTCCCCGTGGTGATCCCCATCCCCGGTGGGGTGCGGACGATCCCCCTCCCGTCGGGTCCCTTCGCCCACTGGAACGGCTTCTCCGGTTTCCTGCTCCGGCTGCTGCTGCGGGGAGTCCGTCTCGTGCTATCCGTCCTTCTGATGGCGGGGCTTTCCGGGCTGGTGGTGGTCCTCTGGCCCCAGCCGGCTGCCCGGGTGGGGGAGACGGCCCTCCAGGCCTCCCTCCCCGCCCTGGGGGTTGGCCTGCTGACGGTGGTCGTCGTCGCTGTGGTGGCGCTGGGGCTCGCGGTCACCATCTGCCTCTCCCCCGTGGCGCTTCTGGTCCTGCTGGGGGCGGGGGTCGCGGGGATCTTCGGGTGGACCGCCCTGGGGATTCTCGTCGGCGAGCGGGTGTTCCCCGCCCTCACGAGCCAGCCGGTCAATCCCTTCTGGTCGGCCGCCCTGGGTGGGGCCTTGCTCACCTTCATCACCGGGCTGCTGGACCTCATCCCCTGCATCGGGTGGATGGGGGGCTTCCTGGTGGCCTGCGTGGGGATCGGCGCGGTGGTGCTGACCCGTTTCGGAACGGTGGCGTATCCGTCCCTCTCCCCACCCCCCGCGCCCGCTGAGGGGGGCGAGTAGTCCTCCACCAGGCGGTTAGTCCGCTGGGTGAAGAAGGGCCGACGCTGCCGATCTCACGGTGGCGTCGGTCCGTTTTTCATTCCGGGGCGGCCGCGGTTTCAGCCAGGGGCGGATCCTCACGGGGGACGGCGGCGGAGGATCAGGTAGATGCCCAGGAGGACGGCGATCACCTGAAGGGCGCAGAGCAGCCCCAGCACCGGGCCGTACCCCCCGGCGACCGGCGGCGCAGGGGTGGGCGGAAGGGGGGTCCAGGTAGGGAAGGGGATGGGCGTCGCCGCTTCGGCGATCGCCAGCGGGGTGGGCGTCGGAGAGGGAGGCAGTGGTGTAGCAGTGGGCGACGGGGAAGGTGTGGGGGTCGCCGTGGGCGGGGGCGTCGGAGTGGGCGTGTCGGTCGGGAGGGGAGTCGGGGTATCGGTCGGCGGGAGGGGGGTTGGCGTGGGCGTTGGTGGGATAGGGGTGGGCGTGCCCGCTCCCGGCACCAGGATGATGCTGTCGCTGGAGACGGTGGTCCGCCCCGCCCCGTCGCGGAACTGGACGTAG
>CAZOLN010000164.1:0-5006 GCA_964580565.1 uncultured Anaerolineales bacterium
TACCCATACGCGCCTTCGAACTGGCCACCCGTTTCCGCCGCCCGGCCGCTTACGATGCCCACTACCTGGCCCTGGCTGAACATCTGGCATGCCCCTTCTGGACGGCGGACGAGCGGCTGTACAACAGCGTCCGCGATAGCTTTCCTCTCATCCGTTGGCTGGGCGATCTCCGCCTATAGAAAAGGACCAAGAAACCTACGGACACCGCACGATATCCTGCGCCCAGAGGCAGTCGGCGCAGGACGGGCACCAGCCCCAGCAGCCGTCGTTGGCCTCGGTGATGTCGCAGGTCTCCCGCAGGTCGCAATCGACGCACGAGGGGAAGTGGAAGCGGCGCACCTCGGCGCGGAAACGGACGTACTCGTCGGAGGTCCAGATCTCGGCCAGGGAGGCCTCGTTGACGTTGCCCAGCACGTAGCGGGTCACCTGCTTGCGGCGGCCAAAGATGTAGTAAGGATAGGAATGGGAAAGGGCGTAGCAGGGGCTGACTCCGCCATCCCATCCCACCACCAGGGCCCTGCTGGTGATGAAGCGGCAGCGCCGCTCCGCCCCCCAGTTCATCCGCGGCAGTTCCACGATCCCCCACAGCAGCCAGCCGTCGCTCTCCACCGGCCAGCCGATGGAGGGGGGCAGGGGCGGGGTCTCGTTCCGCCCGTACAGAGCCTCGGCGACCATCTCGGGGGTGTGGGGGAGCACGTGGGTGACCAGCACCCGGTTGGCCCCCAACCGCCGGGCCAGGTCAACCAGGGCGGGAAGTTCGCCCACGTTCCGCTTCAGCGCCACGAACTCGATCTGCAGGCGGGGGAAGGGGGTTTGGTGCTCCCTCTTAACCCGGTTGAGCGTCTCCAGGTTGGAGAGCACTGCCCCCAGGTCCGCCCCTCGCCGCACGTCGCCATAGGTCTCCGGGCGGGCCCCGTCCAGCGAGACGGTGACCACGTCCACCCCCAACCGCACCAGCGCCTCCGCCCGCTCTGAGTCCAGCAGCGTGCCGTTGGTGCTGACCGTCACCCTCACCCCCAACCCCTTGACCGCGGCAAGGTATTCCAGCGCTCGGGGGTGGACGAAGGGCTCGCCGTAGCCGCCGAAGACCACCTCCCGCAGCTCAGGCAGGCCCCGCATCCCCTCCAGCGTCCGCCGGAAGGTCTCTTCGCTCATATCGGCCGGCGGCTCCCCCCACACGTTGCGCACGCAGGTGCGGCAGTGGAGGTTACAGCGGGTGGTCAGTTCCAGGTAGACCTTCTGTACGTCGGCCCGGAGGGGATGGAGGACCAGTCCTGTCTCCGTCTCCTCCAGCAACAATTCCTCCCCGGCCTTCAGGCCGTAGCGGCGGCGAAGGCCATCGGGGAGGGGAACCCGGCCCTCTGAATCGATCCGTACCCTCGACATCTCACTCGTCGCCTGACACCCGATGTTTGTCGCTCAATGCTTCGGGCTTCCATGGTTCCTTGAACCGCAGGTAGAACCGCCCGTAGCCGTCGATGTAGAAGGGCATCTCCGTGGCGCCGGGCTTCACCTTCTCCTGCAGCAACCGGCGGGAGACGTACACGGTGACGCCCTCGGCGTCAAAGCGGACGTACTCCTCCGGGTTGTCGGGTACGCCCATCCGACCGGACGGGCCTTTGAAGAAGGTTCATCAGCCCATACAGACCATCCGCCAGGCGACGTTGAGGACGCCGCCGCGCTTGCGGATGAAGTCGCCGAGCCAGGCGTGAGAGAACGTGACTTCCATCTTCGCCTCCGTCGTGGGGATGCGTCCGCCCTACGCCCGCGGACCGATGGCCGGCAGGTCCACCGCCAGGAGCTCCGCCAGTTTCGCCCGCTGCCCGGCGTACTGCGGCTCTGCCAGCGGCGTGCATCGTTCCAGTTCCACCTGCCCCGCCGCCAGTTTGTTGGCGAAGACGAAGCAGGTGGCCTCGCCACATGCCTTGCAGTTGGTGTGGGGGAGAAGTTTGTAGATCTCCAGCGCCGTCGGGCGGCGTCGGGTCTCGTAACTCGGCTCGATCTGATCCCGGCGCTCCCAGGTCCGGTTGACCAGTTTGATCAGCCCCTCCACCTCCCGGATCGCCGCCTCCCGGTCCTCGACGTTGCTGACGGCGATCTGGTCGGGCTTGAAGGTCACATAGTGGCCGGCCTTTCGCCACTGAAGGGCGGGCACCTCCGACTGGTAGACCGCTCCGCGCAGGGTGGCGTTGAGGTAGGGGAGGACCTCCCGGATGTCGGTGGTAAGGTGGGCGATGGCGGAGAACCGCTCCGCCCCCGGCTCGCACGGTGGGGTGAAGACCTCCAACTCGTAGTCCTTGATCAGCATCTTTCCTCCTCACTCTCGCGGCAGGTATAGATCGGCGCGGGTCAGCGGAAGGCCGCTCTCCCCGTTGGGGCCCGGCTTGAGCAGCAGGGACTGGTACACGTTGTGCCGGCCCACGGTGAAGCCGTGGGCCGATCCGGACATAAAGAGCCGCCACACCCGATAGGTGGCCTCGTCCACGTACTTCAGCGCTTCGTCGTGGTGGGCCTCCAGCCGCCGGACCCAGTGGCGGAGCGTCATCGCGTAGTGCTCCCGCAGGCTCTCCACGTCCCGCACCTCGAAGCCGACCATCTCGGCGACCTTCAGGGTGGTGCTGATGGGGATCAGTTCGCCGTCGGGGAAGACGTAGGTGTTGGAGAAGGTGGGGCCTTTGGACCACGGGTCGGTGGCGCGGCGGGCGATGGCGTGGTTCAGGAAGAGGCCGCCCGGTTTGAGGAGGTGCCAGGCCCGGCGGAAGTAGACCTCCAGCATCTCTTCGCCGACGTGCTCGAACATCCCCACGCTGACCAGCCGGTCGAACCCCTCCGGCTCGTCCACCTCCCGGTAGTCCAGCAGTTCCACCCGACACCGGTCCGCCAGCCCCGCCTCGGCGATCCGCCGGTTGGCCCACTCGACCTGGTTGCGGCTGAGGGTGATGCCCAGGGCCTCCACGCCGTAGTGCCGGGCGGCGTGGATCACCAGTCCGCCCCACCCGCAGCCGATGTCGAGCAGCCGCTGACCGGGCCGCAGCCGGAGTTTGCGGCAGGTGTAGTCCAGTTTCTGCTCCTGGGCGGTGTCCAGGTCGTCGTCGGGTGAGGTGAAGTAGGCGCAGGAATAGACCATCCGCCGGTCCAGCCAGAGGGCGTAGAACTCGTTGGAGACGTCGTAGTGAAAGGAGATGGCCTGCCGGTCCCGTTCAATGGAGTGGCGGCGGCCGCGCAATCGGGCCCGTCCGCGGCGGCCGGCGCGCGGCGCTTTCTGGTCGGGCAGGCGGAGGAGGTCTTTTGCCAGGCGGAGTTTCCACTTCGTGTCCCTTATCCGCTCCCTCAGACGTTCTGCCACGGGAAAGATGGCCTCGATGTTCCCCTCGACGTCGAAGTCGTTGTACAGGTAGGCCTCGGCCAGGCCGACCTCGTCGCCGGGGAGGAACATCTGCCGCAGCGCGCCGGGGTGGTTGAGGACCAGGGTGGTCGGGCGGGGTCGATCGTCCGGCCAGTATGTGCCGTCCCACAGGCGGACCCCGATCGCCCGGGTAGCCTCCTCGTCCAGGATTTCGGCCAGCAACTTCCGAGTCAGTTCCACAGGGTCGTTCGCCATCGTTTCATCTCCCTCCAAACAGGTTCCCCCCGACCTCGGTGATGCCCGCCCCGGGCACGTCGATGAGGACCTTTCAGCCTCCCTCCAGTGCCTGCTCCACCTTCTTCCTGAGATGTCTGTTGACGAACTCCAGCGCCCCCTCCGCGTCCCGGTCGATGATAACGCGGCAGAGGTCGAGCAGTTCCTCGTCGGTCAGCGGGACGACCAGCGCCTTCTTCATCGCCCCTCCAGGTGGTTCAGCCGTTCCATCGTCTCGGCCAGTTGACGGCGGAGGGCGGCGATCTCCTCCCGCAATCGCCCCACCTCATCCTGTTCCCCGTACACGGGTGGCCTGTGGCCCCCACCGTGCCGTCGACTCTCGCCACACGGCTCGGCGCCAGCCAGTTCTCCGCTCAGGTAGCGGTCCAGCACGTAGCGCACGGTGCCGCTGGCCCCGGTGACCACCTGGATGCCATACTGGTCGAAGAAGGCTACCGCCCGCGCGCCCATTCCACCAGTGATCATCACGTCCACTCCCTGGTTGTGAATGAATTCGGGCACGACGCCCGGCGCGTGGCGCCCGTGATAGGGGTTGGGCATAACCTGGACTGCCTGCACCTGGCCGTCCGTTACATCCACAAGCGTGTAGTAGGGACACCGACCGAAGTGAGGGGCTACCACTCCCTCCAGGCCCCGGTCGTCATCGCACGAGAAAGCGATCCGCATCTTGATCACCTCCATCTACTGAGAAGGGGGCGCGGGGAGACCTCCGCGCCCCCTATTCGCTACCAGATATGGATACCGAAGTAGCCGGTGATGAACTTGGCGGACACGTACAGAAAGTAGAGGCCAAACAGCAGTTTCAGCGTGGCTGGCTTGAACCGCTTGATGATCCGCGCTCCCACCTGGGCGCCGGCGATGGTCCCCACCGCCAGCAGCAGGCCTGCCGCCAGGTTGACGTATCCCTGGGCCAGTTTGATCCCCCCGCCCACCACCGCCAGGGGGATCATGGTCGCCAGCGAGGTGCCCATCGTCACGTATACCGGTGCTCCGAACAGGTAGATCATCCCCGGCACCAGGGCGTAGCCGCCGCCCAGGCCGGCCACCCCGGTCGCCACGCCGACGATGAACCCGAAGATCGCCATCCCCCAGGCCGGGCCGGGGATCGTGGTCCCCTCCCGCGCCGGCATCTTCCGCTGGGTGATCCCCTCCCAGACCATGCGGATGGCTGGCCAGAGGAAGATCAGGCCCAGGATCAGCCCCAGCAGTTTGCTCTGCCCGGCCAGCAGGGTGAAGAGCCACGACCCCAGCAGCACACCCAGGATGCCGAAGCCGCCCAGCCAGAGGGTGGCCCGCAGGTCCAGGTTGCGTTTTGCCAGGTGGCCCCAGGCCCCGGAGATGGCGGTGAAGATGACGGCGAAGAGGG
>CAZOLN010000165.1:0-4960 GCA_964580565.1 uncultured Anaerolineales bacterium
TACGCCCCGATCCGCTGCGCCCGCAGCGGCCGTTTGTGGCCCACCGCCCACTTCGCCGCCTCCAGCCCCAACTGCCAGGCGTAGTTCCCCAGCAGGAACCACCGCAGCACCTCGGCAACGAGGGGACCGTGGTACTTGCGGAAGTAGCGGACCTTGCTGGTCTGGAAATGGATGTGGCGGGCGGGCAGGACCTGCTCGCTGCTCTTGCCCACGTGATGGACGATCTGCGCCGTGGGCAGGTAGACCACGCGCCACCCGGCCTCCTTGAACCGACGGCACCAGTCCAGTTCCTCGGAGTACATAAAGAAGCCCTCGTCCAGCGGCCCCACCTGCTCGACCGCCTCCCGGCGGGCCATCAGCGCCGCGCCGGTCACCCAGTCCACGTCCTGCACCTCGCCGTCCGGCCGGTCCATCACGTAGAACCGCTCCAGCAACCGGCGTGGGGCGTAGGGCTGGAGCCAGGTCGATTCAAAGAAGGCGGTCGTCAGCGTGGGGAAGCGGCGACGGGAGGATTGGACCGAACCGTCGGGGTTGAGGAGCTGCGGACCGACCACCCCCACGTCGGGGTGCCCGTCGGCGAAACCGACCATCGTCGCCAGTGCGTCGCCTAGGACCTCCGTATCCGGGTTCAGCAGCAGGATGTACCGCCCCTGGGCGACCTCGATCCCCTGGTTGTTGGCAGCGGGGAAGCCCCGATTGTCGGGGTTGGCGATGAGATGGACGTGGGGAAACTCGGCCCGCACCATCTCGACACTGCCGTCGGTGGAGCCGTTGTCCACGACGATGACCTCGACGCGGAGCGAGGAGGAGCCAATCTGCAGGGAAAGCAAACAGCGGCGCAGGAGGTCGCGGACGTTCCAGTTGACGATGATGACCGAAAGATCTACCATCGGCGCGTCAGAACCGCCGCTCCACCACGAAGCGGGCCAGGTCCTCCAGGGCCGCGCGGTACGGGCCCGATGGGAGGGAGGACAGCGCACCCACGGCCCGATCGATCCGTTGCCGTGCATCGGCCAGCGATGCGTCGATGGCCGGGGAGGCGGCGATCACCCGGACCGCCGCTTCAACGGTGTTCCGGGAGGGGGACTCCAGCGCCGTACGCACGACGGGGTGGTCCGGATTCTCCTCCAGGAAGAGCAACACCGGCAGCGTGACCAGCCCCTGCCGCAGGTCGCTCCCCACCGGCTTCCCCAAGGTCTCCTCGTCGGCCACGAAATCCAGGACGTCGTCGACGATCTGGAAGGCCAACCCCAACTGCTCCCCGTAGGTCCGCAGCGCCCGGGTGATCTCCTCCCCCGCCTCGGCCAGGATCGCTCCCGCCTCGGCGGAGAGGGCGATGAGGGAGGCGGTCTTGGCGTAGATGCGCCGCTCATACTCCTCCCGCGTCCCCTCCCCCCGTCGCCCGTCGAACATCTGACGGATCTCGCCGTTGCAGATGACCATCAGCGTCTCGGCGAAACGACGGGTCAGGCGAACGCTGCCGGTGCGGGCAACCAAGTGAGCAGCGCGGGCGAAGGCGTAGTCACCGGTGAGCACCGTCGCCCCCGGCGACCAGCGGGAGTTCAGGGTCTCCGCTCCCCTGCGCATCAGGGAGCCGTCGATCAGATCGTCGTGGATGAGGGTGGCGGTATGGAGCATCTCCGCCCCCGCCGCGGCCCAGACCGCCCGATCCATATCCGCCCCACAGAGATGGGCGGAGAGAAGCACCAAGATGGGGCGGATCCGCTTCCCTCCCCTGCCGATCAGATACTCCAGCGCGTCACCGATCGCACTGTGCTGCCCGGGGGGGCGTTCCCCCAGCACCGCCTCCACCCGTGCCAGGTCGTCTTGAACCAACCGGTAGAACGATAATTCCCTCAATGCTCTCCCTCGATCAACGGGATGTGTTCCCCACAGGGACACGGAGAGCACAGAGAGATCTCAATCAAGAAACCTCTGTGTTCTCTGTGTCTCCGTGGTCTTTTCCTCTCAGACCGAAGAGCCGTTGCACGTTCTCGGCGGTCGCCTGGGCCACGGCCTCGATGGTCGCGCCGCGGGCGTGGGCAACCGCCTCAGCCACGTAGCGCACGTAGGCCGGCTCGTTCCGCCGCCCCCGGTAGGGCACAGGCGTCAGGTAGGGACAATCCGTCTCCACCAACAGCCGGTCCAGCGGCACCGCCGCCGCCACCGCCCGCAATCGACGGGCCTTGGGAAACGTGATCGGCCCGGAAAGGCCGATGTAGAACCCCAGGGCGATCACCTCCTCCAGCCGCTTCGGCCCGGCGGAGTAGGAGTGCAACACGCCCCCGCTCCCTTGCCAGTCCCGCAGGGCGTCCAGCACGTCGTCGTGGGCCTCCCGGCTGTGGACCACCACCGGCAGGCCCAACTCCGCTGCCAGGGCCAGTTGCTGGGCGAAGGCCCGCCGCTGCACCGGCCGCGGCGAGAGGTCCCGGTAGTAATCCAGCCCGATCTCGCCGATGGCGACCACCTTGAGGTGGCGGGCCAGTTCCCGCAGTCGGTCCAGCACCGCCGGGGTGACCGTCTTGGCGTCGTGGGGATGGACCCCCACGGCGGCGTAGATGAAGTCGTGCTGCTCCGCCAGCGCCACCGCGGCCCGGCTGGAGGCCAGGTCCACCCCGACGTTCAGGATGGCGACCAACCCCGCCTCCCGCGCCCGCTCGATCACCGTTTCTCGGTCGGCGTCGAACTGGGGGAAGTCGAGGTGGGCGTGGGAATCAACCAACCGCATCGGCCACTGCCTCCTTCAGTTCCGGGGGTCGGTCGCCGTTGATGAAATGGGCCACCGCCCGAGCCGTCTCCCAATCCATCCAACGGGAGGTCTCGACCGTGAACCGATCTCCCCCGTGGAGGAGCGTGATCTCGTGTTCCACTCCCCGCCTCGCCAACCGCTCCCGCGCCACCGCCGTGGTCGCCTCCCTCGGCAGGCGGAACCAGGGGGTCGCCACCTCCTCGTCGGTCACGACGAAGAAACCCTCCTCATCCTCAACCCACAACCGCACACGGCCGAACGCCTGGTCCCGCACGAGGACGTCGGGCTGATATTCCGACCACAGCCGCTGAAGCACCCGCTCCCAGGGCCAGAGGGGGATGAACTGAACCTGCCCTCTCGCCTCCTTTATCCTATCCAGCAACGACTCCACCTCACCTTCGACGAGGACGGGCTCCGCCGTCCCCAACACCTCCTCCTCCGGATCTATCTCCACCACAAAGGGCAGGCCTCGCCATAACTCAGGCCCTCCTTGGGCGGCGAAGGAGAACCGCTGACCGTCCTGCTCCAGCAGGATACGGACGGTCGTCTCCTCCACAGCCCCGGCGGGCAGGTCGATCCGCACGCCGAAGGGACGGTCGAGGCGGCACTGGAAGACCTTCCGTCCTCTTTTGTGAACCTCCAGCACAGGCCCTTCCACCGTCAGCAAGAAGGTATGAGGGGTCAGGAGACCGGCCAGGACCGCACCGACGATCGCGGTGGCGAACAGCCCGCCCAGCACCCAGCCGATCTGCTCGCGCAGAGGGGGCGCAGCGAGCACGATCGCAACTGCCAGGAGGGGAGCGCCGATCGCCCCGCCAATGACCAGAACCTGTATGCATGTGATCCTTGGCTCCACCGCGTCCTTAAGCCGCAGCCTGACCATTCCCCATATATCTTGTCCGTCTCCTATCCTGTCCGATCCGTATACTCGTCCAGCGAGATCGCGTCGTCCGGGAACTGCTCCAGAATTCGCCGGTCGACGGTGACTAGGGGCACACCAAGGTCGCGTGCCAAAGCGACGAACTCACAGTCATACGCCGAGCAGGTGCTTTCCCTGACCAGCGCCAGCACTTGATGAGAGGCCACCTCGTATTCACCACCACGCATAAGCGCCGTGGCTTCCTCCATAATCCGAAGGGCACTTTCCAACGAGAGAAGTCCCTTGCGGATGTACAGCGCCAGGACGTTGCGGAATTCGCTCCGCCACAGCACCGGCGCAACCCACTCCGGATCGAGGAGCAACGCTCTTTCTGCCTGTGCCGATCGCTCGCTGGCGAGATACAGGTAGCCGATAACGTTGGTATCTACTACGATCATGCCCGTCCCATCGTTTTCGCCTGGTTGAACTCGTCGTCCGTGATGGGATAGCGAGCCGTTTGCTCACGTAGTCTACGCGCCCTCTCCAAAACGATCTCCGGGGACACCCGACGGCTCCGCACGGCCTGCTCAATACACACGATCACTTCGCTGTTCAGGCTACGCCGGTTCATCTCCGCGCGTCGCTTCAGTTGGGCATAAAGATCTTCAGGAATGTTCTTGATCGTCAGCGTTGGCATAAAAGTCACCTCCATAACGGTTCCATTTTGGTACCATTATGGATGACGTGCAAGGAATTGTCAAGGGGCAGCGACCGAGGTGGACAGTCTATTCCTCCTTGTGCAGCCCCGCCAATCGGAGCCCCTCCTCCAACAGCGGCTGCACCTTGCTCTCGTCCGTCGTCTCGCAGTAGACGCGGATGATCGGCTCGGTGCCGGAGAAACGGATGAGGAGCCAACCGCCGTCCTCCAGCATATACTTGTACCCGTCCAGCGTGACGATCTGCGTCACCCGCAGGCCGGCCAGTTCCTCGGGGCGGGCCGCATCCAATCGAGCCTTCGCCTCCGGCCGACGCTCCGGCGGGAACCGGATGTCGATCCGGTCGTAATAATAGGAGGCCCCCAGTCTCTCGTACAGGTGGGCGACCAGTTGGGAGGGGCTCATCCCGGTACGGACCATCAGGTCGAGGAAGTAGAGGTTGCCCAGGATGCCGTCCCGTTCGGGCACGGAGCCGCGGAAGGCGTACCCGCCGCTCTCCTCCCCGCCGATCATCGCGTTCGTCTCCAGCATCTTCGGACCGACGTACTTGAAGCCCACGCCGGTCTGGTAGACCGGCACGCCGTACATCTCCCCCAGTTTCTCCAGCATCGAGGTGGTGGAGAGGGTCTTGACGAT
>CAZOLN010000166.1:0-4921 GCA_964580565.1 uncultured Anaerolineales bacterium
GTGCGGGGGGTGGGATACCTGTTCCCCATCTCTCCTCCTGAGGAGGCGGCCTAGTTTTCCCCCGTAACCGAACCGTAACCGCCCCGCAACCCCTCCCCTGGGGATTCTGTGGTACCCTAAGGGGCGACAGGTCTTACCCGATGCATTTCGGCACGTCCACGGGTGGGGGAGCGGATGACGACTGCCAGATCCAGTCCAGGGAGTGGTACGCGTATCCCTTCGGAGGTCGCCGAGGGGGTCCAGCGGGTGTTGGCCGCCCTGCGAAGGAGCACGACGGCTCAAGGGGTGCTGTTGATCGACGGAGAGGGCCAGGTGGTGGCTGAGGCAGGCCGGGGGCCGGAGGAGCGGCTGGGCGGGCTACTCCCCGTCCTGGCCGACGAGGTCGGAGTGACCCGGCGGTTGGGGGGAGGCTGGGCAGGGGATCCGGTGTTCAGCCTCCACTACTACGAGGGAAGCGGGGGGCAGATCTACGCAGCCGCCGGAGGCGACTTCCCTTACCTCCTCGTGGTCTTTACCGCCCGTCAAGGGCTGCCCCCTTCCGGAGTGACCTGGTTGTTCGTCCGGCGGGCGTTGCAGGAACTGAGAGCGCTGCTGAGACCCTCCCGCGTGGAGCCGGAGATCGGCGAGGTCCTGGGGGTCGTCGAGGCCGGGCGACGGCAAGGGTGAGCGAAAGGAGGTGGGACCCCGATGACAGCCCAATCGTTTGGACGGCCGGGAGATCTTCGCATGTGGTTGGCGCAAAGCCGGGGCAAGGCGGAGAGGCCGGTGGAGCAGGAAGGACGGGTGCGGAAGCTCCGTCGGTCGCTGCGACAACTGCTCTGGAGACGCCGTCAGCGACGGGAACGGGGGGAGGTTCCGGGCGGAAAGCCGTGACCGTCTGAACCGGACCCAGCCCACCGATTTGGCCGAAGGGCCCCCTGAAGGTTGCAGGCCTCCAGGGGGCTTTTTGTGTTCCTGGTGCTCGTTCCGATTCGTTCATTCGTTTGCAATTCGTTGTCCTCTCCGCCTCCGATCCCCTCACCCGCCAACGGGTTACAGACGCGCGTCCGCGGCGGGAGTTGACCAAAACCTCTTCCTTGGGTATCCTTGGGATGGATGAGGAAGGAGCGTCTGGACCGGTTGTTGGTCGAGCGGGGGCTTGCGGAGAGCCGGGCACAGGCCCAGCGGTTGATTATGGCCGGGGCGGTGCGGGTGGCGGGGATGGTGGTGGACAAACCGGGCCACCGGGTCGCCACAGGCGCACCGATCGAGGTGGCTGCCCGGCCCCGCTTCGTCAGCCGGGGCGGGGAAAAACTGGAGGCCGCGCTGCGCCGATTCGGGCTGGACGTTCGGGGGTGGGTGGCGGCCGATGTGGGGGCCTCGACCGGCGGTTTCACCGACTGCCTGCTCCAGCGGGGCGCGGCGCGGGTCTATGCCATCGACGTCGGATACGGTCAACTGGCGTGGCGGCTGCGCAACGACCCCCGCGTGGTGGTGATGGAGCGGACCAACGCCCGCTACCTGGAGCGGCTGCCAGAGCCGGTCGATCTGGTGACCGTCGATGTCTCCTTCATCTCCCTGCGGCTGATCCTCCCCCGTGCGGTGGGCTGGCTGAAACCGAAGGGGCAGGTGATCGCGCTGATCAAGCCCCAGTTCGAGGCCGGCCGTCGGGAGGTGGGGAAGGGCGGGGTGGTGCGCGATCCGGCGGTCCACCGGGCGGTGCTGGAGCGGGTGCTGACCGCTGCGGCCGACCTGGGGTTGGGGCTGCGCGGGCTGATGCCCTCCCCTCTGCTGGGTCCGGCGGGCAACGTCGAGTTCCTGGCCCGGTGGGAGTTGGGGGCGGAGGGGGTCCCCTTGGAAGGCGCGGTCGGGGCTTGTATGGGAGAGCTGGAGGGGGAGAGGGAGGATGGCGATTAGGGCGGATCCGAGGGCGCTGGAGGACCTGCGCGGGGCCTCCCTTCTCGCCGGCCTCTCCGACGAGGCCCTGGCCTGCCTGGCCCAGGCGGCCATCCGCCGCACCTACGCGGTGGGCGAGGTCATCATCGTGGAAGGGGACCCCTGCCGGGTGGCCTACTTCATCGCCAGAGGGAGGGTGAGGGTCTTTCGGACCTCGCCCAGCGGTCGGGAGCAGGTGCTCAGCCGGTTGGGCCCCGGTCAGGCCTTCAACACGGTCCCTCCCTTTCTACCCCACGGTCGGAACCACGCCACCGTTCAGGCGATCACTCCGGTGATCCTCTATGCCGTCCCCGCCGAGGACCTACGGCGGCTGGTGCTGGAGTGCCCGGAACTGGCGCTCGCGCTCCTGCACGACTTCGCCGAGCGGCTGGACCACCTCACCGACCTGGCGGAGAGCCTTTCGCTGCAGACGGTGCGGGGGCGGCTGGCCCGCTTCCTGCTGGAGCACGCCGAGGCGGGGCAGGTCACCCGGCGGTGGACCCAGGAGGAGATCGCCGCCCACCTGGGTACGGTGCGGGACGTGGTCGGGCGGACCCTGCGGGCGTTCGCCGAGGCCGGCCTGATCCGCCTGGACCGGCAGCGGATCGTGTTGCTCGACCGGGAGGGGCTGGAGGAAGAGGCGGGTCGTTGACGGATGCGACTTTTGTCGTAGACGGACGACCGTCCCGGGTGGTATGATGATCCTGGGACGGTTTTTTCTATGAACGAGTGGGTTGTGCCGGAGATCGACCTGGAGATATGCACCCGCTGCGGGGCCTGCGTCGAGGAGTGCCCCGCGAGGGCGGTGGAGATGGGGCCAGACGGGCCGTTCATCGCCCGTCCGGAGGATTGCACCTACTGTGCTCAGTGCGACGCCATCTGCCCCCAGGGCGCGATCACCGTGGCCTTTGAGATCGTTTGGGGTGCGTAGGTCGAGGACGGGAGCGGATGGAGCCTGGCTTTCGGCGGGCAGGTGTGGGTGCGCCGGGAACGTAGTGGGATCTGGTCTTAGATCCCGAAAGGTGATGGGGCGGAACGATGAGCGGCAGGCCTTTGAAGGTCACCATCAAGGAGCGCGACGAGTGCATCGGCTGTGGGGCGTGCTGGGGGGTGTGTCCGGAGTTCTTTGAGGAGAACCTGGAGGACGGGCTCAGTCAGATCTTGGAGGCGTACCGGTTCGAGGGCGACATCGCCGAAGGACGGGCGCCCGAAGCGTTGGGTGAATGCGTGAGGGATGCGGAGGAAGGCTGTCCCGTGGGGATCATCCATGTGGAGGAGGTCCCGTAAGTGTGGTCCATCAACCGACCGAGGAGTGTGTAGATGCCCATACGCCAGATCGTGCGTATCGATGAGGAACTGTGCAACGGTTGCGGGGCGTGCGTGACGCCGTGCGTGGAGGGGGCCATCGTGCTGGTGGATGGGAAGGCGCGGGTGGTGGACGAGTCTCTGTGCGACGGAGCCGGGTTCTGCCTGCCGGTCTGTCCAACCGGCGCGCTGACGGTCGAGGTGCGAGAGGCTCCGGCGTTCGACGAGGAGAAGGCTGAGGAGCGGGCCCGCGGGCGGGGCGTCGTCTACATCGCCCAGCGCTGCTTCCGCTGCGACGCCGGAGAGGACACCGTCCCGCTGGTGCCCATCCGCTACCAAGGGCAGAGTCTGTGGGTCTGTACCCGGTGTCTGCCGGTGCTCATCCACGGGTGAGGGGAGGTCGATGGTGGAGGTGTATCTTTACGGCAAACTTCGCCGTTACGCTCCGGATCCCCGTCCGGACCACGAGAGCGTGGTCCGGCTGGAGGTGCGGCCGGGGGAGACGGTCGAGTCGGTGCTGAAGCGGCTGGGGATCGCTCCGGAGGAGGTGGCCCACCTTTTCCTCAACGGTGCCCTGCTGACCACCTGCAACTCGATGGCGCCGTGGCTTCGCTACCAGCGGGCGCGGGAGGACGTGCCGACCTGCGAGCCGGCCTGGGATACACCGGTGAACGACGGCGATCGGTTGGGGATCTTCGGGCACGATATGGCGATGCTGGTGGTGTAGCCTAGGAAGCGAGGGAGCGGGGGAGCAGGGGGTAGGTGTACGACGAATTCAGCGCCGATTATGACCGATTCGTCGATTGGGAGGGCCGCTTGGCGGCGGAGATGCCGTTCATCGAGCGGGTGTTGCGGCGGGTCGGGGCGCGCCGGGTGCTGGACGCCGCCTGTGGGACCGGGATGCACGCGGTCGGCCTGGCCCGGCGGGGGTATGAGGTGGTGGGGGCCGACCCCAGCGAGGGGATGGTCGAGCGGGCGCGGGCCAACGCGGCGGCGGCGGGCGTGGAGGTGCGGTTCGAGGTGGCGGGGTTTGGAGAACTGGCTGGGAGGCTCGGCGTTCTAAAGGGGAAGCAGGGAAGCGAGGAGGCGGGGACTTTCGACGCCGTCCTCTGCCTGGGCAACTCGCTGCCCCATACCCTCACACCGGAGGCGCTGCACGCGGCCCTTGCCGACTTCGCCGTCTGCCTTCGACCGGGAGGCGTCCTCCTCATCCAGAACCTGAACTACGACCGGATCCTCGCCCGGCGGGAGCGATGGATGGATCCCCAGGCCCGCCGCGAGGGGGATCGGGAGTGGCTCTTCCTGCGGTTCTACGATTTCGATCCCGATGGGCTGCTGACCTTCAGCGTGGTCCGTCTCCTCCGCTCCGGGGATCGGTGGGAGCAACAGGTGATGTCCACCCGGCTCTGGCCCCTGCGGCAGGCGGAACTGGCTGATGCGCTTCGGGCGACCGGGTTCGCCGAGGTCGTCTGCTGGGGGGATATGCAGGGCGCGCCGTTTGACCCCGAGGAAAGCCCGAACCTGGTGGTGGGAGGATGTAGCAGAACCGGCTGCGGGTCGCGCTGAACTGGCTGCTGGCGCTTCTGTTCCCCACTCACAGCGCTATCTCCTTCGAATGCGCGCCCGAGTGTGCCGGAGAACTGTGCTTGTAGGGGAAAGGGGCTGGAGGCCCCGGAGTTTCCACAAACCTATTGGAAGGAGG
>CAZOLN010000167.1:0-4900 GCA_964580565.1 uncultured Anaerolineales bacterium
CCGACTTCATCCTGATGACCAAGGACACCAGCCACATGTTCATCACCGGCCCCGAGGTCATCAAGGCGGTCACCCGGGAGGAGGTCACCTTCGAGGAACTGGGCGGGGCGATGACCCACGCCTCCAGAAGCGGCGTCGCCCACTTCGCCGCCGAGAACGAGGAGCATTGCCTGGCCCTCATCCGCCAACTCCTCTCCTACATTCCCCAGAACAACCTGGAGGACCCGCCCTTCGTCCCCACCGCCGACCCCGAGGACCGGATGGATGAGGAACTGAAGACGATCATCCCCGACAGCCCCACCCAGCCCTACGACATGAAAGAGGTAATCCGCCGCGTGGTGGACGAGGGAACCTTCCTGGAAGTTCACGAACACTGGGCGCAGAACATCGTCGTGGGGTTCGCCCGGCTGGGCGGCTACTCCGTCGGCATCGTCGCCAACCAGCCGATGGTGCTGGCGGGCGTATTGGACATCAACGCCTCCCGCAAGGCGGCCCGCTTCGTCCGCTTCTGCGACGCCTTCAACATCCCCCTCATCACCTTTGTCGACGTGCCGGGGTTCCTGCCGGGGGTGGACCAGGAGCACAACGGGATCATCCTCAACGGGGCCAAACTCCTCTGGGCCTTCTGCGAGGCCACGGTCCCCAAGATCACGATCATCACCCGCAAGGCCTACGGCGGGGCCTACGACGTGATGAGTTCCAAACACATCCGGGGGGACATCTCCTACGCCTGGCCCACCGCCGAGATCGCCGTCATGGGGCCGGAGGGCGCGGTTAACATCGTTTTCCGGAAGCAGATCGCCGCCGCGGAGGACCCCGAAGCGGAGCGGGCCCGGCTGGTGCAGGAGTATCGCGAACAGTTCGCCAACCCCTACGTCGCCGCCGCCCGCGGCTACATCGACGACGTCATCGAGCCCCAGGAGACCCGCCCCCGGTTGATCGAAGCGCTGAAGATGCTGCAGAACAAACGGGATGCGAACCCGCCGAAGAAGCACGGGAACATCCCGCTGTGACGCGTGACGCTTGACGGATGACGGGTGACGTTTGACGTATGACGCTTTGAGGGGTCAAACGTCATACGTCAAACGTCAGGCGCCAAATGCCAAACGTCATCTGTAGGAGGATGCCGTGGAAGGGAAACGAAACATCCGCGAGGCGGCATCGCGGCTCACCCAGCCCTTCACGCACCTCATCATCGGCCAGGTCGACGACTACTGTGCCTACCTGACCCGCATCGAGGGCACCTACATCTTCCACCACCACCCACGCGATGAGATGTACCTGGTGCTGGAAGGGGAGATCGCGGTGGATTATGACGACGGAACCAGCATCACCGTCGGCGAGGGGGAAAGCCTGGTGGTGGAGGCCGGGGTGAAGCACCGGTCCCGGTCGGAGAAAGGGGCACTGGTGTTGATGTTCAAGGCGAAAGACCTGTTCGCAGAGTAGAGCACCCCTCAGCACCACAACATACAACTCGCCCATTGCGGAGGCACCATATGAACAATCCGCCCAATCCACTCAATCCGCTTAATCCACTGAAAATCTGCGACCTCATGCTCCGCGACGGTCACCAATCCCTCCTGGCCACCCGGATGCGCACCGACGACATGCTCCCCATCGCCGAGAAGATCGACCAGGTAGGGTACTGGGCCGTCGAGATGTGGGGAGGAGCGACCTTCGACTCGGCGATGCGGTTCCTGGATGAAAACCCCTGGGACCGGATCCGTCGCCTCAAGGAGCGGATGCCCAACACCCCCTTTATGATGCTCCTGCGCGGTCAGAACGTCGTCGGCTACCACCACTACCCCGACGACGTGGTCGAGCGGTTCATCGTCCACGCCCACGCCAACGGCATCGACGTCTTCCGCATCTTCGACGCCCTCAACGACGTGCGCAACATGCGTTGGGCGATGGAGGTCGTCAAACGGGAAGGGGCCCACGTCCAGGCCGCCATCTCCTACACCATCGGCCCACCCTACAGCATCGACTACTTCGTCGAACTGGCGCTGAAACTGGCCGAGATGGGCGCCGATTCCATCTGCATCAAGGACATGGCCGGCCTCATCACCCCCTACGCCGCCTACGAACTGGTCCGTCGCCTCAAGGCGGAACTGGACATCCCGATCCACCTCCACTCCCACGCCACCAGCGGGATGGCGACCACGGCGATGCTGAAGGCGGTGGAGGCCGGGGTGGACATCGTGGACACGGCGATCTCCTCCCTCTCCCTGACCACCTCCCACCCCCCCACCGAGTCCATCGTGGCGATGCTGAAGGAGACGGAACGGGACACCGGGCTCGATCTCGACCTGCTGGCCGAGATCGCCGCCCACTTCGCCCGGGTCCGGCGCAAGTACGCCCGCTTCGAGAGCGGGATGTTCGGGGTGGACGTGCGCGTCCTCCAGTACCAGATCCCCGGCGGGATGCTCTCCAACCTGGTCTCCCAACTCCGCGCCCAGAACGCCGAAGACAAATACGAGGAGGTATTGGCGGAGGTCCCCCGCGTGCGGGCCGAACTGGGCTACCCGCCGCTGGTCACCCCCTCCAGCCAGATCGTCGGCACCCAGGCCACGCTCAACGTGCTCCTCGGCGAGCGGTACAAGGTGATCCCCAAGGAGGTCAAGGACTACATCCGGGGTCTCTACGGCCGACCACCGGCCCCCATCGACCCGGAGGTGAAGCGGAAGGCGATCGGCGACGAGGAGCCCATCGACTGTCGCCCGGCGGACCTGCTGGAGCCGGGGATGCCGAAGGCGTGGGAGGAGATCGGCCACCTGGCCCGGAACGAGGAGGACGTCATCTCTTACGCCCTCTTCCCCCAGGTGGCCCGCCCCTTCCTGGAGCGGCGCGCCCGTGGGAGCGACGGCAAGGAGCCCGTCGTCGCCGCCATCGCCGGGGTGCTCCTGAAGCAGTTAAAGGAACAGACAGCCGCCGCTGCCGCCCCTGCCGGCCCCGCCATCTCCCCCTGGAAGACCTCCTGGCGACCCGGCTCGGGCCGCTGGTGGGGCCTCATCGAAGGGGCCGGCGGCCTCCGCTAGCCTGTAACTTGCGACTTGCGACTTGCGACTTGCGACCTGTGACCTGTGGGAGGAGGTAGCGTGAAACAAGAATTCACCATCACCCTCAACGGCATCGAATACCCCGTCGTCGCCGAAGGGGACACCATCACCGTCAACGGCCGCCCCTTCACCGTGGAGGTCGCCGACGACGGGACGGTGTACGTGGACGGCATCGCCTACGAGGTCGCCGTGGAGGAGAAGCAGGCCACCGTCGAGGGCGCGACCTACGAGTACGAGGTCCACGGCCTGACGGTGACGGCAGCCGCCGCGCCGACGCCTGCCCCTCCCGCCGCCACGCCCCCCTCCGTCGAGGCTGGCGCGGGCGCGGTCCTGGCCATTATGCCCGGCAAGATCGTCCGCGTGATGGTCGAGCCGGGCCAGAAGGTCGAGGAGGGCGACCCCGTCTGCATCCTCGAAGCGATGAAAATGGAAAACGAACTCCACGCCCGCAAGAGCGGCACGGTGAAGGCCGTCTACGTCAAGCCCGGCGACGACGTGGAGAAAGATCAGGTGCTGGTGGAGATCGAATGAGCCCACGCCCAACCCCCACCTACGAGATCGTCGGCCAACTGGAACGGTTCGACGAACGGGATACGGTGTTCGCCCGCGAGCGGTTGGTCCCGGGGAGCCCCGAGGAGCAGGCCTACCACGCAATGCACCCCGAACTGGTGGAGATCGACCGCCGCCTGGCCCGTTTCATCGAGGCGGTCGACCAGCCGGAGGCCGCCGCCAACCCTGCGGATGCCGCCCTCTACCGGGCCACCTTCGGCCCCATCGCCGGGCTGGCCCTGCCGGACGTGGTGGACGGCGAGGTCGCGCCGGAGCGGGTGGAGGCCGACCCCGCGCAGATGGCCGCCCGCATCAAAACGCTGGCCCGCCGCCTGGGGGCGGACGACGTGCGCATCGGCCCTCTCAACCCCGCCTGGGTTTACTCCCACCGCGGCACCCCGCCCTTCTTCGAGGACTACCGGGCCAATCCCCCCCACTTCTCCGGCGTCCCTCCGGACTACACGGGCCTGAAGTGGGGCGACCCCATCGAGGTCCCCCACAAATACGCCATCGTGATGGCCTTCGGGCAGGACCGGGACCTGCTGCGCACCGGCGGGACTCCCCATTCCGACTTCGAGATCGGCCGCGTTTACGGCCTGAGCGCGCTGGTCGCCGTCCAGGTCGCCGCCTACATCCGCGCCCTCGGCTGGCCCGCCCGCGCCCACCACCTGCGCAATTACGGCGCCCTCCTGGTCCCCGTGGCGGTGGACGCCGGGCTGGGCGAACTGGGCCGCTGCGGCTATCTCCTCCACCCTCGCCTGGGGGCCAACCTGCGCCTCGCCTGCGTCACCACCGACCTGCCTCTGGAATTGGACCCCCCGGTGGACCTGGGCGTGCAGGACTTCTGCGAGAAGTGCCTCAAGTGCGCGGATAACTGCCCATCCGGGGCCATTCCAAAGGGGGAGAAAGTCGTCGTACGCGGGGTACGGAAATGGCAGATCGACCCGGTGAAATGTCTTCTGTACTGGGGCCATCTCGGCTCGGCCTGCACCATCTGCCAGGTCGTCTGCCCCTGGTCGAAGCCCCCCACCCTGCCCCATCGGCTGGTCGCACAGATCGCGTTCCACGTCCCCTCGCTGCACCGCTTCCTCGTCTGGGCCGACGACCTGGTGTATGGCGCCCGCTTCCGCCCCCTCTCCCCGCCCCCCTGGCCCCACATCTGACCGGAGGCAGCCCAATGCGCCCCGCCCCTCGCTCCCTGCGACCTGCTCCCTGCTCCTTGCTCCCTGCCCCCTGCCTCCTGCTTCTTGCCTCCTGTCTCTTACTCCTCGCCTCCTGCACCTACCCCGCCC
>CAZOLN010000168.1:0-2450 GCA_964580565.1 uncultured Anaerolineales bacterium
TTCCTCGATGCGTCTCTCTCCCTTCAGGGGGGAGACCCGCGTGACGGTCCGACCCTCCACCATTTGTTTCTCTACCTTAAGATGCAGGTCGCCGAACCCGGCCAGCTGGGGGAGGTGGGTGACGCAGAGGACCTGGTGGGACCCGGCTCCTTCCTCGGCGAGGGTCAGCCGCCATAGTTTCTCCCCTACCGTCGCGCCGACCCGCCCGCCGATCCCCTGGTCGATCTCGTCGAAGATGAGGGTGGGGGTCTCGTCGGCGCGGGAGAGGACCGCCTTGAGGGCCAGCATCAGCCGGGAGGTCTCCCCGCCGGAGGCGATCTTCGCCAGGGGTTTCAGCGGCTCGCCGGGGTTGGGGGAGACCAGGAACTCGACCCGGTCCACGCCCGACGTGTCGAAGGCCACCCTCGCCGAGGTTTCAGGTTCCAGGTTGGGGGGTTCAAGTTGCTCTATACCCGAACCTGAAACCTGAAACCTCAAACCTGAACCTGCCGCGGGCAGGGGGACCCCGTGAGCATCTTCCCGCCACTGGAACTCCACCCCGAACCGCGCTCCCTCCATCCGCAGGTCCTGCAGTTCCCGTTCGACCTCCTGGGCGAGCCGCTGGGCGGCCTCGCGGCGGCGGCGGGAGAGTTCCCCGGCGACCTGGCCCAGTTCGGCCAGCAGCCGCTCCTCCTCCGCCTGCAGTTCCTCGATCCGCTCTTCGCTGTGGGTCAGCGTCTCCAGTTCCTCCGCTGCCCGGCGGGCGTACTCCAGCACGTCGGGGATGGTGGGGCCGTACTTCCGCTCCAGACGGCGGATCAGGTCCAGCCGCTCCTCCACTTCTTCCAGTCGTCGGGGGTTGTACTCGACCCGGTCCTTGTAGCCCCGCAGCGCTTCGGCCAGGTCCTGCAGCCGGTACATCAGGTCCTCCGCCTCGCGCAGCCGGGGTTCCAGGGTTGCATCGATCCGGGCCAGCCCCTCCAGCGCGCGTACCGCCGCCCCCAGGAGGTCCATCGCTGCGGGGCTCTCCTCGCTTCCCTCATCCATCGCCCGCAGTGCCTCGGTCAGGAGTTCCGCCAGTTGCTCGGCGTTGGCCAGCCGGGTCCGCTCCTCGGTCAGTGCCTCCTCCTCGCCGGGCGTGAGCGCTGCCGCCTCGATCTCGGCGATCTGGTACTGCAGGAGGTCGATCCGCTGGGCCCGCTCCCGCTCGCTCCGCTCCAGGTCGGCTCGCTCCCTCCGTATCCGTTGCACCTGGGAGGCCAGGTCGGCCACCCGACGGCGCAGGTCCCAGAGGTTCCCGTACCGGTCCAACAGGTTGAGGTGCTCGCGCACCTGCAGGAGGGAGAGGTGCTCGCTCTGGCCGTGGATGTCCACCAGCCCCTGGGCTACCTCCCGCAGGAGGGCCAGCGTCACCGCCCGGCCGTTGACCCGGCAGATGGAGCGGCCCTCGACGCGGACCTCCCGGGAGAGGGTCAGGAGGTCCGGCTCATCCCCCTCCAGCCCTTCCCGCTCCAACAGCGGCTGAAGCGTGGCCCGGCGGGCGGGGTCCAGTTGAAAGGTCGCCTCCACCAACGCACGCCTCGCCCCGGCCCGGACGACGGTCGTGTCCGCCCGGCCGCCCAGGACCAGTTCGACGGCGTCGATGATGATCGACTTCCCCGCCCCGGTCTCCCCCGTGAGGACGATGAAGCCGGGGGGGAAGGTCAGATGCAGTTCGTCTATGATGGCGAAGTCGCGGATGTGGAGTTCCTTCAGCATAGTCCCCTTACGACCGATGTGTTACGAATGACGAGTGACGGATGACGGATGACGAATGACGGGTGACTTGGTACGGATGCGTCAGGCGTCATCCGTCACGCGTCAGGCGTCATACGTCAGGCGTCATGCGTCAGACGTCCTCAGGTCCGCAGCCGCGCCGCAGCGGTGCCGACGGCGGTGAACAGATAGACGCCGGTCCAGATCAGCGGCCATATGCCCACCGTCAGCAGCGACGGGTCGGCGAGGCTGGCGACGAGCGGGATCAGGCCGAGCAGCAGTCGGGGCAGGCCGCCGACGAGGATGGCTCCAGCGACGACCAGCCAGGTGTACCGGCCACGTCGTCGGCGGATGGCCCAGCGGGCCGCCTCGGCGATCCCTGTGCCGGCCAGGGGGCCCAGGAAGATGGTGAACCAGCCCGTGGCCGGAAGGATCCAGCCGGCCAGGAGCCCCAGCGGCAGCGCGACGACGGCGGCGATCAGGTAGTAGATGGGCCGGAAGTCGGCGTAGAAGACCCGCTGCTGCCGGTTGAGGCAGGCCGGGCAGATGTACCCCACCTCCGTCTGGATCGCGCATTTCTCGCAGATCGGTGCCTCGCAGCGGGCGCAGCGGAGGTAGGTCTCCACGGTTGGATGGTTGATGCAGTAGAGTGGTTCGGTCATGGTGCCTGTTACGTGTTGCGTGTTGCGTGAGCGCGCTCCTTGTTGGGCGATCCC
>CAZOLN010000168.1:2550-4865 GCA_964580565.1 uncultured Anaerolineales bacterium
TATGACCTCCTAGATTGTCGGTTTCGTGGCCCTCATCCCTCCCCCTCCCTCGGCACCAGCCTCGCCATCAACGTCCGGTAGAAATAATCCCGCTCCCGCACGCGGGCGAAGCGGGCGACGTGGGGACTGGCCTCGATCCGCACCGTCTCGCCCGGGGTCAGACCTGCCACTCTCTCCCCGTCCAGTGTGAGGGCGGCAGGGGAGTGACCGCGCACCGTCACCTCCACGCAGGCTCCCTCCGCCAGCACCACCGCTCGGTCCAGGCTCAGGTGGGGAGCGACCGGGACCAGGAGGATGTTCCGCTGCTGGGGGGGCATGATCGGCCCCCCGGCGGCCAGGGCGTAGGCGGTGCTGCCGGTGGGGGTGGCGACGATGAGGGCGTCGGCGACGTAGGTGGTGAGGAGGTCGCCGTCGATCCGGACCTCCAGCCGCACCACCCGGCCCAGCGTCCCCTGACCGACCACCACATCGTTGAGGGCATCCGCAGGTAAGGGCGCAATTAATTGCGCCCTTACCTGCGGCCTTACCTGCGCCTGTACCTGCACCCGCGCCCGCAGCATCATCCGCTCCTCCACCCAGTAGTCGCCCGCCAGGACGCGGGGAAGGACCGCCTGCCAGCCGTCCGGCTCCGCCTCGGTGAGGAAGCCCATCCGCCCCAGGTTGACCCCCAGGATGAGGGTATCGTGCCCGGCGGCGGCGCGGGCTGCCCGGAGGATGGAACCATCGCCGCCCAGAGTGATCAGCAGATCGGTCCGGGCCACCCGCTGTGCTGTCTCCTCCCCATCCAGCCGGTCCGTCTCCCAGACCTCTGTCCCGTCCCGGCGCAGGGCCGCGGCGATCTCCCGCGCCAGAGGGGCTGCACGAGGGACGCGGGGGTGGCGGAAGATGCCGACGGTCCTTATGGGCCGCCCTGTCCCTGGAGCCACGTCGCCAACTCCTCCAGCGGGACCTCGACCTGCTCCCCGGCTTCCATGTCGCGGACGGTGGCCACGCCGCGGGCGAGTTCGTCGTCGCCCAGGATGACCGCATATCGGGCCCGCCGCTTGTTCGCCTCCCGCATCTGGCTCTTCAGGCCCCGCTCCCCGAAGGCCAGCCAGACGCTCAACCCGGCCCGACGGAGTTCGTCCGTCAGGCGGACCGCCTCCTTGCGGGCCTGCGGGCCCAGATGGGCGACGAAGACGAGGGGGCCAGGCGGGGTGGGGACCTCGACTCCCTGGGCTTTCATCGCCATGATGATCCGCTCGATCCCCGCTGCGACCCCCACGCCCGGGGTGGGTGGGCCGCCCAGGATCTCCGCCAGCCCGTCGTACCGGCCCCCGCCGCAGACGGCCGCCTGGGCGCCGATCCCGGCTGCCCATACCTCGAAGACCGTCTTGGTGTAATAGTCCAGCCCCCGGACCAGCCGGTGGTTGAGGGTGTAGGGCTTGCCCAAGAGGTCCAGGTACTCCCGCAGCGTGGCGAAGTGATCGGCGCACTCGTCGCACAGGTGCTCGCCGATGGCCGGGGCGGCGGCGATGATCGGCTGGCACTGCTCCGCCTTGCAGTCCAGCACCCGCAGCGGGTTGGTCTGCAGACGGCGGCGGCAGTCGTCGCAGATCTCCGCGATGTGCTGCTGGTAGTAGTCCTTCAGCACCTCCACGTAGCCGGGGCGACAGCGCGGACATCCTGTGGAGTTCACCTGGAAGGAGAGGTCGCGAAACCCCAACCCGGCGTACAGGTCCCAGATCAGGAGCATGATCTCCAGGTCGGCCGCCGGGTCCTGAGTGCCCAGGATCTCCAAGTTGAACTGGTGGAACTGGCGGTATCGCCCTGCCTGGGGGCGGTCGTACCGGAAGACGGGGCCTATGGAGTAGAGTTTGACCGGTTGGGGACGGACGTGCATCCCGTGCTCGATGTAGGCGCGGACGACGCCGGCGGTGAACTCGGGGCGGAGGGTGAGGGAGTTCCCTCCCTTGTCCTCGAAGGTGTACATCTCCTTCTCAACGACGTCGGTGGCGGTGCCGATACCTCGGGCGAAGAGGTCGGTGGCCTCGAAGATCGGCACATCGATCCGTTCAAACCCGGCCCGCTCCGCCAGTTCCACGGCGAACGTGCGCACCCGGTCCCAATACGGTTGTTCCTCGGGCAGGATGTCTTGCGTACCAGTCGGTCGCTGGAAACGTGGCATATCCCCAACCCCTGTGACGGTGTCGCAGGTATTATACGCGATTTCGAGGGATTGTCTATCTTTGGGACAACGGCCCGCTTGCCACATTGCCCACCTCGAGTACAATACTATCGGCCCGCAGCCGTCGATCGGAGGGCACACCGCAGGC
>CAZOLN010000169.1:0-4753 GCA_964580565.1 uncultured Anaerolineales bacterium
GCACCAAGGGTGAGCAGCTGCAGTACCGTGGTGAAAGCCCCGCCTGCGACCAGGAACACCAGGCCCCAGTTCACTTGGATTTGGATAAGGTACTGGCTGCGCCTTCGGGTTCCGCCATCGGAAGCCACACGGTGAAGGTGGAGCCCTCTCCGACCCGACTGTCGACGGTGACGAACCCGCCGTGTCGCTCCACCAGTTCCTGGACAATGGAGAGCCCCAGACCAGTGCCGGAGATCTGCATCCGGCGCGGCTCCTCACCCCGGAAGAAGCGGTCGAAGACGTGCGGGAGTTCGTTCTCCGGGATGCCGATGCCGGTGTCGGACACCGTGACCGTGGCCCAGGCGCGGTCTTCCGCCCGAGCCGTGCCGGTGGCGACCGTGATCCGCCCGCCGGGAAGGGTATACCGGATCGCGTTGCTCAACAGGTTGTCCAGCACCCTTCTGATCAGCGCAGGATCGGCCTCCACCACGGGGCTCGGATCGGCCGGGCGGTACTCGATCCGCAACCCCTTTTCCTTCGCCAGCGCCTGGTGACGCTCCACCGTCGGAGCGACCAGGTTGTTCAACGAAATGACCCGGAGATCCAGGGCCATCCGGCCCGCGTCCAACCGGGCGATCTCCAGGATGCCTTCGACCAGGGTGACCAGGTGGTCCAGTTCCTCCTCCAGGGCGGTCAGATGCTCCCCCTGCTGGGCAGGTTGACGGCGGATCAACTCGGCGTACAGTTTCGCTGTGGCGAGGGGGGTGCGGAACTCGTGGGAGATGTTGTGGATGAACCGCGTCTTCGTGCGGTCCAACTCCCGGAACGGGGTGACGTCCTCGATGACGGTGACGTAGCCGGACGGCTGGCCCCTCTCGTCGGGAATCGGGGCGATGACCAGGGCTGCGTCGAACGCGGTCCCATTTTTCCGCCGCATCTTGGTCTCCCCGCGCCACGTCTCCCCTCTGCGCAACCTCTCGCCCACCTGACGCATCTGCTCTCTCTGCTCATCATCGGCCAGAAACAGCTTCGGGTGCTGACCCCGTATCTCCTCCAGCCGATACCCGACCATCCGCTCGGCCGCCGGGTTCACATACTCGATCCGCCCATCGGTGTCCGTCACGAAGATCCCCTCTCCCGCGGCGTCGAGGATGGCCTGGATCCGCTCCTGTGCCCGACGCAACTGGGTGGTCCGTTTCGCCACCCGCTGCTCCAGTTCCTTCGCATAGGCTTGCAGTTCGGCGTGCAGCCGGGCGTTCTCCAAAGCCACGGCGGCCTGGGCGGCGAAAGCCTCCGCCAGTTGGGCATGGGCCTCGGTGTAGAAACCCGGTTCCCGCTTATCCAGGGCGATCATCCCGATCAGCCGATCCCCGATCATCATCGGCACACCCAGCCAGGACCGGATCCCCGCCTGGGCATGGGGTTCGCAGCGGAATCCAGCATACTTCGTGGAAACGTCCTCCTCGATCACCGGCGCCCGTCTTTCGATCACCAGACGGTTGGGGTTATCGCTGCTGGTGATGTCGAACGTGATCCCCAGCAGTTCCTCGAGGTTGGGGAAGCCCCGCCCGCCGATGATGCGCAGGTAGTTGTCCTCCAGCCACTGGACGGAGGCACTGTCGTAAGGGACCACCCGCTCCAGTTCGGCCAGGATCCGTTCCACCGCCTCCTCGGGGTCGCGCACCGTGCTGATGGTCAGGGCAGCCTTCCGGAGGGTTTCTTGCTCCAACGCCCGTTGCCGCGCCTCCTCGTACAGGCGCGCGTTGTGGATGGCCGAGGCCGCGTAGTTGGCGAACGTCCTCAGAGGGTCGAGATGGGCCTCGCTGAAGAAGCCGGGCGTGGCGCTGTCCACGTTCAGGAAGCCGATCACCTCGCCGCGCACGATGACCGGGACCCCGGCGTACGAGCGGAGCCACGCCATCTCGGGCACCGGCACCCAGCCGGGGTAGGTGGTCGTGTCTGGAATGACGATCGGCTCTCCGGTCGCCTTCATCGCCCGCAGGTTCGGTACCTCGGACAGGCGGAAGACGACGTTGGAGACGAAGTCGGCCGCTGCACCGAACCTCTCGTAGCCCCGCCAGCGGGCGATGCGGACCTTATCCCCATCGAGGAGCATGAAGTTGGTCGCGTCGTTGGGCACGACCCGGCTCACCTGCTCCAGGATGCGGTCCAGCACCTGGTCCAGGTCGAGCGTGCTGCTGACGACCGCCGCCGCCTCGGCCAGCGCCTCGGCCAGCCGCCGCTGTTCCCGTTCCCGTTCATACAGCCGGGCATTGGCGATGGCCACCGCCACCGCCGCCGCCGCCGATTCGGCGAGCAAGCGGTGGCCCTCGCTGAAGAAGCCCTTCTGCTCGCTGTATATCGACATCACCCCCACCAGTTCCTCCCGACTGATGAGGGGAACGCTCAAGGCCGACCGGACCCACTCATCCAAGTCCGGGTCCGGCATCCACCTCTCGTCGGCCGTCACATCCGGGACGACCGCAGCCTGGCGGTTGGCCCCCACCCAGCCCACCAGACTCCCCTCGTCCAACGGCAACCGCAGCCGCTTCGCCAACGAAGCCACCGACTCCGCATCGTATCCCGAGACGGCCACCGGCAGCAGGCACTCCACGTCTGGATCCCACACAAAGACGATCCCCCGCAGGGCACCGACCACTGCGCAGACATCGTCCAGTGCCTGCTGGGCCACCGCGTGGACATCCAGATTGGCGGTGAGGCGCGCTCCTAGGCGGTGGAAAAGCGCCAGTCGTTCCTGCTCTTCCCTCAAAGCGGCAACCTGTCGGGCGTTGCGGATGGCGATGGCCGCCTGCAACGCGAACAGGCCGAGCAGCTCCGCGTCGGCGGCCGAGAAGATCCCCGGCTTGTCGGAGGCCACGTCGATGACCCCCAGGAACTCCTCCCCCCATCGGATCGGCGCACCGACGACCGCCGCGCAGGGATAACCCTCGTAGGCGGGGGCCCGCCCTTCCCACCGACGGTAGTCCTCCACCACCAGCGGCTGCTCCCTCTCCCACACCTTGCCCGAAAGCCCCTCCCCGCGGCGAAGGGTCATCTGGGGGGGCTCGGGCGTGGATCCCACCGCGACGGTCAGTTCCAGAACCCCCCGGTCCGGACGAACCAGGTACAGGTTTCCGCTCTTGCCCCCGACCAACTCCACCGCCCGCTCGATGATGGAACGCAAGAGGCTCTCCAGGTCCAATTCGGCCGCCAGTTCCAGGCCGATCTGGTGCAACGCCTCCAGCCGTCGGGCCTGGTTCAACGCGGCCTCCTCCGCCGCCTTGCGCTCGCTGATGTCCTCCAGCGCCCCCTCGTACCGGATCACCCGGCCCTGCTCGTCGCGGACGGCCCGGCTGTAGCCCCGCACCCAGATCGGCGTCCCGTCCACCCGGCGCAACTGGATCTCGTACTCTTGCTTCTCCCCCTCCGGTTCCGGCTGGCCGATGTACAGATCCCGGATGTTGCGGCCTAACACCGACTCCCTGTCGGGATAGCCCAGCAACTCCGCCAGCGCCGGGTTGGCTTCGACGATCTTCCCGTCGGGGGTCGCGCTGTAGAGGCCGATGGGAACCCGCTCGAAGAGGCCCCGGTAACGGGCCTCCGCCTCCTGCGCCTCCCGCGTCCGCGCTCGCACCTGGGCCCGCAGGAGCAGGCTTCCCCCAATACCCAGGACGGCCGCAGCCGCCACCGCCACGACGGCCCATCGGAGCCACTCGGGCATCCGCTCCAGCAACGTCGGCCTCGCCACCGCCCCTTCGAACCAGCGGTCCAACGCCTGGTAGTAGATCGAACCCGGATCCCCCTTCCAGGCGGCCACGTGATGGTCGATGGTCTCCAGCAGGGCCTGCCCCTCCCCCTCCGGCGCGGCGAAACGCAGTTCTGAGGGGCAGCAGAGGATCGGGCTGCGCACGACCGCGTACTCCCCCTCGTGGCGCAGGCCGTACAGTCGGGCGACCAGGCCGGCGTCCGCTTCCCCGGCCTCCACCCGCTCCAGCACCGACCCGTAGTCGTCCACCTCGATGAACTGGCAGGAGACGTCGAAGTCCTCGATCAGCGTCTGGAACTGGGCGTAGTAGATGTCCTCCCAGACCACAGCGATCGTCCGACCGTCCAGGTCGATGATGGACTGGGGGCCGCCCTTGCGGGTGTACACCTGGGCCCAGTTGACCAGCACGGTCTCCCGATTGAAGTCGAACCGCTGCTCCCGCTCCGCCGAGTAGGCGATGGCCGTCATCAGATCGAGGTCGCCCTGCTCCATAAGGGCCAGGCAGTCGGGGAAGAGGCATTCGACGTACTCCAGATCCCATCCCTCCTCAGCGGCTATGGCATCCAGAAGATCGACGTAGAAGCCGGAGGGATGTCCATCCTCGTCCACGAAGACCAGCGGTTCGTTCTGGTAGATCCCGACGCGTATGGGGTCGTCGGCGGAAAGGGTAGGTCCGACAAAGAGCCACACCACAAGCCCGGCCAGCAGGCCCACAACAAGATGGCGAAGATGCTGTCCCATTCCCGTTGCTCTCCTGCATGCCCATCCCCCAGGCCCCTCCACCCGGGGACCTGGAGTGAGCGCGCTGTTGGTCAACTCCTAACGACGGATTGGCGGCTTGTCAAACGCGGGTCACGGACGACCTGGTGGGGAGGACAGGGTGCGCTTGACCGTAGAACGGGGCGACGTATCTTCTCCGCATCGTTATGGTAGTCGGTGTGTAGTTCTGCCACCTATGATTATTATAGAAGGTGGCTCGAGGTTGTCAACAGACCCAGCCACCTGACA
>CAZOLN010000170.1:0-4724 GCA_964580565.1 uncultured Anaerolineales bacterium
CCAGGACAGCGGGCCGGTGATCAGGTAGCGAATCAGCGCACCCTCCACCGCGTCCCACGACTCAAAGCCGCTCAGGTATTGACCCGTGGTCGCATCCCGGATGTACCAGGTGGAGTAGTCCCCGTCGGGCCGCTGGAAGTCGGGATCGATCTCCTTCACCGCGGCGATGAACGCCCCCAGCGCGTACCACGTGTCGGGCCTGCAGGCACCGAGGTGGCGGAGGACGGCCTCGCGGGCCAGGAGGGGGTTGTTGCGCCAAGAGCCGGTGTCGTCGGGGCGGAGGGTGGGAACGTGCCAGAGGTCGTTCCAGGTGGGGTCCTCCCGCCAGGCCTGTGCCATCGATCTGCGCTGCTCCCAGGGGGAAGCCCGCAGCCAGCCGATCACCGTCTCCGGATCGGGGCGGAGGTGGCCCGCCTCGTCGGTCCGCAGCCAGCCCAGCCGGTGGGCCAGGTGACGCAGGAAACCGAACCGGTCGGGCCGGCTGTCGCGGAACCGGCGGAGGAGCCGGGCCTCGTCGCGCGCCGGCCACTCCCCCTCCGGCCCGGGGCGCAGTCGGCAGTTCTGCAGATAGGCTAACAGCGTACAGGCATCGTCCAGCAGGCCGTCGTCGGCGGGGTGGACGATGGGAGGAGGCGGGCATGGGGTGGGTTGGACGACGGGGAGCGGAGGAGCGGGCAAGTACGGACGCAGTTCCTCCGGCACCACGGCGACCTCCACCAGCCCGGCAGGCCCCTCTTCGAGATCCTGGAAGACCAATCCCCAATACCAGAGGGCCTCCGCCGGAGAGATCGGATCCTCCCAGGGGCGCTCCCTCTCCAGGCGGGCTGGCCCCATCGTACGCACCTCTCCCCAAAAGCGGATAAAGGTCTGCCAGGGGAGCCTACCGCCTTCGGCAAGGAGATCGCCCAGGGCACGGTGCTCCGCCTCCCCCAGCCGCTCCCAGACCGCGCCGATCTGCTCCGGGGCGGTCATCCTCCTGGCGAGGGCGGCCGCCCTCTCCCGGCGGGAACCCCGGGGCAGTTCCACGCCCCACCGCTCGGCGATGACCGAGAGGCGGATCGGGTCACAGCGGATGAGGTGTTGTTCCAGTGGGCGCATTGCCAGGGTCACAAGGGCGCAAGGGAGCAGGGATCCAGGTCGCAGGGTTGCAGAGTCGCAAGGTCGCAGAGTCGCAGGGCCGCAGGGATTACTCCTCTAGCGTGAACTCCCATGCGCACCAGTACTCATCGGGATGGGGGTCGGGTGGGCAGGCCAGGCATCGGGTGCGGATACGGGGGTCGACGGCGCGGGCGAAGTTGGAATACTCCACCAGCCCCACCGGCTTGCAGGGAAAGTCGGGCAACCCCTTCCGCTTCCGGGCCGCCTGGACCCGGCACTCGTTCATCCGGAAGATCAAGGTCCGCTCATCTACCCGCACGCACTCCTGGACGTTGAGGAAGGCGTAGAGCCGCAGCCCCAGCGCCTTCTCCAGCGCGTCCAGACCGCCCCCCGGCTGGATGGAGTGCCGCTTCATGATACGCCGGGCCTCGATGACGGTGAACTGCTCCCAGGCCGCAGCGTCCACCTCGATGGCAGTCTCCATCCCCAACCGCTTTTCGACGTTCAGGAACCAGAGGCCGTCGTGCGCGAGCCAGTTCTTGGCCGCGTCCTCCAGCATATCGACCAGTTGCTCCTTGGGCAACGAGAGAAGACGTTGGCGCAACCGCGCGCGGTAGGTATCGGCGTCCATCTTACGGCATCCCCGAGATCTCGAAAGTATACCCCAGGATCGTCACAATGGCGGTCGAGGCCCCCGGACGGGCGAACTGGAGTTCGACCTCGCGGCTCTCGCCGCCGGGGATGGTCCAGGGGAAGGGAGGTGCTGCCATCTCCAACTCTCCCGGACCGGCGCTGGAACTGAGGGAGACGTCGTCGGCGGTGACGGTGAGGAGATCCGCGCCAGGGTTGTAGATCTCCGCTACGACGTGGAGGGTCGATCCGCCCTCCCCCAGGAACGCGTCCAGAACTTCCACCTCTGGCAACGGGGCCGGGCTCGTGGGAGGGGTGTAAGGGATGGAGAAACGGGCCCGCAGTTCCGACGTCGGCGCGGGGGAGAAGATCCAGGTCAACGTGGGACCGGCGAGGCTCTCGGGGACGATGTAGGCCACCGAGCCCTTCGCCTCCTGCCCGGGACCGATGGCGTCCGGCAGTGGTCCATAGTCCCCCGCGCTGGCGGCGTCTGGGGAGGGCCCGTACCGGTTCCCCACCCCGTCCTCCAGCATCATCAGAAAGGCGTCGGGGAGCAGGGAGACGCTGCCGGTGTTGCGGACCGAGATCTCGACGAAGTAGAGCATGGTCCCCGGAGCCAGTCCCGCACCGCCTCGCTCGGCGTGTCCTTCGAGCACCACGACCCGGACATCGCCCACCTGGACCGGCTGTCCTACGCCGACGGCCGCCTCACCTGCGGCGGGGGTCGGCTCCACCGCCGCCTCGAAATCGGCCCTGACCACCGTCCAGGTCGTGGGATCGAGCAGGATCAGGGTCAGCCTCGGCTGGGTCTGATCGAACAGATCCTCCGAACCGGCCGGCACCTCGCGGGGAAGCAGAGCGAGGAAGGTGAGCGTCGTACCACCGGAGAGGCGCAGGGTGATGCGGTCCCCCTTCTGGATGCCCTCCATCATCTCCCGATTCTCATCGGTGGGCTGGAGGCCCAGGACGTAGTTGACGACCGTGCCGTAGAGCCATACGGCCGTGTCCGGCCGGTCGACGCCGATCGCCCACGGATCGTCGGCCTGGGGAACGGAGGGTTGAACGGAGAACGACCCCCCTCCGACCTCCAGCAGGGTCGGCACAGCCAGGGGGACCTGGCTCTCCCCCACCTCCACGACCAGCGGGGAGACCATGACGGTGGGGAGCGGCGAGACGATCGGCGTCCCCAAGGGGGTCTCCTCCGGCCCCGGCCCCTCGGAGGGCGCAACGAGAGAGCGAACGACAAAGAAGCCCACGATGAGGAGAACGAGCCCTCCGAGAACGCCTCCGGCGATAACGAGGGGCCGAGGCAGGCGGGGCTGAGGGGTGGGAGGGTGCCCACCCGGGACGGGCTCCGACGACGAAGCGGGTTGTTCGGTCATCAACGCACTCCTGGCGATAGACTGAACCCTGTAGACGGAAGGGTCAAGGAAGCGGGCTGGGCGGGATCCGAACGTAGAGGGTCGCGCCCTCCTCTCCAATCACGTGGTCGACGCCCAGGTAGGGGATGCTGACACGGACCTGCCCCTGCACAGCGACGGTGAACTGACAGTGGCCCGACCTCTCGGTGAAGCACCGGGCGACCTCAGAGCCAGTGGTCGTGTCGTAGGCGAGGACGGGGATACCAGAGACCCCCTCACCGGGGTCAGGCCCGTGGTCGTCATCGGCGTCGTAGTAGACCCACACGTCCACCGGGACGAAGTGGGGGACGGGGGTGCCCGCAGGAGGCGGCGGCGTAGGAGTGCTCAGCAGGCGGACTTCCAGGGCGGCCTCCGGTGGCGGGGTCGCTGTGGCGAGGGGGGAGGTGGGAGGTGTGGGGGTCCGAGGTGGGCGCGGGGTGCGCGTCGGGCGAGGGGTGGGCGTGGCGGTGGCCTGCCCGGGCACCGTCATCGAACACCGGAGGCTGTAACTGCTGTTCTCGACCTCGGCGAGCGGCAACCGTCCGCCGTGGCCTACGAGAATATACAGGTATCCCTCGTAGTTGGAGAAGTAGGAGAAGCGGCTCCGGTAGTCTCCCAACTCCACGTCGTCGTTCCCCCCGATGGGATTGCGGTTGGCATCGTAGACGATCATATTCGTATCCACCCCGGGGGCCAGATCCAGCGTCTCACAGGTGTAGAGGAGGCCCGGCTTGACCCAGATCTTGTAAAAGTCGTTGTCCTCCCCGGCCCCTCCCCAGGGGACGAAGTTCAGGTTCTCGTAGGTGATGTTCACCCCAATGGTGGCTGCATGGTCGAAGTCGTAGTTGGGCTCGAAGCGGTCGGCACCGGGGATGGGGGTAGGGCCCGGGGGGGTCGGAGTGGGAGTGGGACCCGGGGTGGAGGTCGGGGTAGGAGTGGGAGGGCTGGCGTAGGCCGTCAGGTGGTAGGTGCCCCCGCTACAGTAGTTGCTGATCTGGTATACCTTGAAGAAGTAGGGGCCGGAAGAGGTAGCGACCAAGGCAACGCCGGCCTCGTTCCCGTCCAGCGTGTTGGCGTCGGTGAGGATCGCCTGATAACCGGCGTCGTAGACCACGATGCCCAGGTTGTAGTTCCCCACGCCGTCCGGCACAGCCTCCACGTGGTAGGTCCAGTTCGGCACCGCGTTGTCCAGCCGGAAGTAATCCTCCTCCGGGTTGCGTTCCTCCCCTTTGTCCCCCGTCACAAGGGCCAGATCGTCGTAGTCCGCCAGGATCGCCGCATCCTCGAAGGAGTTGATGTTGGGCAACGCATCGGTGGTGGTCGTCGCCAGGGTGCAGGTTATCAGGAGCGACCGGAGGGAGAGAGGATTGAAAGCGTCGGCGCGGGGAAGAGGAGCAGCCAGCGAGGGGGCCGGTCGGTCGGGGAGGAGGACGGTGAAGAGAGCCAGCAGCCCACACCCGGCCAACATCGCTAACCCCAGGACCCACAGGGAACGCTTCATGATCACTCCTCGGCTCGGGCAGGTTTGTCGTCTTCCCCCCCGAGCAATGTTACTATACCATAATTCCGGGCGACTTCAAGCGGTTTCGCCTGACC
>CAZOLN010000171.1:0-4525 GCA_964580565.1 uncultured Anaerolineales bacterium
GCGCCTTCGGCGGAGGCCCCTTCGTCGGACGAGGCGGCCGGTGCGCCGTCGGCGGAGGCCGTGGTAGAGGGGGAGGCCGAGGCCGAAGAGGAGGAGGTGCCCCCTGAGCCGACGGACGACCGGGCCTGGTACGTCATCCATTGCTACTCCGGCTACGAGCACAAGGTCAAGCACAACCTCGAGCAACGCATCGAGACGATGCAGATGCAGGACAAGATCTTCCAGGTGGTGATCCCTACCGAGGAAGAGATCGAGGTCAAGGACGGCAAGCGGCGCACCGTCGAACGGCGGGTCTTCCCCGGCTATATCCTGGTGCAGATGATCATGGACGACGATTCCTGGTACGTCGTCCGCAACACGCCCGGCGTCACCGGCTTCGTGGGGATGGGCAATCGGCCTACCCCGCTGCGGCCGGAGGAAGTGCAGGCGATTATGAAGCGGATGGAGGCGGAGGCGCCCCGCATCCGCGTCGCTTTCCGGCGTGGGGAGAAGGTACGCATCATCGACGGTCCGTTCAACGAGTTCATCGGCGTGGTGGACGAGATCGATATGGAACGGGCCAAGGTCCGGGTTCTGGTCTCCTTCTTTGGCCGCGATACGCCGGTGGAGTTGGATTTCCTGCAGGTGGAGAAGATTTAAGGAAGCAAGAGGCAAGAGGCAGATGAAGAAGGTCAAAGCGGTGGTCAAGTTGCAGATCGAGGCGGGCAAGGCCAATCCGGCCCCTCCGGTGGGTCCAGCGTTGGCCCAGCACGGCATCAACCTGATGCAGTTCTGCAAGGAGTACAACGCCCGCACGGCCTCGATGGTCGGGAACATCATCCCCGCCGAGGTGACCATTTACCACGACGGGTCTTTTAAGTTCGTCCTCAAGACCCCTCCCACCCCCGACCTGTTGCGGAAGGCCGCGGGGGTTGAGCGAGGCTCCGGTGAGCCGAACCGGCAGATCGTCGGTCGGGTGACCCGGGAGCAGATCCGGGAGATCGCTCAGATTAAGATGAAGGACCTCAACGCCGTGGACCTGGAGGGCGCGATGCGCCAGATCGAGGGGACGGCGCGGAGCATGGGGATCGAGATCGTCGATTAACATCCTGGTGGGAGGGCACAGCCCGCCGGAACCACAGGGAGGAACGATGCCGAAACGAGGGAAGAAGTACCGAGAAGCGCTGCAGAAAGTCGATCGGATGCGGCTGTACTCGCCAGAGGAGGCGCTCAAACTGGCGAAGGAGACCGCCTACGCCAACTTCGATGCGTCGGTGGACCTCCACATCCGGCTGGGGGTGGACCCCCGCCACGCCGATCAGCAGGTCCGGGGGACGGTCCGCCTCCCCCACGGGCTGGGCAAGGAGGTCCGGGTGCTGGTCTTCGCCGCCGGTGAGGCCGCCAAGATCGCCGAGGAGGCGGGTGCGGACTACGTGATCTCCGACGATGAGGGGATCAAGAAGATCCAGGAGGGGTGGACCGACTTCGACGTCGCTATCGCTGTGCCAGAGATGATGAGCAAGGTGGGGCGGCTGGGCCGTATCCTGGGGCCCCGGGGGCTTATGCCCAACCCCAAGTCCGGCACCGTCGTCCAGCCGGAGGACCTGCCTCGGGTGATTCAGGAGGCGAAGGCGGGCCGGGTGGAGTTCCGGGTGGATAAGACCGCCAACCTCCACATCCCCATCGGGCGGGTCAGTTTCCCGGTGGAGAAACTGCTGGACAACATGGCGGCGGTGATGGAGGCGGTGAAGAAGGCCCGTCCGCCCGCTGCGAAGGGGACCTACATCCGCAAGATCACGGTGGCGGCCTCGATGGGGCCGGGCATCAAGATCGACCCCGTCGCCGCCCAGGCGATGGAGACGAGCCTTTAGGTCTAGAGCACCACAGAGGCACGGAGAACACGGAGGATTTCTCCGCTGTGCCTCTGTAGTGAGGACAAACAAATACCGAGGTCCTGCCGAAGACAGCAGGTGCGCCGTCGGGTGCTTAAAACGGCCTGCCGAGGCGGGGAAGAGGGTCTCGTTGTAGCGGTGAAGAGGCTTGCTCCCTGCGTCGGTAAGGCGCAGGGAGTTTCGTTTATTCCAATCGCTAAGGAGGTGATGCGGCTTGGCTATCTCAAGGGAACGGAAAAAAGAACTGGTCCAGCAGTACGTCGAGCGGTTGAGCCAGAGCCAAGGGGTCATCCTCGCCGATTATCGGGGGTTGCGCGTCGCGGAGATGGAGCAGCTCCGGCGGGCCGCCCGGGAGAGCGGTGGCGCCCTCCAGGTGGTCAAGAACCGGCTGCTGAAGCTCGCCCTGGCGGAGATGGGCCTCTCGTTGCCTGACGAGTGGCTGCAGGGGCCGACGCTGGTCGCTTTTTGCACCGACGAGATGCCAGCGACGGCCAAGGCGATGGTGGACTTTGCCAAGGACGTGCCGGCCCTCGTCATCAAGGGTGGGCTGCTGGAGGGGTCCCTCCTCTCGAGCGAGCAGATCAAGGACCTGGCCAACCTGCCTTCGCGGGAGATGCTCCTGGCCCAGGTGCTCGGCACGATCAACGCCCCCGCCTCACAGGTGGCCGGCGTGGTCGCCAACGGCATCCGGCAGGTGCTCAACCTGCTCCAGGCGTACGTAGACAAACTGGAGGGCGGCGCGTCCGCCCCACAGGCAGCGTGATCACGATCATTTTACCCTAAGGGAGGTGAGAAAGAGCGATGGCAGATCTGGAAAAACTGGCTGAAGAGATCAGCAAACTGACCCTTTTGGAGGCGTCCGAACTGGTCAAGATGCTGGAGGAGAAACTGGGCGTCTCGGCGGCCGCCCCCGTGGCGATGGCCGCGATGCCGATGGCCGGCGCTGCTGCCGAGCCTGAGGAGGAGAAGACCGAGTTCGACGTCGTCCTCAAGGAGATCGGCGACAAGAAGATCGAGGTGATCAAGACCGTCCGTAAACTGACCAACTTGGGCCTGAAGGAGGCCAAGGAGTTGGTGGAGAGCGCCCCGGCGACCGTCCTGGAGGCCGTGCCGAAGGAGATGGCGGAGGACGCCAAGTCGCAGTTGGAGGCCGCGGGCGCGACGGTCGAGATCAAGTAATCGCCCCGGCTACTGGATCGTTCATCAAGCCTCCCGCAGGTTGTGCAGTGAGAGCCTGCGGGAGGCTTCCCCTGAGATGTGCTGCTCTCCTGCCTACCTCCCCTGGCCGGGGTACCGGGCCCTCGTGGGCGCGGGCCTGGTCGCTGCGCTGCTCGTGGCGCTCGCCCGCAGCCGCCGCTGGCAGGTGCCGCCGCTCACGGTGGTCGACGCCGTCTTGGCGGGGACTGTGGGAGGGATGGTGGGGGGGCGGATCGGCTACGTCGTAGCCAACTGGGCCTACTTTCAGGGCCACCTTTCCCAGGCGCTTCAGGTGTGGCGTGGAGGGCTTTCGCCTCACGCCGCGCTCCTCGGCGCGGTGGGAGGGGTGGTCCTGATAGCGTATCGGCGCAAGGTTGACCCCCGCCTCCTGCTCGACCTCCTCGCACCGTCCGCTGCGCTGGTGGCGGGATCCGCCTGGCTGGGCTGTCTGTGGGCCGGGTGCGCCTGGGGGATCGAGGTCCGGCCCGACCAGGGGCTCCTGTGGCGTCTGGGTGCGGAACTGCCTGATCTCTACGGGCTGCGCGCTCCTCGGGTCGCCGTGCAGGCGATGGGCGCGGGATGGAGCGGCCTGGCCTTCCTGGTCACGCTGATGCTCGGACGGCGAGGGCGTCCTTTCCTCCTCTGGCTGATCCTTCACGGCGTAGGGGGGTTCGGCCTGGGGTTCCTCCGGGGCGACCTCTCGCCGGTGTGGGCTGGGATGAGCCTTTCGCAGATAGCCGATCTGGCGACGGCCTTCGTCGGCCTGGCGTTGCTGGCGCTGCCGGACCGGCGGTTGGAAAGGAGCGAAGGGGATGGTTGAGATCGAGATCCCGGGACGGGGCCGTTTTCGCCTGGCCCATCTGGTGCTGGACGTCAATGGAACGGTCGCTGTGGACGGGGTTTTGGTGGAAGGCGTCGCTGAGCGGATCGAAGCGCTGCGGGAGCGGGTCGCCGTCCACTGGGTGACCGCCGATACGCACGGCCGCCAGGCGGCGCTGGACGACCAACTGGGGTTCCGCGCCGTCCGCATCGAACCCGGCCAGGAGCGGGAGCAGAAGGCCGAGTTGGTGCGGCGGCTCGGCGCGGAGAACGTCTGCTACATCGGCAACGGGGCCAACGACGCGGCAGCGCTGGACGAGGCAGGCCTGGGGATCGCCGTGTTGGGGGCCGAGGGGCTGGCGCTGGAGACGTTGATGGCGGCCGACCTGCTGGCCCCTTCGATCTGTGACGCGCTTGACCTGCTTCTCCACCCCGCCCGCCTGATCGCCACGCTCCGTCGGTGACCGTCGGGGCGGGCGCGGAGGTCGCCCCGACCCCCTCCGTCGCCCATCGCGACGGGCCGACCTTCGGACAGGGGTTTGGACGCCCTTTCCCGGCGGCTGGAAGCCGCGGCTGTAGGGAGGCGAAGCCGTCATGCGGCGGCTCCCGCCTTCTCTCTTCGACAGGGGAAGCCCGGC
>CAZOLN010000172.1:0-4370 GCA_964580565.1 uncultured Anaerolineales bacterium
CAGGATCTCCTCATCGGTCGGTTCCTGGGCCGGGACCATGATCGGCCGCACCAGGAACGGCGTCGTGTGCACGATGTCCTGCGAGTACCCCAACTTGCAGATCGCCATTGCCGCCGGCATCCGGCTCAGGAACCGCTTGTAGTCCTCGTCCGTAAACCCCTTCTCGCTGAACGCCAGGTGCGCCATGATCAGGTCCCGGTCCTTCGGGTTCTTCGTCTGGCTGAAGAACCCGTTGTTGCAACTGGACAGGATCCCCTCCGGCAACTCCGAGACCGTCTGCACCACCGGGTGGAGGAAGATCCGGTACTTCCGCCCGTCCCGCCACATCGTCTGGAACAACTCCGCCGTCGTCGCCTTCCCCGCGTCCCGGTTGTCCCCGCCGGTCGTCCCCACCCCGGTCAGCACCTTGTTCGCCTCCTCGAAGACGATCTGGAGGACGGGATCGGGCCGGTCCCTCCCGATGTTCTGCCGCCGGCGCACCACCGCGTCGTTGTAGAGGTGCCAGGCCACCAGCCCCAGGATCGCCGCCTTGGCGTACTCGTCCATCTCCGCCCCGCCCTCCAGGATGGAGATTCCCCACGGGTCGTCCTCCGGCCCCAGCAGCCCCAGGTCCTCCACCGCGACGGTCCCCTCTCCCGACCCGTACATCCGCGCCATCTCCCCCTGGGTGAACACCTCCAGCCGCAGCAGGACCCCCTCAAGCGACTGGAGGCTGGCCTGGTCCCGCCGCTTCTCGTACATCTGCCGGAACGACGCCAGCCGCTCCACCCAGGCGGCCATATCCACCCGCTTCGACCGGTGGACCGCCAACGCCTGCCGCTCGAAGGGCTCCAGGTCCTCCAGGTGGACCCCCACCAGGGACCGATCCTCCAGCCCCCGCTCCCGCCGGGCTGCGTTGACCGCCTCCTCCTCGTCCGCGTCCCGCACCTTGTTCCACCGCGAATCGGCCCACACCTCCCGGTCCGAGGTCAGCACCCCGTGCTCCAGGTACAGCGCCCGGGCCGCCCGCCGCATCATCCCCAACTGCCGCTCCCCCATCCGCCCCGCGTTCTTGAAGATCTCACACGTCGCCACCAACTGCCGCTCCGGCTGGATCCGCCTCCCCACCTGCCAGGGGTTCCACCGGAACGGCACCAACGCGCCGGGGAACAACTGCCACACCTCCACCCGCCCCGGCTCCCCCAGCGGGGCGTTGAGGAGCCGCCGCCACCCCGCCCCGAAGTCGAGGACCACCGTCCGGAAGTGCCACTTCCGCGTCGTCTCCACCACCAGCCGCTCCGCCGCCACCGTCTTGCCGTAGCCGGTGTCCGCAGCGAAGACGGTGTGGAAGAACCGGTCCTGGTTGATCCGAAGCGGGGCCGAGGTCAACTCCGCCCGCTCCGTGGACCACTGGTGGGCCAGCACCACGTCGCCCGGCATATCGGGCACGAAGGCGAAGGCCGGGATCCGCTCCTGGGTGGTCACGCTCATTCCCTCCTCGAACAGCGCCGGGGCGGTGTACGCCGCCAACTGGACCGGCAGCAGCAGCGTCGAGTCCTTGTACGCCTCCAGCGCACCCCCGATCCGCTCCTCCCGCGTCGAGGGGGTGAAGGCCATCGCGTGCAGCCGGATGTACGCCTGCTCCTCCCCGCTAAGCCGGCGCGTCTGCACCGGCGTCACCACCAGCGGGCCGGAGCCGTGGAACGCCTGCCGCACCGCCGCCTCCGCCGCCGCCGCGCCCCGCTCCGTGCGGGTGAGGATGTACATGTCGGTCAGGAACGCCCCCTCCAGGGTGGCCTGCCGCAGCAGTTCCTCCTGGGCGCGGAGGATCTGCGTCAACTGGACCGCCTGGTCGTTCCACCACTGGTACGAGCGGGAGAGGGCGAAGAAGGGGACCGCCGCCGCGCCGAACCCGGCCCCGCGCATCACGCCGAGGCTGCGGCCGACCGCCGTGCCGGAGGACCGGCTGACCCCGTGGGAGCGGGTGACGCCGTGGGAGACCCCGTCGGCCACCGAGGTCGTGCGGGCCCAGGAGCGGGTCTCGGCGTGGGAGACCGTGTCCGCCACCGAGTGGGTCACCGAGGAGAAGGAGCCCCGAGACACACCGTGGCTCACCACCCGGGAGGTGGTGTCGGCCTGGGAGGTGGTGTCCGCCTCCGAGGTGGTGTCGGCCTCCGAAGTCGTCGTCGCTTCGGAGCGGGTGACGGAGGAGAAGGAGCCGTGGGAGACGGAGGTGGAGGTAAACCCTCCCACGCCCGCAGAAGAGGATACGGTTTGGGCACTGGACCGCGTCTGGGCGCTGGAAACCGTGTCGGCCTCGGAGGTCGTGTCGGCGGACGAATCGGTCGTGCCCCAGGTAGTGCCGAATGAAGTCGTGTCCGACCGGCTTCTGGAGGCCTCCACTCCCATCGTTACGCCCGACCGAACGCTGCCGGGGATTGGCCCCCCGCCGATGGAGCCGCCGTACTGGACGCTCCCACTGGCACCGACGGTTTGGCCGGTCGTCGTTGCGGTGCCTCGGGACCCGCCTGCGGTGTGCGCCGTGCCCTCCGTGTGGGCCGCCCCCTCGGTGTGGGCCTGCCCAACGGTGTGGGCCGTCCCCGCCGTGCGGGCCGTCCCCCGGCTCATACTCCAGTTGCTTCCCGACGCCGTGCTCACCGTCGTTGACGAGCCGCTGCTGTGCGCCGTCCCCACCGTGTGCGCCCGCCCCACGGTGTGCGCCCGGCCCACCGTGTGGGCCGCGCCCTCGGTGTGCGCCGTTCCCTCGGCGGTGACCACGCTGGTCGTCACCGAACTCCCCGTCGTGGTGGCGTGCCCCTCCGTGTGCGCCCACCCGTCCGTCACCGCCCGCCCCACCGTCGTCGCCTGTCCCTCCACGTGGGAGGTGACGTGGGAATCGGCCACCCCGTCGGCCACCGCCTGCCCCTCCTGCCGCCCATACGCCGCCGCCGCCGACCGGGCCAGGTTCTCCGCCAGCGTGAACGGGAGGGAGAGCCCCACGTTGGCCGCCTCCGCCCCCGTCTGCATACTCGCCGGCACGCTCGCCTCCGCCGCCACCCCCGCCAGCATCCGCGACAGGTCCGACGGCGGAATCCGCGAGGCCAGCGTCAGCACCAGGAACTCCTCCCCCGCCGCCAGCATCGCCCGGCAGAACATCTCCGCCTGCTGCTCGGTGAAGACGTGTCCCTCCGCCTCCCGTCCCTTCTCGCCGGGCCCCTCCCGGCCCATCCCCCTCGGGCCCACCCTCGGCTCCGGCTGCCCGATGACCACCTGGGCGAACCCCATCTCGACCAGCGCCCGCCGCATCCACTCCGCCAACTGCACCGTCAGCGGGACCAGCCGGCTCTGCTCGAAGTTCGCCATCGCCGCCTGCACCGCCGCCATCCCCAGGGAGGCGTTGCGCCGCGCCTCCTCCAGCGTGGAGCCGATGCCGACTGCCCCGTACATCTGGACGAGGCCCAAGGGCGGGTCCAGCACCCCCGCCTTGATCTCCACCAGGTCGTAGTGGGCAACACGCTGGTTGTACAACCCCGCCAGCACCGTCCGCATCCGCTCCACCAGCCCCGGCTCCTGGCGGGCCTCCTGCGGCAGGTACCGCAGCACCCCCAGGCAGACCACCCGGTACAGGTCGTACTCCTCCCCGTCCTCCCGCTCCTGCACGTGGAACCACAGGTACTCCAGCCGGTCCGCCCCCTCGGCGAAGACCATCCCGTTGTCCAGCACCACCAGGTCCGGCGGGACCGCCCGCGTTCCCTGTCCTGTCAGCACCGCCATCACTCCACCTCCCCCCGACCCCGCAACTGCCGGATCCGCTCCTCCGCCGTCGCCCACGGGCTCACCCGCGTCTTGGCGTGGACCGCGAACCGCTGGGCCACGTAGCCGAAGTACATCAGCGGCCCCACCACCCACAGCATCAGCGCCGCGTAGGGGACCACCGAGGAGACCACCGCCGCCTCCAACCCCTCCCCCGCCCCCGGCCTACCCAATTGGCGCGACCAGGCCGCCAGCGCCGCCGGGCTCAACTGGACCTTGAGCAGCAGGAGGAACGCCCCCACCGCCGCCGCGTAGACGGCCAGCATCCACTTGAGGCGGGAGAGGAGGTGCTCCCGCTCCAGGGGGATGGTCAGCGGGACCAGCAGGAGGCAGGCCCACATCCCCAGGCCGATGAGGGGGATGGGGGGCGGGGCGGCCAGCCCCACCGCCGTCCAGAGGAGGGCCAGAAGAGGGGTACCCAGGTACGCGGTGAGGGATTCCCGCTGGACCCTCCCCCGCCCGTACCGCCGTGGGCGGTGGCCCGCCCGGCGGGATACGTCCCCGTCCAGGAGCACCACCACCCCCGCCGCCAGGGGCCAGGTGAGGGCCACCGGCAGGTGGGACCAGAGCCAGTACAG
>CAZOLN010000173.1:0-4154 GCA_964580565.1 uncultured Anaerolineales bacterium
GCGGTGATCACGTCGGCGACCCGCTCCCGCTGCTCCCGATCCAGCGTGACCAGGGTGCTGCCGAAGCGGAGGGCGACGGCAGCGTAGACGGCGTCGCTTCCGCGCAGGCGATGGTCGGCGGCCAATTCCACTGCCTGCTGGGCTAAGGTCTCATCCAAAGGGATGAGAAGCAGGTGGGGGAACCGCTTCAACGCAGCGGCGAAGCGGCGGGCCAGGTCGGCGTCCTCCCGCCCCCGGCTCACCGCAGCGGCCACCTCCGGCAGGAGAAGCGTCGGCTCGATGAGGGGGAGGGCCTTGTCCCGTAGATGCTCCAGAAACCGACGGCTCACCTCGTGCCCCGGTTCGTAGGGGTTGAACCCGTTGAGGAAGACGCTGGCGTCCACCGTGTAGATACCGGCCATAGGTCTCTCCTACCGCCGCATCTCGGCCAGGAGTTCGGCGCTCGTCAGCGGAGAGCGCCATCCCCGGCCGATCTCCTCGCCCAGCCGGGTCAACTCCTCCCAGGCGTCCGGGCCTACCCCGACGGCTCTCTCCCTCTCGCCCGCCTCCTCCAGCGGGAGCAGCAGACCCACCGGCCGTCCCCGGTAGGTGATGACGTAACGGGCGCGGCGGTCCCGCACCGCGCGGATGATCTCCGAGGCGTGGGCCTTCAACTCTCGCACGCCGACCTGAGCCATTTTCTTCCCCCCTATCGATGTGGTCTCATACGTGGCTACATTGTACCCCGGATGGCGATGGAAGTCAAGGGAGAGCCCGGGGCTTTCTCACTCGGCGGCGGCGACGATCTCCCCAGCGCCGATGCGTACTGCGCCGGTCTGGCGTGCCAGGAGGCGGCCGAAGGGGTCGGGGACGCGGTAGAGGGTGGGGGCCGTGTCGCAGTCGTAGACCACGTAGAGCCAGTACCGGTCCCGATGGTTGGCCGCCTGGGCCCACTCGTTGGCCGTCATTTCGATGGGCTGCCGGCCGCTGCGCCCCTTCACCTCCACGTACCGCACCGAGCCGTCGGCCCGCACGATCCGGTAGTCGAAGCCGGCCTTCAGGTGGGGGGCGGAGACGTCCTCCACGATGCTCCCTTCTGCCTCCTCCCGCTGGCGCACCAGGTCCATTGCGATCCTCTCCGCCTGCACGTCCCGCCGTCGCTCCGCCTCCTCCGGCGGGACCGGCAGGACCAGGGCCTGGGCGTACAGGCTCACCGGTCCCATCTGGAGCCGCTGTGGCTCGGAGAGCAACCGGGCCTCCGCCTCCCGTCGACGCCGGTCCAGATCGGCCAACTCCGCCTCACACTCCCGTAGTTTGGTCTTCGCCGCCGGGATCCCCCGCTCCACCCGCTCTTTGAGCAGCCGACGTTGGCGCATCAGTTCCCCCTGGCGCAGGTTGTAGGCTACGCGCAGGTTCTGGCGCCGCTCGGGCAGGCGGGCCTCCTCCTCTCGACGGCGGCGCTCCAGCGCCGGTAGGCCGACCTGTTCCACCAGGAAAGCCTCCACGGCCCCCCGCTGCGGGGCCAGGTCCACCAGATCGGCGGGGAGGCGATCGCTCTCGACGTTTCCCTCCGGCTCCAGCAGCGTCATCAGCAGGTGGGCCGGGGCCTGCTCCATCCGGCCGTCGGCGTACCGGCGTACGCCGATCATCCGCTCATCCACGAGATCGGGCTCCCCATCCGACGATTCCGGGGCCCGAAGGACGGTGACTTTCCCCAGGTAGAAGAGATAGGGCTCCGTTGCCTCGGGGTCCAGGTAGACCGCCCCTCGCGTGGCTTCCGGCTCATACTGCCCCAGGAACAGGTCCATCACCGCCTCGAACACCGGCTCCCCTGGGTGCAGATAGATGGCCTTCGGCTCGCTACCCCAACCGGGGGCGGCTACGTCGCGGTCGAAGGTGAGTCGGTCCTGGAGGTCCGGAGGGTAAGTCTCCAGGGCGCGCCGCACGGGCATCGGGCAGGGATCGAGGGAGAAGACCCCTGTGATGTCCCCCCGGATGCCCACGCCCACCTTTGGAGCGGCCAGTTCGAAGAACCGCCGCACGTAGGCGGGCATCATCCGCCGCATCTCGGCGACCTCCCGCTGTCGCCGGAGATGATCCAGCACGGCGCGCACCTCGGCGACCTCCACCCTGCGGTACTGCTCTTCCTCCATGCGCTTGAACTGCTCTACGGTCACCGTCCGCTCGATCTCGCTTACGACTTCTTGGTCTTTCCCCTCGATCGCCGCTTCGAAGATCAGGTCTTGCAGGGGACGGCCGCGGAACTGTTGACCGATGACGTCGAAGACCTTGTCGGTCCCCAACTTCTTGCGGATGCGCTCCAGTTTCTCTAAGAGGACCTTCAGGACGCGCCCCTCGCGGGTCTGGGAGGCGACGATGTTGATGAGGAGGACATCGTGTTCCTGCTTATACCGGTGCACGCGCCCCATCCGCTGTTCGATGCGCGCCGGGTTCCAGGGGATGTCGTAGTTGATGAGCAGCCAGCAGAACTGGAGATTGATCCCCTCACCGGCGGCGTCGGTGGCGACCATGATGCGCGCCCCATCGGGATCCCGGAAGGAGGCCACCTGGCGGGCCCGCTCCTTGTAGTCCATCCCCCCGTGGATGTGGGCCACCTGCCCGGTGAGCCCCTTCCCCTCCAGCCGTCCCAGTAGGAACTCCAGCGTATCGCGAAACTCGGTGAAGATGAGCACTTTCGTGTCGGGGTAGGCCTCCAGCGCCTCCCACAACCGCTCGAACTTCGATTCCTGCCGCATCCCGTAGACCCGGCGCGCCAGGCGCACCAGATCCCCCACCTCGGCGATCTCGGCCTGCAGTTCCTCCACGGTGGTCGCGTCGGTAGCAGCGACAATCTGCTGGTCCTGCCACTCCGACTCCTCCAGCCCCTCGATCACCTCCTCCTCGTCGGCCGTCTTTTGATCGCGGACATCCTCGGCGGGCAGTCTCTGCTGGCGGGCCTCCCACTCCTCCCGGCTCAGGAGTCCGGCTTCCAGGGCGCGCAGCGCCTCGCTCAACTTCTGCTCCCGCCGCTGGAGAGAGCGGAGCATCGCCAGGGTGGAGGAAGCCAGCCGTCGCTGAAGGATGCTCATCGCCAGGCCGGCGGCGGATCGGTTGCGCAACTTCGCCCGGTCGTAGTGGGTTTGGCAATAGGCCGTTACCCGCTCGTACAGTTCCCACTCTGGGGGGCTCAAGGCGTACTCGACCGTCTTGCTCCGCCGGGGTGGGTAGATCGGCGTCCCGTCGAAGCGGACCATCTCCTCCTTCATTCGCCGGAGGATGTACCGGCGGCGGTCGGCGCGGGACAGCCTCTCCAGAGCCTCCGGTGTCGAGAACAGTTCCGGCTCCAGCAGTCGCCAGAGGAAGAAGTAGGGATCATCCTTCCCCATATGGGGCGTGGCCGTCATCAGCAGGAGGTGACGGCCCTGCCGGGCGATGACCTCCGCGGCTCGATAGCGCAGCGACTTCCGCACGCTGAGGTCGCTCTCCCGCCAGGCGGACAGTTTGTGGGCCTCGTCGAAGACCACCAGGTCGTAGGGGGGAGCAGCCTCGTAGGCGACGCGCATCCGTTCGCGGGCCAGGGTGTCCATGCTGATGATCGCCAGGTCGTTGCGGGGGTCCTCGAAGGGGTTGTACGTCTCGGTCAGGTCGCTCCCTGAGAGGATGCGGAAGCGGAGGCCGAAGAGACGGCGTAGTTCCGCTTCCCAGTTGCCCAACAGCCCGGCCGGGGCGACGACGAGCACCCGCCGGACCTTATGGCGCAGGATCATCTCGCGGATCGTCAACCCGGCCATAATGGTCTTACCGGCTCCTGCGTCGTCGGCCAGGAGAAAGCGCAACCGGGGATGGTCGATCATCCCGGGCTGGCCGTCAGGGTTGTTGTCCGACGGGGGCACCCCGTACACGGCCGCCAGCTGGTGGGGCAGGAGGTCGATCAGCGAGGTCTCGGTGGCGAAGACGGGGTTGAACAGATAGGCGTGCTGGAGGCGATACGCCTCGGCGATCAGGCGGACGGTTTCGGGGTCGCCTCGGAAGAGCGCCGTACCGGCATCCACCACCTCGAAGCGCGTCTCGATCTCGTCCAGCGGGAAGGGTTGGCGGTCCACCCTCCCGGTTTGGGGATCGAGGAAACTGAGGAAGGCGACCGAGCCGTAGATTTCGACGTGGTGGAGGAGCCG
>CAZOLN010000174.1:0-4150 GCA_964580565.1 uncultured Anaerolineales bacterium
GGGGCTGCCCGCGGGGCGGATGCGGGATCTCCACGCCCGCCCCATCCCCGTCCCGCCAGGCGCCGGACCGGACGGGCTGCAGTTCGTCCTCCCCCTCCGCCATCCCTCCCGCGCCAGCAATGCGGAACTGGACAAGTTCGCACACGCCCTGTCCGATCTTTTGTGGACCACAGAGACACAGAGATTTTAAGATTTTCTCCGTGCTCTCTGTGTCTCTGTGGTAACCCAACATTTCCCGAACTTGACACCCCCTTCCCCGTCCAGTATCATACCCTCGATGAGCATCCACATCACCCTTCCCCGATGGCCCTGGGAGCCGATCCGCGCCGTCGCCGACCGACGTGGGGTCGCCATCTGGCCGGTAGGCGGCATCGTGCGGGACATGCTGCTGGGTCGCCCCCTGCACGATTGGGACTTCGCCGTCGAGCGGGACGCGATGGGGCTGGCCCGCGCCGTCGCCGACGCCCTCGACGGAGCGTATTTCCCGCTGGACGAGGGGCGGGATACAGCGCGGGTGGTGGTGCGCGACCGGCGCGGCCGCCGGGTCGAACTGGACTTCGCCGGGCTGCGCGGGGAGACCCTCCTGGCCGACCTGCGGGGTCGGGACTTCACCATCAACGCGATGGCGGTGGAGCCGGAAGGGGTGCTGATCGACCCCCTCGGGGGGCTGGCCGACCTGCAGGCCCGGATCGTGCGGACCATCGGCCCCCAGGCCTTCGACGAGGACCCCCTGCGGATGCTGCGGGCCGTCCGGCTGGCGGCCGAATTGGAGATGCGGCTGGAGGCCAAGACGGCCGCCTGGATCATCCAGCGGGCCGAGAGCCTCACCCAGGCCTCACCGGAACGGATCCGCGACGAGTTCGTCCGCATCCTCGCCACCCCCTCCCCTGCCGAACACGTCCATATGCTGGACGAACTACGCCTGCTGGCCCAGGTGATCCCGGAGGTGGCCCCCCTCAAGGAGCAGCCTCAGTCCCCTCCGCACCGGTTCGACGTCTGGTGGCACACGCTGCTGGTGATCGACGCGGTGGCGGGCATCCTCGACGTCGTGTACGGCCGCCCTCCCCTCCCCCGCCTGTACGCCGACGCGCCGGAGTCGGCCTGGGACGACGTGAAAGCGCTGCTGGGGCCGCTCGCCCACCCCCTGCGCCGTCACCTCTCCGTCCGACTGCGGGGCGGGAGAAAGCGGCGGACCCTTCTGGTGCTGGCCGCCCTCTGCCACGACCTGGGCAAGCCGGTCACCTGCACCGAGGACGACCAGGGGCGCCTCCACTTCTACGGCCACGAGCGGGAGGGGGCCAGGATCACGACCCGTCGGCTGCGCCACCTGCGTTTCAGCCAACCGGAGGTGAAACGGGTCGCCACGGTGGTCCGCGCCCACCTGCGGCCGGGCCACCTGGCGCGGGTCCAGGGGCCGGTGACCCGCCGGGCTATCTATCGCTTCTTCCGGGACACCGGCAGCGCAGGCGTCGAGGTCAACCTGCTGAGCCTGGCCGACCACCTCGCCACCTGGGGACCCAACCTGGAGCCGGACCGCTGGACGCGGCGGCTGGAGGTCGGCCGGTTGCTCCTGAGCCACTACTTCGAGCGGCACGAGGAGACCATCGCGCCGAGGCCGCTGGTGGACGGTCGGGAACTGATCGAGAGCCTGGGGATCGAAGAAGGGCCCCTGGTCGGGCGGCTGCTGGAAGCGATCCGGGAGGCCCAGGCGTCGGGAGAGGTGCACACGCGGGAGGAGGCACTGGCCCTCGCCCGTCGATTAAGGGGGAAAAACCGCCGAGGCGCGGAGGACGCAGAGGAACCGCTGAGAGATTGAAGGCTCTTCTCCGGGCTACCCAGCCTCCCGCAGGTTCCTTATAACCTGCGGGAGGCTTCCCTCAAAGTATCTCTGCGCCCGCTGTGCCGCTGCGGTGAAAACACCCGCTCAGGAACCCCGCCAGCGCGTCGGCCCCCGAGGTCGCCCCGTGGGACAGGACCCCCTCCACTGCCAGTGAAATCGCCGTCTCATCCTCCCCGGCAAGGGCAGCCAACAACCGGTGCCAAGCGACGCTGCACTCCCCCGCCGCTGCGACCCGCAGGAAGGCCGCTGAAAGCAAGGTGGTCAACGGCGCAGCCGCTTCGGCCACCGCCTGGCAGAAGGTGGGCGGGTCGGGATGGGCCAGCCACGCCCAGAGCATCAACCCGGTCAGGAAGTCGTCGCCGCCGGGGGTCAACCCCCCACCCAGGCCGGCCAGCCGGGCCGCGCCCTCCTGCAACGCACCGAGGTCCCCCTCCCACCCCCGCCGCAGCAGGTCCATCCCCTCCCGAGCCCGCGCGAGCACCGCGCCGTGGCGGTCGGGCCCCGTGATCGAGGGATCCGCCAACAAGGTTAACAGGCTCTCCTCCGTCGTGCGCCTCAGAGCCAGGTCGCGCACGGCCGGCAGGTAGGCCCCCATCGCCGCCCGGCGGGCCCGCAGCGCCTCCCAGTCGGGCCGGGGGTCCCACACCCTCGCCGCCGCCACATCCACCTGCAACCAGCCCACGACGATGGCCGAGGAGGTCAGTTGCGCCGCCATCCCGGCCTGCAGGCCGCCGAACAGGCCGGGGCCGCCCTCCACCACCACGTTGAGCGGCCCCTCCCCCACCGCCGGAAGGACGAGGCCGATCACATCCCCGTCGGAGGTCACCAGATCGCAGGCGTGCTCGAACACGGCCAAGACCTGAGCCGGAGCCGGCCCTGCCTGCAACCGATCCCACACCCTCCGACTGACCGACCGAGCGACGAGGTTCATAACGGATACAAAAAACCACAGAGACACAGAGGACACAGAGATTTCCTCTGTGTTCTCCGTGCCTCCGTGGTAAGAATCTGAGACCCGTCCTCTACGGCACGTCCTCCACCAACCGGCCGTGGCTGATCACGTAGGCGGGCGGCTCGTGGTGACGGAACGCCTCCAGAACGTCCGGCTGCGTCAGCACGACCAGGTGGGCCGTCTTACCGACCTCCAATCCGTAGTCCGTCACCCCCATCGCTTCCGCCGCCTTGACGGTGATCATATCGTACAACGTCTCCATCTCCGCGCGGGTCGTCATCCAGAGGAGGTGGGAGGCCAGGAACGCCACCTCCAGCATGTTGTTGCGGCCGTAGGGATAGTAGGCATCGGAGATGTCGTCCTGCCCCAGGCAGACCAGCGCACCTTCCTCAAGCAGTTCTTTGACCCGAGCGTGCAGCGGCCCGGTCTGCGGGTCGCTGACCACGCCCATCTGGGCCTGCTTGAGGAGCGCGGCCACCTTCTGGAAGTAGGGCTTGGGGTACAGTTCCATCGCCCGGGCGTGGTGGGCCAGCGACCGGCCGTGCCATCCCTCCTCGATGGTCTTCACCGCCAGCATCTCCAACGTCCGCAGGCCGGGGTCGCCCGCGTCGTCCACCAGCATCGAGATGGGCTTGTCGTACTCCTTGGCGATCTTGAACATCTCGTCGATGTGCTTTTTAGCAGCGGCGTCGGTGTACTCGATCCAGGGGATCCCCCCGACCACGTCGGCCCCCAGGTCCATCGCCTGCCGGACCAGGTCGGCCGCGCCCGGCTCGCGGACCACGCCGTCCTGCGGGAAAGCGACCACCTGCACGTCGACGATCCCCTTGAACTCCTCCCGCGCCCGGATCAGCGCCTTGATCCCTTCCATCTTCGCCTTGGTGTCCACATCGGCGAAGGCGCGGATGTGGGTGTTGCCGAAGCGGGCCGCCTCCCGCAGCGCCTTACGGACATTCTCGATGATCCAGGACTCGTCGTACTTCTCCTTGACCCGAGCGGCCAACTCGATGGCCGTCATCGCCTTCCCCATCCCCTCGCCGTGGTAGTCCTTGAGGGCCTCCTCGTCCATCATCTGGAGGGTATAGACCTTGCACAGGTGCAGGTGGGGATTGACGAAGGATTCCGTCACCAGGTTGCCTTGCGCGTCGATCTCCTTCTCCGCCCGCCCCTCGATCCGCTCCTCGATCGCGGTGATCCGGCCGTCGGCGATGCCGATGTCGAACAGGCCGCCGGAGCGACCGCGTAACTTCGCCCGTCGGATGAGGATGTCAAACCCTGCCATCGCGAACCTCCTCTTGAGGTCTAAAGATGGGCCCATTATATTCTCCCCCCTTCCTCTGTCAACTCAAACGGAACGT
>CAZOLN010000175.1:0-1459 GCA_964580565.1 uncultured Anaerolineales bacterium
AGGGGGGAGGGCCGAGGCGGGCTGAAGTCCGCCCCCAATCTGAAATGCTCCCTGGTGGAACTGCGCATCCCCCGGGCTCTCTGGACCTCTATAGCGAGGCCGGACGTCCTCACCCCGATTCGGCCAGGACCGCCCGGGTGAAGATCTCCAGCCCCTCCTCCACCTGCTCCCGGGTCACGGTCAACGGCGGGATGAGGCGGATGGTCTGGGTCCAGTGGCCGCAAGGGTACATCAGGAGCCCGTCCTCCAGCGCCCGCTGCAGGATGCGCTGCACCGCCTCCGGGTTCGGCTCCTTATCCGTCCCCGGCCTGACGAACTCGACGGCGACCATCAGGCCCACGCCGCGCACGTCCCCCACGATGTCCGACCGGGCCTGCAGGTCCCGCAACACATCCAGCATATACGCTCCCTGCTCCCGCGCGTTCTCCAGGAGGTTCTCCTCCCGGATGACCTCCAGCACGGCCAGCGCGGCGGCGCAGGAGATGGGGTTGCCCCCGAAGGTCGTGCCGTGGGAGGCGGGCCCCCACCGGACCATCAGATCCCGCCGGGCCGCGGTGGCCCCCAGCGGGAAGCCGTTGGCGATCCCCTTGGCCAGACACAGGATGTCCGGCTCCACGCCGAAGGTCTGGGCGGCGAACCAATCGCCGGTGCGGCCGAAGCCGGTCTGGACCTCGTCGAAGATGAGCAGGATGCCGTGCTCGTCGGCGATGCGGCGCAGGGCGAGGAGCCACTCGCGCGGCGGGATGACGTACCCTCCTTCCCCCTGCACCGGCTCGAGGAGGAAGGCGGCCACGTCCTCCGGCGCGATGACGTACTCGAAGAGCCGCTCGATGTCCTCCAGCGCCTCGGCGGCGCACCCCTCCGGATCGGGCGCGGAGGAGCGGTAGGGGTAGGGGAAGCGGGCGAAGTAGACGTCGGGGAGGAAGGGACCGTGGCCGGTGCGGTACTTGACCTTGGAGGCGGTGACGGAGGCCGCCCCCATCGTGCGGCCGTGGAAACTCCCCAGGAAGGCGACGATCCCCCGCCTGCCGGTCACGTACCGCGCCAGTTTGATCGCTCCCTCCACCGCCTCCGCCCCGCTGTTGCCGAAGAAGAACATGTCGATGTCGCCCGGGGTGACCTTCCCCAGTTCCCACGCCAGCCGGAGGGTGGTCTCCGGGGCGATGACCCCCAGAGGGGCGTGTACGACTCGCTCCATCTGCTCCCGGGCCGCCTCCACCACCCGCGGGTGGTTGTGCCCCACGTTGCAGGCCCCGAAACCGGAGAGGAAGTCCAGGTAGCGCCGCCCGTCGGGGCCGTACAGGTAGACCCCCTCGGCCCGCTCCACCGGGATGTTGGGCCAATCCTGGGCCAGGCAGGGGGCCCACAGATCGGCCCGCCGGGCCACCAATTCCTCGTATGACGGTCGACCCTCCACGATGCGCCTCCCTTAAGGGATTCCCTTTAACCGCAGAGGCGC
>CAZOLN010000175.1:1559-4107 GCA_964580565.1 uncultured Anaerolineales bacterium
CTCCGTGTCCTCTGTGTCTCTGTGGTAAACGTCCAACACCCTACCAGGCAGCGAACTTCAGCACGGTGCATCCGACGAAGACCGCCACGATGAGGGCCAGCCAGAGATAGTCCGCCGGTCGGGCGGTCAGGACCTCGATCTCGGTCGGCTCCACCGGCGCGCCGAACCCCTTGGTCTCTATCGCGATCTGTATGTGAACTCCTCCACAGGGACGGGGCCTCCCTCCCCGTGGGCCGGGGAGCGGCGAACGGGGACGGTGGACGAGCCCATCGGGAAGACGCCGACCCGCGCCTGCTCGCCATATATCCCCAGCAACGTTTCCACTCCAGCCTGGAGGGAGGGCAGGGGATGGAAACCCATCGCCTCCAGCGCCGAAGCGGGTACCCCCTCGGTGACGATGTACAGCCTCTTCTCGGCCTTGGCCCGCGCCAGGTTGTACCCGAGGACGGCGAAGGTCACCTTGCCCTCCCGCCGGACCATATCGCGCAGGAAGTCATCCGGCCGCTTGGTATCGTCGGCCATCAAGCGGAAGAAATCCTCCCCGCCCACGCCGTCCGGGCAGGCCGCCACCAGAAGGATGCTCCCCCCAGGGCGCACCACCACGTCGGCGTACTCCACGGCCCGCGTCCCCTGATAGAGATCCATATCATACGGGTAGGCAGTGGTGATAGCGATATCGACCTCCTCGCAGTCCACCTCGTAGACCTGCCGCGCCAGGGCGACCCCCTCGCGAAAGACCCGCGTGGGACTCCCGGCGAACGCCCGGGCCAGTTCTCCCCCCTGGCAGAGGACCACGTCCAGCACGAAGTCCAACCCCACCATCTCCGCCGCCTCATCCAGGTCCAGCCGACAGGGGAGGTCGACGCGGCCGGGCTGGCGGAAGCCCAGGGGGACCAGGCTGTGGTTGGCGTTGATGGTGTCCAGCGAGGCCGCGCCGGGCAGGATCAGTTTGCCGCCGCCGGAGTACCCGGCGTAGTCGCTGGGCCCGATGTGGCCGATCCCGACGCGCCGGTCCGCCTCGACGACCAGCCGGTTGACCCAGACCGGCGTGCCCCGGCTGGTCAGGCCGACGTAGGCCTGGACCGCCTCGTCAGTGCAATCGTGCTGGACAATGCGGAACCGGCCATAGATCTCCTCGCCGACCTTCCGCCGCACCTCCTCCTCGGTGCTGAACCGGTGGGTGCCGTGGGCTATCAGGATGGTGATGTCCTCATCCCGCACCCCACCCCGACGGAGTTCCTCGATGACCAGCGGCAGGATGAGGGCGGTGGGCGTGGACCGTGTGTGGTTGTCGATCAGAACAACGACGTTCTCCCCCGGACCGACGATCTCGGACAAGGGGGGTGTGCCCAGCGGATGGGCGAGGGCCCGACCGACCTCTGCGACCGGGTCGGGGCAGGCGGGGGGAAAGGAGGGGGCGTACACGCCGACCAGGTTGGCCTCCGGCAACCGCACGCGCAACATGCTGGCCCCGTAGGACAGCTCGATCTCCCGCTCCGCCTTCAACCTTCCGCCTCCCGCCGCATCTGCTCGACCACCTCGGCGCCAACGGCTAGGACGTGGTCGGTGATCGTCTCCGCGGCGAGTGCCGCGTCTCCCGTCTTCAATGCGTCCACGATCCGCTGATGGTCACCGGCGATCTCGTCCCGATGGAGGGCATATCCTTCGTCTATAGCCATCAGGCAGTACAGCCGTCGGCGCAGGCGGGCCAGCACCTCCTGGAGGAGGGAGTGTTTGGAGAGGGCGTACAGCTGCTCGTGGAACTGAATGTCCAGACGGATCAGACTGCGCACCTCACCCCTGCGCGCACAGCGGTCCATCTCGTCCACCGTCGCCTGGAGTTGGGCGATGTCCTCCGGGGTGACGTGCTTCATCGCCGCTTCGACGGCGAGCCGCTCGAGGACAGCGCGCAGGGTATACGCCTCTTCGACCGCCTTGGGGGTCCACCGGGCCACGAAGGTCCCCCGAAAGGGGACGTTGACCAGGATCCCCTCGCCCACCAGTTGGTGGATGGCCTCCCGAACGGGCCCCCGGCTGATCCCGGCCTTCTCGGCGATGTCGGACTCCACCAGCCGGTCGCCCGGGCGCAGTTCCCCGGCCAAGAGGGCCTCTTCGATGAGGTGGACGATCTCCTCCCGGAGGTTGTTCCGTTTCAGTCGGGGGATCTTGACCATCACGACGTCCTCGGGGCTCCGCCTCACCGTCGCCAACCGGTCAGAGGGAGCCAAATTGTCAACTGTTGACAATATACCACAGAAGCCGGGCGGCGTCAACCACCGCATGCTGGGGTTTGGACAGGAGTTCGGACATGGCGGGAAACCCCACCGCCCGGCGACTGGAAGTCGCCGGCTACCCAATGGCAAAGCCCGGCCTTCGCCGGGCTTCCCCTGTCGAAGAGAGGAGGCGGGAGCCGCCGAAGGGCGGCTTCGCCTCCCTGTAGCCGCGGCTTTCAGCCGACGGGAAGACGTTTGCGGAAAAGCGGAATTATGGTAGACTGGACTCTGGCAGATTTTGGGCTTGAACGGGCAGGAATTGCCATGGTACAAAG
>CAZOLN010000176.1:0-4086 GCA_964580565.1 uncultured Anaerolineales bacterium
AAGCAGGGGAGCGGGGGGAGCGTTTCTACGGGCGGACCTGCGGCGGCTGCTCGACGGGCTGCACGACGTGGAGCGGCTGGTGGGACGGGTGGGGTTCGGCACGGCCAACGCCCGGGACCTGGCCACGCTGCGCCGGGCGCTAGAGCGCATCCCCCGCATCAAGCGGGTGCTCGCCAAGGCCCACTCCGCCCGGCTGCGGGCCCTGGACGAGGAACTGGATGAACTGCGGGACGTGGCTGCCCTCATCGGCCGGGCGCTGGTGGACGCCCCGCCGTACCTCCTCAAAGAGGGCGGGCTCATCCGGGCCGGGTACAGCCCCGAACTGGACCGGCTCCGAGAGATCGCCGCCGAGGGGCGGGATTGGCTGGCCGCCTACGAGGCGCGGGAACGGGAGCGGACCGGCATCCCCACCCTTCGGGTCCGGTACAATCAGGTCTTCGGCTTCTTCGTCGAGGTGCCACGGAGCAAGGCCCACCGGGTCCCGCCGGAGTACGAGCGGAAGGCCACCATCACCCACGCCGAGCGGTTCACCACGCCGGAACTGAAGGCCCGCGAGGCGGAGATCCTGGCCGCCGAGGACCGGGCCAACGAACTGGAGTACGAACTGTTTGTCGAACTGCGGCACCAGGTGGCCGGTCACATCGACCGGCTCCAGCGGGCGGCGCGGGTGCTCGCCGAGTTGGACGTCCTGACCACCTTGGCGGAGGTTGCCGCCCGGCACGGCTACACCCGCCCCCTCGTGGACGACAGCGCCGTCATCGAGATCCGGGAGGGCCGTCACCCGGTGGTGGAGCGGCTGCTGCCGGAGGGGGTCCGCTTCGTCCCCAACGACACCCTCCTCGACGGGGAGGAGCGCCGCTTGCTGGTCATCACCGGGCCGAACATGAGCGGCAAGTCCGTCTACATCCGCCAGGTCGCCCTCATCGTCCTGATGGCCCAGATGGGCAGTTTCGTCCCTGCGGCGTCGGCCCGCATCGGCCTGGTCGACCGCATCTTCGTCCGCGCCGGAGCCAGCGACGACATCGCCCAGGGCCGGTCCACCTTCCTGGTGGAGATGAGCGAGACCGCCTACATCCTCCGCCACGCCACCGACCGCAGCCTGGTCGTGCTGGATGAGGTGGGGCGTGGGACCTCCACCTACGACGGGATGGGGCTGGCGTGGGCGGTGGGGGAGGAGTTGCACGACCGGATCGGCGCCCGCACCCTCTTCGCCACCCACTTCCACGAACTGACCGGCCTGGCCGACCGGCTGGCCGGGGCGCGCAACGTCTGTATGGCGGTGCGGGAGCAGGAGGGCGACGTGGTGTTCCTTTACCGACTCGTCGAGGGAAGCATCGACCAGAGTTACGGCATCCACGTCGCCCGGCTGGCCGGCATCCCCGACCACGTGGTCGAACGGGCGCGGGAGGTGATGGCGTGGCTGGAGGGGACAAAGGAGGGGGGGGAGCGCAAGGAGATAGAGGCGGTGTATCCGGTGGGGAGGCGACCGGGGGACCTGCTGGTGCCGGTCGACGACGAGGCGGTCTGGGCGGTGGTGCAGGAGGTCTTCGGGCTGGACATCGGCAACCTGACGCCGGTGCAGGCGCTGGTCCTGCTGAACGAACTGCAGCAGCGGCTGCGGGAGAGCCTGCGCCGTGCGGCCTGACCGCAGGAGGTCAGGCCGGTGCGCCGGGAAAGTCGCCCTGAACTCGGGGCACGCCCTGCTGTGGCGTCCGTTTTTTCTCCTGGCGACCTTGTGTTATAATCTCCCTCCGTTGTCGTCGACTTCATCTCACCAGGAGTACAGGACGTGAACCAGCGTGAAGAATTCAAAGTTGCCCTGACGCGGGATCTGGGGCTGTTCGACATCACGATGATCGGCGTCGGTGGGATGATCGGCGCCGGTATTTTCGTCCTGACGGGGATCGCCGCTGGGGAGGCCGGGCCGGCGCTCCTGCTGGCGTTCCTCCTCAACGGGCTGATCACCCTGTTCACCGCCGCCAGTTACGCCGAACTGGGCTCCGCCTTCCCCGGCGCAGGTGGGGGCTACCCGTGGGTACGGGAGGGGCTCTCCCCCTTCTTCGGCTTCCTCGCCGGGTGGATGGACTGGTTCGCCCACTCGGTGGCCTGCAGCCTCTACGCGCTGGGTTTCGGCTCCTTCGCCGCCCGGCTGCTGGAGATGGCGCAGGTCTCCTTCTTCGGCCTGCCCGAGGAGCAGATGTCGGTCATCCTGGCCGTGGCCGCCGCTGCCCTCTTCACCTACATCAACTACCGGGGGGCCTCGGAGACCGGCAAGGTCGGCAACATCGTCACGATGGCCAAGGTGCTCATCCTCGGGGTGCTGGTGTTCTTCGGCCTGCGCGCCCTGATCCTTCGGCCAGACTGGACCTCGGAGTTCGTCCCCTTCTTCCCCAACGGCTTCCACGGCGTGCTGATCGCGATGGGGTTGACCTCCATCGCCTTCCAGGGGTATGAGATCATCGCCCAATCCGGCGAAGAGGTGGTCGATCCGGACCGGAACATCCCGCGGGCGATGTTCGGCGCCATCGGGATCGTCGTCGCCATCTACCTTCTGATCGCCTTCGTGCTCCTGGGGGCGGTCGAGCCCCCCGACGGCAGCCCCTCCTGGCAGTTCCTGGGCCTCTACCAGGAGCAGGCGGTTGTGGAGGCGGCGGAGAAACTGATGCCCTATGGCTCTTTGGTCCTGTTGTTCGGCGGGCTGATGTCCACCCTCTCCGCCCTGAACGCCACCATCTACTCCTCCTCCCGCGTCTCCTTCGCGATGGGCCGCAACCGCGACCTGCCTGGCTTCTTCGGCCAGGTCCATCCGGTGCGCCACACCCCCCACTGGGCCATCTTCTTCTCCGGCGGCCTGGTCATCCTGATGGCGGTCCTCCTGCCGATCCGGGACGTCGCCAGTTCGGCCGACATCATGTTCCTGCTTCTGTTCATGATGGTCAACGCCACCGTCATCGTCCTGCGAAAGAAGCGTCCGGACGTCCGCCGTCCTTTCCGCGTGCCCCTGTTGCCCCTTTTTCCCCTTCTAGGGATTTTCTCGCAGATCTTCCTCTCCACCTACCTGTTTCACCTCAGCCCCATCGCCTGGTACGCGAGCCTGGCCTGGATTGGGCTGGGAGTGCTCTTCTATCTGACCTACGCCCGGCGGATGGAGGCACTGCCGGAGCCGGTGCGGATCATCCACGAGGAGATCGTCGCCGTCACCCAGTACTCGGTCCTCGTCCCCGTCTCCGACGTCAACACGGCCCGGTTGCTGGGGATCCTCGGGGCGGCGATCGCCAAGGACCGGGAAGGCGAACTCTTCGCCCTCCACGTGGTCCGCGTGCCGGCCCAGTTGGGCATTCGGGACGGACGGTTCTTCCTGAAGCAGGGGAAGCCCATTCTGGAGGCGGTCATCGAGGAGGCGAAGCGGTACGACGTGCCGGTGCACACGATGATCCGGCTGGGCCGGCATCCGGCCACGGCGATCATCGAGACCGCCTACGAGCGGGGCACCGATCTGATGATCCTGGCCTGGCCCGGCTACACCACCCATCCGAGCGCGGCGTTCGGCAGCGTCATCGACCTGGTGGCGAAGAACCCGCCCTGCGACCTGGCGGTGGTCCGTTTCCGCCGCCGGGAGCCACCCCGCCGTATCCTGGTCCCCACCGCCGGGGGGCCTCACGCTGCCCTGGCTATCGACCTGGCGATCGCCCAGGCCCGCCAGTATCGCGAGGAGAGCGGGGAGGAATCGGTCATCACCCTGCTCTACGTCCTTCCCGAGGAGGCGACGCCGGTGGAGGAGGCCCGTGCCTGCCGGATCCTGGAGGAGCAGAGCGGCTACCACGACTATCCCCTGGCCTGCAAGGTGATCCGGGCCCCCAACGTCGTGGAGGGGATCCTGCGCGAGGCGGAGGAGCACAACCTGGTGATGGTGGGGGCGTCGGCGGAGCGGCTCTTCGAGCAGCGGTTGTTTGGGTCCATCTCGGAGAAGGTGGCCCGTGAATGTCCCAAGACCGTGATCATGATCAAACGGTACTGGCCGTTGAAATCCCGGCTGGGCCGGCTGCTGGCGTGGTGGCAGGGTGAGGGTTGAGCAAAATACCACTT
>CAZOLN010000177.1:0-3993 GCA_964580565.1 uncultured Anaerolineales bacterium
ATCACGCGACGTTGACTTCTCTGCAACAGCAAGTATAATGCAATCGAACTCTGCGCGTTGAAAACGCGTCATTGTCCTTCGGCGATGTGGTCGTGCCAGGTCATTCCCCCGGCACCGACCCTCTTGATTCGGTTGTCGGACCCAGCCGTAGGAGAGGGGGGGACCGATGAAAGCGGACCCGGTTGATGAGGTTGCCCTGGATCTGCGTGCCTGGCGCGAGAAGGTCCTGAACGATCTCCTCATCGCGCTTACCCTCAGCGCCATACCGGTTATGGCCTTGGTGTTCGTCGAGGCAGTACGTCATCCCGAGCAGTGGCCGGCGGCGCTTGCCTTCCTGGGAATGTATGGGCTGGTCCCCGCGCTGGCGGCGCTTCGCCGCCTCGACCTCCGCTGGCGGGTGTGGGCCCTGCTTCTGGTGGGCCACGGCGTCGCTGCGCTGGCGATGGCGAGGGGAGGATTGGCGGGGGACGGACGGATCTACCTGGTGGTGCTGCCTGGGATCGCGTCCATCCTCCTGGGCGCGCAGGGGGCGTTGGTCTCTACCGCCATCAGCCTCCTGACCTACGCCCTCTTCGCCGGTCTGGCCAACCTGGGCCTGCTGTCCCACTGGCTCGTCCGGCACGACAACCCCCTTGGGGCGAGCGAGTGGCTGTTTGCCGGCGTGACGTTCGCCTTTGCCCTCTCGGTGTTGTTGACGCTGCAGTGGGAGTTCAACCGATTCCAGGCCGAGACGGCCCGCAGGCAGGCGAAACTCCTGGAGACGGCCCGCGTCTCCCATGCGCGGTACCAGATCGTCTCGGAACTGGTGTCCGACTTCGCCTACGCCCTACAGGTGAGGCCGGACGGCGGGCTCATCCCCGAATGGATCAGCGGGGCCTTCACCCGCATCACGGGCTTCCACACCGACGAACTCCTCTACAGCGAGGACTGGGTCTCCATCCTCTATCCCGACGACCGGGACGTGGCCCGGGGGTCGCTGCAGAGGTTGCTCTCCGGCCAGCCCCACACGGCCGAGTTTCGGATCATCGTCAAGAGCGGGGAGGTGCGCTGGCTGCGCAACTACGCGCGGCCGGTGTGGAGCGAGGAGGAGCAGCGGGTCGTCCGTATCTACGGCGCGGCGCAGGACATCACGGCGCGCAAAGAGGCGGAGAGGGAACTGGAGCAGAGCGAGCGGCGCTTCCGGGCCTTCAGCGAGACCAACTTGGCCGGGGTGTACGTGATGCAGGACGGCGTTGTCCGCTACATCAACCCGGCCCTCTGCCGAATGCTCGGCTACGAGCGCGACGAGGTGGTGGGCCGACTGGGGATTGACGAATTGATCCACCCCGACGACCGGGCGCGGATCCGGGAGCAGTACCGCCTCCGGCTGGGCAAGGAGCCGAAGGGGACCCGGTACACGCTGAAGGCCCTGGGCAAGGACGGCAGTACCGTCTACTGCGATGTGCTCGCCCACCAGATCGAGTACGAGGGTCGACCGGCGATCCTGGGGACGGTCCTCGACGTGACCGAACGGATCCTGACGATGCAGCGTCTGGAGGAGCAGGTCGCGCGGCTGACGCTCCTCAAGGAGGTCGCCCGGGGGATCTCCGCCCTCACCGACCTGCCTACCACGCTGGAGCGGGCGGTCACCCTGGTCCAGCGGACCTTCCAGTACGAGCACGTGGCCATCTTCACGGTGGATCCGGAGGAGGGCGCCCTGATCATGCAGGCCAAGGCGGGGGAGTTCGCCCACATCTTCCCCGAAGCGCACCGCCTTCCTTTGGGGAAGGGCATGGTCGGCTGGGTGGGGCTCCACGGGGAGACGTTGCTGGCGAACGACGTGAAGAAAGAGCCGCGGTATGTGGAGTCCTTCCCCGGCATGATACCGACCCGCTCCGAACTCACCGTGCCGATACGGATCGGCGGAAAGGTCGTGGGGGTGCTCGACGTTCAGAGCCGGTACATAGATGCCTTCGACGAGGACGACGTGATGACGCTGGAGACGGTGGCGCATCAGGTCGCCGTGGCGATGCAGAACGCGCGGCTCTACGACACCCTCCAGCAAGAACTGGCGGAGCGGCAGCGGCTGGTAGCCGCTCTGCAGGAGAGCGAGGAGACGGCGCGGGCGTTGCTGAACGCCCTCACCGAGTCGGCGGTGCTGATCGACGGGGAGGGGACCGTGCTGGCGGCGAACGAGGTGGCGGCGCGGTCCTTTGGGGAGGGTGCGGAGAGGATCGTCGGCCGGCGGCTCTTCGATCTGATCCGAGACGCCCTGCCCGCCGACGTGGTACGGGCGAGGGAGGCGCGGATCTGGGAGGCCGCCCGCCTGGCCCGCGCGATCTGCTTCGAGGATCGGGTGGACGGGAGGACGTTTGACCACGGCGTCTACCCCGTCGTGGATGAGCGGGGGGAGGTCACGCGCCTGGCGATCCTCTCCCGGGATGTCACCGAGCGTAGGGAGATGGAGCGTCGGGTCGCCCAGGCGGAGCGGCTGGCGGCCCTGGGGCGGCTGGCGGCCAGCCTGGCCCACGAGATCAACAACCCCCTGCAGGCGATCCGCAGCCATCTGGAACTGGCGCTCGATTTCCCCCTCGGGCCCCAGGAACGCCGCGAGCATCTCTCCGTGGTCCGGGAGGAGATCGAACGGCTGACCGTCATCGCCCAGCGCGTGCTGAGTTTCGCCCGCCCGTCCAGCGGCAGGCGCGAGGTCGTCTCCATCGCGCAACTGGTCCAACGGACCCTGGCCTTGACCTCCAAGCAGATGGAGCGGAGCGGCGTTCAGGTCCACCTCGACCTGCCCGCCGACCTGCCGCCCCTCAGGGTCACGCCGGAGCAGATCGTCCAGGTCCTGCTGAACCTGTTCATCAACGCCGTCGAGGCGATGCCGGACGGCGGTCATCTGGGGATCACGGCGCGGGTCGACGGGGATGCGGTAGCGCTGGCGGTGACCAACGACGGCCCTCCGATCCCGGCGGAGCACCTCGAACGGATCTTCGAGCCCTTCTTCACCACGAAACCGAACAGCACCGGGATGGGGCTGGCGGTCAGTTACGGCATCGTCAGGCAGCACGGTGGGGACATCCGTGTGGAGAACCTGGAAGGGGGTCGTGGCGTGAGGTTCGTCGTCACGTTGCCTGTTGCTGTGGAGTAAAGGGTCGGGAGGTCGTCTCGTGACGGACGCGAAACCTGCTCTATCCCATCGGAGGGTGCGCATCCTGGTCGTAGACGATGAGGAGCACGTGCGCTCCGGGATCCGGCGGTCCCTCACGTTGATGGGCTACCACGCCGAGGCGGCGGCCTCCGGGGAGGAGGCGCTTCGGATGCTGGAGCGGGATTCCTTCGACGTGATGTTGCTGGACATCCGGATGCCGGGGATGGACGGCGTGGAGGTGATGCGCCGGGCGCGGCGGCTGCACTCCGACCTGCTGATCCTCGTCCTCACGGGGTATGCCAGCCTGGAAAGCGCCATCGCGGCGGTGAAGTGCCACGCCGCCGACTACTTGCTCAAACCGGCGAGCATCCACACCATCGCCGAGGCGGTCGCTGGGGCCCTCGGCCGGCGTGCCGAGGAGGCGCGCCGGCGCGGCCGGGCCTGGCAGCGTGAGGGAGGTAGGTGGGAGAGGCCGTCGGCCGACGAGGGAGTCCTCTGCGTCGGGCCCGTCGTGCTGAACCTGGAACTGCGCCTGGCGGTCGTGACCTGGGGGGAGGAGGAGGTCCTGCAGGCGGAACTTTCCCCCAGCGAGGCGGCCCTTCTGGCCCATCTGATGCGCCATCCCCGCTCGGTCCTCTCCTGCCGCGCGCTGGCCCGCCAGGCCCTGGGGTACGACCTCACCGAGGCGGAGGCGCGGGAGATCGTCCGCCCCCACATCTGCCGCCTGCGCCGGAAGATCGAGCCGGACCCGGCCCACCCCCGCCTGATCCGCACCGTCGTCGGCCGCGGGTACCGGTTCGTCGTCGTCCCCCTCTGATCCTCGGTCGGGCACCCTCCACCTGAGGACCGCTTGACGGTCGAGA
>CAZOLN010000178.1:0-3991 GCA_964580565.1 uncultured Anaerolineales bacterium
ATCCAGCCGGAGCGTCTCGGCGCTGACGTCGGGGCAGAGGGCGCGGTACTCCCGGTTGGTGATCCGGCCGTGCCGCTGGATGTACTCCAGGGCCTTGGCCTGCCGCTCGTTCATCATGAACTGCCAGCGGGCGATGGGGGGGCGTTCCTGCTTGTTGTAGAGGGTCACGCTGAACAGGTACGGCTCGGCCCGGAAGTGGGGTGGGGGGTGTCCCGCCGCCGTCATCTCCTCGATCATCAGGTCGACCCCCAGCCCCAACTCCTCGATGTATCCCCACTGGAAGAGCCCGGCGACGATGCGGGGGTTGCGGGAGAAGTGCTCTTCGACGATGTTATCCAGCGTGATGTAGCCGGGGAGGCCGCCCGGGCTGATGACCTCCATCCGGTCGGCGAACATTCGGATCTCGATCCGCCGCCCGCGCAGCCGGTAGTCCCGGTGGGCGACGGCGTTGACCAGCGCTTCGCGGACCGCTGCGGGGGGATATTCCGTCTGCTCCTCCCGTTCCAGCCCTTTGACCACCGCGCCGGTCCGCATCTCTTCCATGATCACGGTCCAGGTCCGCTGGATGATCCGCGCCAGCGGCCCGACGATCTCCTCCCGACGGCCGTACCCTGCCCGTCCGTCCTCCCCCCGCGGCTCGGTGCCGGGGAACTTGACGAAGACCAAACCGCTCTGGGGGAGGAAGACCTGCGGCTCGGCGCCGAAGAGGAGCACCCCCGCCACCGTGGGCCGCCCTTCCTCGTCCAGCGCACCCACCTGATACAGCAGGTCGTCCCTGGACCGGGTCCACTCACGGCCCTGCTTCTCCTCCCACCGGGCGACGAACTCATCGATGACCTCCTCGTCGAAGTCCTCCCGCCGTGCGCCGGGGACCGGCTGCGCTTCGAACTCGCCGGTGGCTTTGGTGGACGCCAGTTGGTGGATCTCCTCGCCGGTGAGGGGGCGGTTCTCCGCGCCGGTGCGGATGAGGACGCGGCCGTCGGCCAGGCTGTGGAGTTCGGTGCTGCGCGGGACCTGGATGAAGAAGGCGAACCCCCCGGCGATCTCCTCCTGCTGTACCTCCACCTGCACCGGAGGGCGGCAGAGCCGCATCGCGGCGTGGACCGCCGCCTCGACCTCGTCGGGATAGACCGCGCCGGTGGCCCGCCCCTCCGCGTCGACGCCGACGACGATGGTGCCGCCGTCGGCGTTGGCGAAGGCGACCATCGTCTCCGCCAGCCGCTCCGCCTCTGGCTCCGCTATCAGGGCCAGCAGTTGGCCAGGGCGACGGGATTGCAGATAAAGGCTCATCGATCCTTTCCCGCTCTCTCCATGCCCAGTTTCTCGCGGACGAAGTCCCTGACCGCAAGAGCGATTTCCACGCAGTGTTGTGCCTCCTCGCGGGAGGGCATATAGAAGTCGTCAGGGTACCGGATCTCCACCCCATATACTGTGAGGTGGTCCGCTTGAAGACTATAGAGGGTCTCAAACTCGGGATCTGCGTCTTTACACAGTTCGATCAGTTCGGCAATGTCGTGAGTGCGACGAAACGCTCTCCCTTGAAGCGTCAGGTAGGCCTTCAGGTATTTCTCGACGCATTGTTGCATGTGGAAGCAGACCATATCGGTGGCCGGATCAGGTGTGCCCATCTCACCACGACCGATTTTGAGGTCGTTTTCGGCTTTGCGGACCCAATTACTGACCATCAGTTGGCGGTCGTAGTTCATAGCAGCGGCACTCCTTCGCGTGCGACTTCGTAGGAGAGATGCCCAGGGTACATCCGTATGCGCTGAAAGCGCTCCACCGATTGAATGACGATGTCGTTGGGGATTCGACGTCTGGCCAGTTCCCGTTTGATCTCCGTGATCAGCCGATGGCGCAGTTGGGGTTGAAGGTCTTCGGCCACCAGCACGTAGAGGTCCCAATCGCTGTGGGGGGCGCTCTGCCCCCGTGCTCGGCTTCCGAAGAGGAAGACCTGTTCGAGATGGACCGAGTGGGCCGCTAAGATGTCCTGGATCACCTGCAGCAGGGTCTGCAGAACATCGTTATCGTGCATGAGTCTCCCTCTGTTTATTCTTCCTCGCCCTCCAACACCGCCACCGATGCCACCAGGTCGCCCTTCTTCAGGTCCATCACTCTCGCTCCCCGTGCCGCCCGGCCCATTCGCGGGATCGAGGCCACCGGGGCCCGCAGCACCATCCCCTCGGCGGAGATGAGGGTGACCTCGTCGTTGGGGCCGACGATGCGGGCTGCCGCCACCTTACCGCGAACCTGGGGCTTGCCGCCGATGCAACGGACCCCCTTGGTGTATCGGCCCTGGGCGCGGAACTCGCTCAAGGGGGTCCGCTTCCCGTAACCCCGCTCCGTCACCACCAGAAGGTCCGCTCCCGGCTCCACCACCTCCGCGCTGGCGACCCGGTCCCCTTCTTCCAGCCGAATCGCATTCACTCCCGCTGCGGCCCGGCCCATCGGGCGGATCTCGTCCTCGCGGAAACGGAGCGCCTGTCCCTGTTCCGTGACCAGGATCAGCTCCGCGTCGCCCGGGGTCAGCCGGACCCAGCCCAGTTCGTCCCCTTTCTCCAGTCGGATGGCGATCAGGCCGGACGGCCGGACGTTGGCGAACTCGGCGAGCGGCACCCGTTTGGCCCGCCCGCCGACCGTGACCATCGTCAGGAACCGTCCGTCCTGGAAGTCCCGTACGGGCACCGCGGCCGTTACCCGCTCGTCGGCGTCCAAGGCCAGGATGCTTGCCAGCAGCACCCCCCGCGCGGTTCGATCCGCCGCCGGGATCTGGTAGGCCCGTTCTGAGTAGACTTTACCTCGGTTGGTGAAGAAGAGGATGGAGTCCAGGGTGTGGGCGGAGAAAAGGTAGAGGACCGAATCCTCCTCCCGCGTCGCCATCCCGCGCACACCCCGACCGCCCCGCGCCTGGGCGCGGTAGGTCTGGACGGGCACCCGCTTCACGTACCCCCGGCGGGTGATGGAGATGAGCACCTCCTCCTCGGCGACCAGGTCCTCCTCGTCCAGCGTCGCGTCGACGCCGCGCACGATCCGGGTCCGACGGCTGTCTCCATACCGCTCCTTCAGGTCCTCCAGTTCGGTGCGGATGAGGGCCAGGATCTTGCGCGGGGAGGCCAACAGGTCCTCCAGGTAGGCGATGCGGCGGATGACCTCCTCATACTCCTGGTCGATCTTCTGCCGCTCCAGGGCTGCCAGCCGTCGCAGTTGCATATCCAGGATCGCCTGGGCCTGCACCTCGGTCAGGCCGAACCGTTCCATCAGCCGCATACGGGCGGTCTCCACGTCGGGCGACCGGCGGATGGTGGCGATCACCGCGTCCAGATGGTCCAGCGCGATCTTCAACCCCTCCAGCACGTGGGCGCGGGCCTGGGCCTTTTCCAGTTCGAACTGGCTGCGGCGGACGATGACCTCCCGTCGGTGGTCGACGTAGATCTCCAGCGCCCGCTTGAGGGTGAGGAGGCGGGGTTCCCCGTCGACCAGGGCCAGCAGTTGGACGCTGAAGGTGGATTGGAGCGGGGTGTACTTGAAAAGCCGGTTGAGCACTTTCTGCGGCGGCGCGCTCCGCTTCAGTTCGATCACGATGCTCATCCCCCGCCGGTCCGACTCGTCCCGCAGGTCGGAGATCCCCTCCAGCCGCCCGTCCCGTACCAGGGAGGCGATCCGTTCCAGGAGGTTGCTCTTGTTCACCTGGTAGGGGAGTTCAGTGACGACGATCCGGTGCCGTCCGCCAGGCATCTCTTCGACGTGGGTGCGGGCCCGCACCACGAGCCGCCCCCGGCCGGTGGCGTAGGCCTGTGCCAGCCCTTCCTCGCCGACGATGATGCCGCCGGTGGGGAAGTCCGGCCCTGGCATAATCCGGAGCAGGTCCTCCACCGAGACCTCGTCCCGCTCTTCCCAGTGGTCGATCAGGAAGATCAGCGCGTTGCAGACCTCATTCAGGTTGTGGGGCGGGATGGAGGTCGCCATCCCCACCGCGATGCCGGAGGCCCCG
>CAZOLN010000179.1:0-3944 GCA_964580565.1 uncultured Anaerolineales bacterium
GAGGGGGGAGGGCCGAGGCGGGCTGAAGTCCGCCCCCAATCTGAAATGCTCCCCGCTGGATCCGTTGTTTGACAAACCCCCTTCCCCGTGCTACCATTGCGGGCTGGTTCTATCGGCACGCCAATCCGTCTGGAGAGAGTTCCTCAATGCGCACCGTCGAGTGGCACGAAGGCAAGGTCCGCCTGATCGACCAGCGGCTCCTCCCTGGTGAGTTTCGCGTCGTCGAATTGGCGGAGGTGGAGGCTGTCGCCCGGGCGATCCGGGAAATGGTTGTGCGGGGGGCGCCGGCCATCGGCGCGGCGGCGGGGTTCGGGATGGCGCTGGCCGCCCTTCAGAGCCCGGCGCGCAGTCGGGAGGGCCTGCTCCAGGATCTGGAGGGCGCGGCGGCGATCCTCCGCGCTGCCCGCCCCACCGCCGTCAACCTGGCGTGGGCGGTGGAGCGGGTGCTGCGGCGCGTCGCGGAGGAGCAAGACCCCGACCGGATGCGTGAGGTCGCCCTGGAGGAAGCGCAGGCTATCGCTGACGAGGACGTGGCGGTCAACCGCCGGATGGGGGAGATCGGCGCCACCGTCGTCCCCGACGGGGCGACGATCCTCCATCACTGCAACACCGGCGCGCTGGCGACGGTGGACTATGGGACGGCCCTCGGGGTCATTCGGGCCGCCCACGAGCAGGGCAAGCGGGTCCACGTGCTGGTGGATGAGACCCGCCCCCGCCTCCAGGGAGCTCGCCTGACCACCTGGGAACTCCAGCGCCTGGGTATCCCCTTCACCCTCATCGCCGACAACGCCGCGGGTCATTTCATGCGCACCGGCCAGGTCGATCTGGTGCTCGTGGGCGCGGATCGGATCGCCGCCAACGGGGATGTGGCCAACAAGATTGGGACCTACAAACTGGCGGTCGTGGCGAAGGAGAACGGGATCCCCTTCTACGTCGTTGCCCCAACGTCCACGGTGGACCTCTCTCTGCCGACGGGGGAGGAGATCCCCATCGAAGAGCGCCCGTCGGAGGAGGTGACCGCCTTGACCCTGATGGGGAAACCCGTCGTTCCTGAGGGGGTCCCCGTGGCCAACCCGGCCTTCGATGTCACGCCCCATCGGTACGTCACCGGCATCATCACCGAACGGGGCATCGCCTATCCACCGTTGCATCTGACGCTACCTTCCATCGTCAAAGGGGAGGCAGATGATCAGCAGGGGGATTAGCCGGGCAGCGCTCCTAGATCTTACCTTCACGATCGGTTGGCTGGCGATGGCTGTCATCGCCTATCGGCACCATCAGCGGTCTCTGAAGGTCTCCCTGGGCTACCTCTACCTGTATGGTATCCTTCTTCTCTGCGTCCTGGCCCTGCTTTTGAACATCAGCGGAGTGGTCTGGAACGGGGCTTCTCTCGCCCTGGGGGCCTTCGTCGAGGAGGAGCCGGAATCCGATGGGGTGCAGGCTCTGCTTTCCACCTTGCCGTTGATAGGGCACAGGGCCTCCGTCCACGTCGACCGCGCGTTCTATACCTACACCCGCGCCGAGTTGCTCGAGCGGCTGGTGACGGGGGTGGCCGCGACGGTGGGGGTGGGAGGCATCTTGCTGCTCCACCTGTGGTGGAAGCGCCGTATGGCCCAGCGCATCGGCGATTCGCCCATTGCGTGGGGGTACCTCTATGCCCTCGTCGCGGTCGGGTTTTTCCTCTTCCTGTCCTACGGCCAGGATCTCATCCTCGCCGCCAGCAGCGCGATCGGTGGTTCGGTGGACTGGGAGGACGATCTGGCGGTTCGGCACTGGGCGCGGGATCTCGTCGCCTACGGCCTGAACGCGGGCCTCGCTCTGGCGGTCTGGTTGCTCTCCTGGCGGAAGGCCTGGCGGTCCACGGTGACGACCTCCGCGGATGCGGAGGAGATGCCCGCGAACACGGAGGAAGGGAATGCCGAATGAGGACCTACCGGTCGTCATCCTCTGCGGCGGGATGGGCATCCGGATGGGGGATGAACGACCCAAGGTGCTGGTCGAGATCGGGGGGCGGCCGATCCTGTGGCACGTGATGAAGATCTACGCCGCCCAGGGCTTCACCAACTTCATCCTCGCCTTGGGTTACCGAGGAAGGGACATCAAGAGGAAAAGCCGCTGGTCGACAACCTGATCAACGGCGGTTTTTTCGTCTTCGAGCGGGAGGTTCTGGACTACCTGCAGGGGGGCGACGACGTGGTGTTGGAGAAGGAGCCCCTCCAGCGCCTCGCGGCCGACCGTCAGTTGGCCGTCTACGAGCACCGCGGGTTCTGGCGGGCGATGGATACGTTCAAGGATGCCCAGGAGATGAACACTTTATGGATGGAAAGAGCGCCGTGGAAGGTTTGGTGATTGGGTGATTGGGTGACTGGGTTTGAAGGAGGTATGCTGTGAAGATGGAAGCAAAGTCGGCAAAGGAAGGGGCGGTGGTGATCGGCATCCGGCGGGAAGATAAGTCGATCTGGGAGCGGCGGGTGCCGTTGGTTCCCGAGGATGTGCAGGAACTGATCGCCGAACACGGTCTCCAGGTGATCGTCCAGCCTTCAAAGATCCGCGTCTTTAAGGATGAGGAGTACGCCGCCGTCGGCGCGCAGGTTCAGGAGGACCTTTCTCCCTGCGACGTCATCTTCGCCGTCAAGGAGGTCCCTCCTCACCTGCTCCTGCCGGGGAAGACCTACGTCTATTTCGCCCACGTCATCAAGGGGCAGCCTTACAACATGCCGATGCTGAAACGGCTGCTGGACCTGGGCTGTGTGCTGATCGACTACGAGAAGATCACCGACGAAAAGGGCCGGCGGCTGATCTTCTTCGGTCGCCACGCGGGCTGGGCCGGCATGCTGGATACCCTCTGGGCGCTGGGGAAGCGGCTGGAGTGGGAAGGGATCCCTACCCCATTTGCGTCCATCGGTCAAGCTCACACCTATCCCGATCTGGAGGCCGCTCGGCGGGCGGTGCGGGAGGCCGGTGAGCGGATCCGCCGTGAGGGGCTTCCGCAGCACCTGGCCCCGTTGGTGGTCGGTTTCGCCGGTTACGGGAACGTCTCCCGAGGGGCGCAGGAGATCTTCGACCTGCTCCCCTCCCAGGAGGTGGGACCGGAGGATCTGGCGGCCCTCTTCAAGCGAGAACCGGATCCCCACACGCTTTACAAAGTCGTCTTCAAGGAAGAGCATATGGTGGAGCCGGTCGACCCGGAGGGGGTGTTCGACCTGCAGGATTACTACAGCCACCCCGAGAAATACCGGTCCCGCTTCTCCTCCTACGTGCCCTACCTGACCGTCCTGGTCAACGGCATCTACTGGGAGGCGAAGTACCCCCGCCTGGTGACCAAAACGTTCCTGCGGGACCTTTTCTCCGCGTCGGAGCGGCCTCGGTTGCGGGTCATCGGCGACATCAGTTGCGACGTGGAGGGGGCGATCGAGTGCACCGTCAAGTGCACCGAGCCGGGCGAGCCCGTCTACGTGTATAACCCCCTCACCGGGGAGGTCACCGACGGGTACGAGGGGGAAGGCGTGGTGATTCTGGCGGTCGACATCCTGCCCAGCGAACTTCCCCGCGAGGCGTCCGTCGATTTCAGCGCCGTCCTTCGCCAGTTTGTCCCCGCCATCGCCCGGGCCGACTACACCGTCCCCTTCGACGAACTGGCCCTCCCGCCGGAGATCAAGCGGGCGGTCATCGCCTACCGGGGGGAGTTGACGCCCAACTACCGGTATCTGGAGCGGTATCTGAGGTAAAAACGGGAGGCAGGAAGCAAGGAAGCAGGAAACGAGCACCCTCCATCCTGCCCCCTGCATCCTGCTTCTTGCCTCTTGCATCTTGCTTCTTGCATCCTGAATCGGGAGGTCGATCGTGAACAAAGTCCTCGTTTTCGGCGCGGGTTTGGTCGCCAAACCCCTGGTGCGGTATCTGTTGGACAAGGGCTTTCAGGTCACTGTCGCCAGCCGGACGGT
>CAZOLN010000180.1:0-3937 GCA_964580565.1 uncultured Anaerolineales bacterium
CGTCTCCAACCGTGACCTGGTAGGTGTTGGAGTACCGTTCCCCGTTGATCCAGGTCTCGCCGATCACCGTGTAGGTGCAGGCCGGCAGCGAGTCCACGCTGTAGGCGGCGTTCTCGTCGGAGAAGGTGTAGGTGTCCACGCCGCACCCCATCACGCGGACGGTGACCCGCGGGTAGGGGGAGAGGCTGCCGGCCAGGGAGATCCACGTCTCGCCGACGATGGAACTGGTCCCGCTCGGTGGCGTCTCTGGCGGCGTGCCCTCTGCGGAGACCGTGACCGTGATCGGTCCCATCGTGTTGTTGTCCTCGTCCGTCTCGGCGACGGCATCCAGTGAATCGACCACGGTCCAGACCGGGTAGGTTCCCGTCACCTCGAACCCCGAGTACATCGTGATGGTGAGAGGGATCGTGCTCCCCGCGTCCAGCGAGCCGACCGCGGCCCAGGCGATGGCCCGAGTGAGTGGATCGGCCGTGTAGAGATCGACCCAGAAGAGGTTGTTCGCCGACCGATCGCCGATGTTGGCCACCGTCACCCGGAAGTCTAACGGTTGGTAGGTGGAGATGACCTCCGTGGTGGTGATCAGTTCGAGCCCGGTGACCGTGAGATCGGGCATCGGGCAGGGGGAGACAAAGGTCACCGACACCTCCGGCACCTCCCGGTTCATCGCGCTGACGGTGTGCGTGCCCTCCGTGGCGTCGGCCTCGAAGGTGATCTCCCATTCGGACAACCGATCCAACGCGTCCACGGCGACCTTAACATCCCCGTCCCACTGGATCTGCACGTGGTCGTTCTTGTTTTTGTACTCCCAGTTGTATCCCCGGACCCGGATGGTCACCGAACCTGGACCGCCGCACTGGGGGGCGATGGCGATGTAGGCGTCGGTGGTGCACCCTTCGACAACGGCCGTGTCGCTGTCCTCATATCCGCGCACCGTGACCGACTGGCCCGTCTGGAGAGACTGATCTGTCGAGAGAGCGATCGTGAAGTGGCCGCTGGCGTCGATATACCCGCCGCTCTGGTAGAAGTAGCCGGTGGTATCGGTGATGATGAGGGTGATCGACCGTCCGGGCTGACCGCTGCCGGTGACCAGGGTGCTGCCGTGGCACAGCGGCTTGTCCAGCACCAGGTCGGCCAGTTCTCCTGTGACGACCGCAGCGTCCGAGTATCCATAGCCGTACACTTCGATGACGTGCCCCGGCTCCAGTGGGGGAAGCCCGCTAAAGGTGAAGGTCCCCTGAAGGCTGACGGTTACGCAGAACTGGGGAAAGGAACTGTCCATCAGGTCCCGGATACATACGTCGTTGTCGGGTTCCGCCGTCCCCGACACCGTAGTGTCTCCCGCCTCCAGAGGCCGCTGGATTTGGATCGGATCGAATTCGAGGCTCAGGACGACGGTAGCGCTCTCACCGTCGCTTGCCGTGCCCCCGAGGGGATCGAGGCCGGAGGCCGTGACCTCGTTTGTCGTCGTCTCCCAGATCTCCTGGGAGATGGTCCAGGCAGCGAGGGCCCCGCCGGGCGGCAGCGTCACCGGCCCGAGGGTGGTGCCGAAGGAGTCGACGACGGTGACCTGAGTGAGCGTGATGTCGCCGGTGTTCTGTACGACGTAGGTGAACTCGACGACGGTGCCCGGCGAGGAGATATACGCCGGATCGACCGAGACGGCGAGGTCGATGCTGGGGTGGATGACCACCACGGTGATCTCGTCGGTGGCGGAGACCGTTCCCTCATCCGGCCGGGTGCCGTCGACGGTGACCACGTTGGTCGTCGTCGTGTCCAGCGATACGGTGAGCGTGCGCACGACGGTCTCCCCGGCAGGGACCGTGCCGAGGTTGAAGGTGTTGCCGAAACTGTCGACGATCACCACGTTGGTCAGGGCGATCTCCCCGGTGTTCTGGACGGTGTAGGTGAACTGGGCGCTGTCACCCCCGTAGATCATCGACTGATCAACGGCCACGTCCAACAGAATGGCGGCCTGCTCCTGGCCGTCCCCGTTGCTTGGAGGGGGGGTGATCGTGTCGCCCAGTGACTGGATGGTACGGGCGGCCCGTGTGTGAAGGCTCAGCGGCCCACCTAGAGGTTGGAACAACGGGGTGATGAAGTACACGTCATGCTGAAGGTCCACCACGATCCGGTCACCCACCACCAAGGAGGAGGTGTCGGTGAAGATGGAGGTGCCCGGCCCTCTGTCGTACCACACTTGGAGCGCGACGTCGTCGGTGGGGACCAGGGTGACCTTCTCGTAGACGTGCTGGTAGACGCCCGTCAGGTCCCGTGGCTGGACGATGCCGTAGCGGACACCCTCGCGGGCGGCGTTGAAGAGGTTAGTATAGATGAAGAACACCCGCGCGAACTCTATGATGCCCAGTAGCACCAGGAGGAGGATCGGTAGGACGATCGCGAATTCAACCAGCGCTTGTCCCAACCGCCGTCTTTCGCTCTTTCGCATAGGGTCGCCCTCCTGTGTGTTGCGCTTCTGCCTTCTGAATAAAATCGTTTTTGTGGGAGGAAGGGTAACGGGAAGAAGGAGGGCAGGGGGAGAGGGTGAGTTTTTGGGACCAGCGTTACCTGGCGGTGGGGGTAAAACGATGTATAATGTGAGGGCAGTTCCTCAGAGGCTGAGAGAATGTGCCCTCGTCCAGAAGACGAAGCCGATCTCGTCCGTCGCGCGGTTGACGGAGATAAGAAGGCGCTGGAGGCGTTGTACTCCCGGTATGTGGACAGCGTCTACCGGTTCATGTATTACCGTACCGGCGACCGGGCGGTGGCGGAGGACCTGACGGCGGATGTGTTTGCGGCGATGCTGAAGGCCATCCCGCGGTATCAGGAGCGGGGGATTCCGTTCGGGGCGTGGCTCTTTCGCATCGCCCGGGCTCAGTGGGTCGACTATCAGCGAAGGGAGGAACGGCGAAACACGGTTCCGCTGTATGAAGATGCCTTCTCCGAGCCGGCCCTGCGGCCGTCCCCGGAGGAGATTCTCTCCCACGTCTACTTCGCCTCCTTGCTACGTCACCTGACGGAGGAGCAACAGGAGGTCGTCTTGTTGCGGTTTGTGGGAGGGCTGAGCCACAAGGAGATCGCGGAGGTTATCGGGAGCAACCCCGACGCGGTCAAAGCGAAGGTGTATCGGGCAGTGCAGCGCCTGCGGGAGATCTTGCGGAAGGAGGGAGCCGACAACGTGGGAGGCGCGCAGGCGGGGAAGCAGCAGGGGGGAAGTTGAGATGTCCCGAGAAGTATGGGAGGAAGAGGTGGCCGAGTGGATCCAGGCCATCCGCCATCCTACGTTGACACCGCGGGCGCGAAGGCGGATCTGGCGTAAAGCGTGGAAACGAGCCCAGCCAGCCAGGACGTTGTCTCTCCCCGTTTTCGCCTTGCGATTTCGTCCGGTCGCCGTAGCACTTCTCTGTGTGTTCGCCCTTCTCTTGGGCACCTTCGGCACGGTCCTCGCGGCCCAGGACAGCATGCCCACGGATTTCCTCTACCCGGTGAAGCGGGCCTCGGAGGAGGTGTGGTTGGTCGTCGTCCCCGCAGCCGACCGGCCTACCGTGGCGCTGGAGTTGGCCCTGCGGCGGATGGAGGAGGTGGAACACCTGCTCGGTGCGGGGGAGCCGGTCCCGGAGGATCTGTGGGGCGATCTGGCGGAGTGCCTGGCGGAGGGTATGCCGGACGAAGACGTCCAGGTACCGGAGCACGTCAGGGCTCGGTTGGAGCACCACCTGCGGATCTTGGAGCAGCAGATGGCCCGCCATCCCGACAATCCGGGGCTCCGTCGGGCGATGGAGGCCTCTCGACACGCGCTGGAGGTCCTCTTCGGCCCGTCGGGCGGGGCACCCTCGCCCACCTCGATGCCGACCGCCCCGCCGGGTCCGCCGCACACGCCGCCGGGGCAGGGAGGGAGCCCGCCAGGCAGGGATGGAACCCCGCCCTGGTATCATCACCG
>CAZOLN010000181.1:0-3728 GCA_964580565.1 uncultured Anaerolineales bacterium
CCGCCGCCAGGGGCCAGGTGAGGGCCACCGGCAGGTGGGACCAGAGCCAGTACAGAATCGCCAGAAAGCCGTTGACGGTGAGGATCGACAGGTCAAGCAGCCCCTGCATCTCCCATCTCCGCAGAAGCCACTCATCGAGGTCGCTATCAAAAAACGGCCACCCTTTCGGTGGCCGCCGATCTTAATAGGGACGGCGGGAGTGGGAGGGCACTCCCGCCAGTGGAGAACTCCGTTAGGGCCGGGCCTGCCCGGCGGCGAACGTCGACAGCAGCCGAGTGACCTGCCAGACCTCCCGAGCCACCGAGGAGATCTCCCGAAGCCGGATCGGCAGCGATGTAAGGAGCACGTTGAGGCGGTCCACCAACCGAGCGACGGTTTCCAGGAACCGCCTGATCCGCTCGAGGTCCTCTCCCGGGAAGGGCAGCACCCCTCGGTTGCCGACGGTGCCCACGGGTCTGCCCGCGATTTCCTCCGCTGCTGGCACCCATACAGTGCGGTGGCACTGATGGCGGAGGATGCACCTTCCACAGGAGAGGCGACCGTACCGCAGGCATGCCAGGCTCAGCGAAGAAACAGCGACGATCAGCATGCCCGCAGACCGAGACCTGCGGCTGGTGGACGGCCCTCTCCAGTGGAAGATGTAGACGAAGACCGCCACCAGCGCAACCAGAATGAGCACCAGTACAACAGGAATGTCCTCCACTTTCATGGCAATTTTCCCCTTTCTAGAAATTTGGAACGACTGGTCTCCCACAGCCCTTCTCCGAAGAGACGCTGTGCGTGGGGGGGTGCCCTCCCACCCCCAACGACCGACGAGACGCCTACGTTGCCTCGCCAGCCAACGTGGATCTACGCCCGGAACGGGCGGAGACCCCGAAAGGAGAGAGGGCGGGCAGGGACCTACACTCGAAACGGATGTAGGTCCCTACCCTGAAAGAGGGGAAAATTGATGTGGAGGAAATGACTGGCACCGCTGGTGCGCTGGTTTAGCCCGAAACCGGCCGGACCATCGGCGCTCAGTTCCTCGCCTGTAAAGGTGCAACCGGGAGACCAAGCCCGGGACCAAAAAGGCCAGACCCCCGTATTCAGGATCTGGCCCACGTCGCAAAGCAAGCCAACGACGACCTGTCTACCCGCAGAGGATCACTTTCGCCCTTCTCTACCTTCTCCCTCCTGCGATGAGCCCAGGACGATGATCCGCTCGGCCACGATGTCTACCACCTCGTCTTCCAGCACCGACTGCTGTGGATTGAACCCCTCGCCCCAAACAACCGGGGCCCCCTGGGACTGCCGCGCGATCTCTGCCAACGTCCGGCGCCAGGGGCGGCTGCCCAGGAACCCATGCACCCGAACCCGCTGCCCGGGCTGGATCGCCACCGGGATCCCACCCGCCGCGCCTCCGGGAACGCGCACCGTGACGTAGTCCGCCCGCTGGTCGTGGTTGGTTTCCGGCGGCGGAGGGGGCTTCTGGGGGAGATGCGAGTCTCGATACGAGGCCAGGCGGAAGCACCGATCCCCGCTCCAGTTCCATATTTTGGCTGTGACGTATCCCTCGATGATCACCACGTTGAGCATCGACGTCCACTCCGTTCGACGGTCTCCCAAAAACAAAAGGGCCGGAAGAGTGAGCCCCGTTGCTCAACGGCTCTTCCGGCCAACGTTCCAACTGACGGCCCCAATTATAACCGATTTCTCCCGCTTGTCAAGCCCTTCTAGGAATTTTTTAAGGTTTCGTGCACCCGCTCACTCCCCCAGGAAGTCCTTCAACCTCCGGGCGTGGACCGGGTGGCGGAGGCGGCTGAGGGCCTGGGCTTCGATCTGCCGAACCCGCTCGCGGGTCACTCCCAGTTTCTTCCCCACCTCCTCCAGCGTGTAGGTCTCCCCATCCACCAGACCGTAGCGCAACTCCAGGATCCGCACCTCCCGGGGCGGAAGGTTCTGCAGGATCTCCCGGATCGCCTCTCGCAGCATCGACTCGCTCACCGCCTCGGGAGGAGCGACCGCCCGCTCGTCCTCGATGAAATCGCCCAGGGTGTTCTCCTCCTCGTCGTCCGTAGCCATGTCCAGGCTCAACGGTCGGCGGGCGACCTCCAGCATCTGCTCCACCTTACGCGGCGGGATGTCCAGCGCCTTCGCCAACTCCTCCGGCGTCGGCTCCCGGCCCAACTCCTGGGTCAGCCGGTGAGAGGTGCGAAGAAGGCGGTTGATCTGATCCCCCATATGGACCGGAACCCGAATGGTGCGGGACTGGTCGGCGATGGCCCGGGTGACCGCCTGCCGGATCCACCAGGTTGCATAGGTGGAAAATTTGTGCCCTAATCGGTAATTGAATTTATTGGCCGCGCGGATCAGGCCGATGTTCCCCTCCTGGATCAGGTCGAGAAACGGCACCCCGCGGCCGATGTACCGCTTGGCGACGGAGATCACCAGCCGGGAGTTGGCGCGGATCAGGTGCTCGCGGGCCCGCCGACCGTCCTCCACCAGCGCTTCCAGTTCCTTCCGCTTCTGCGGATCCAGACCGTCCCGCTGTAACTGCTTCTCCGCCCGACGGCCCCGCTCCATGCGCTTGGCCAGTTCGACCTCTTCCTCATGGGTCAGCAACGGGACCCGGCTGATCTCCCGCAGGTAGAGGCCGATGGTGTCATCCGCCTCGACGGCCCGGTAGTAGGCTTCCTCCTCCTTGGACAAAGGAGGCTCCTTTGCCGCCTCCTCCCCTTCCCCCTCTTCTTCCTCCTCCTTCACTTCCTCCGGTTCCCCGACCTGGATACCGGCTTCCATCAAGACGGCAAAGACCTCCTCCAGTTGGTCGAGGTTCTCCTCGGCCTCCGGGAAGACGCTCAATATATCGTCGAAGGTGACATATCCCTGCGTCTGGCCCAAGGCCAGCAGGTACTCCATGCCACCTTCTTCCTCCTCCTCAGGGAGGACGTCTACCAGATCATCCACTCTCATCCCTTGTCTTCTCTACCCCTCCAGGATTTCGACGCCCACAGCCGTCGTCGCCCGGACCGGGTACAGCCTCCGCAGTTCCACAGTCAAGTCAAGAGAGCACATCGCCAGCAGACATCGCCTGGCTGTGTGCTCTCCTCTCCGACAAGCAGTTGATTGCGATGTCCACTCTTAATATACACATTTCAAATCGCTTGTCAACCCCCTCGGCCGACCTTTGGACGGGGGTTCGGACACAGGCGGGAGGCCTGTGTCTGGCAGAGGCAGATGCGACGCACCTCCAACGCAAGGTTGACGGCGCCGCCCTGCTCGGATGTGCGTCGCACCCGCTCGCCCCACATCGAAATGCACCCCGCCGCCTTCCCCCGACCCGGAAGGGTCGCCGCAGGCGCGACGTGGCCGCCCATCCTCCGGGTCGGCGGGGTACGATGCGGTCACACCTCCTCCACGATCTCCTTGAACTCGTCGAAGGGGATGGCGGTCAGGGTATGGGTGCGGGCGTGACCGAAGACGTTGGCCAGGAGGGCCACCTTCGCCGCCGTCCGCGCGTCCGGAGCCTCGAAGATGTGCAGAAAATCGTACTCCCCCAGGAGGGCGTAACTGGCGATCCGGTGCACCTCCGGGCACTCCTCCCGCAGCCGCCGCTCGAACTCCGCGTCGGCCGTTGCCAGCGCCCTGACCTCCCCAGGGCTGCGCAGAGAGACCTTGGAAAGCAGCACGAACGTCGCCATCTCACACCTCCTCTCCATAAGTCACCCTGTCACCCAATCACCGAGTTA
>CAZOLN010000182.1:0-3708 GCA_964580565.1 uncultured Anaerolineales bacterium
TGCAGGAGATGATCAGACGCTCCGCCCACAAACGGGCGATGCCGCCGATCTTCCAGGTGCCCGATGACCACGGATGAGCAGGTCCTCGAGGCGGCCGCGTCGCTGATCGAGATGGCGCTCGCCGAGGACATCGGCCCAGGCGATGCGACCTCGGAGGCGGTGCTGCCCGATGACCTGTGCCTGCGCGGACGCATCGTCGTCAAGGCCCGTGGCGTCATCGCGGGGTTGCCCATCGCGGGCGCGGTTTTCGCCCGGGTGGACCCCTCCCTCCGCTTCGTCTCCCTTCGCTCCGACGGCGACCGTGTGGCCCCTGGCGACGTCGTCGCCGAGGTCACGGGCCCGGCCCGGGGGATGCTCTCCGCCGAACGGACCGCCCTCAACTTCCTCCAGCACCTCTCCGGCATCGCGACCCTCACCCGTGCCTTCGTGGACGCCGTCGCCGGAACTCGGGCGGTCATCCTGGACACGCGCAAGACCCACCCCGGCTACCGCCTCCTGGAGAAGTACGCCGTCCGCGTGGGCGGCGGTCGGAACCATCGGATGGGCCTCTACGACATGGTGCTCATCAAGGACAACCACATCGAGGCGGCCGGATCCATCACCACCGCCGTCCGACGGGCCCGCGAAGCCCACCCCGACCTGCCCATCGAGGTCGAGGTCAAAGACCTGGACGAACTGCGGGAAGCGTTGGAGGCGGACGTGGACCGGATCATGCTGGATAACTTCGACCTGGAGGCAATGCGGGAGGCGGTGCGCCTGACCGCGGGGCGGGTCCCGCTGGAGGCCTCGGGCGGCATCACTCTGGAGCGGGTGGCCGCTGTCGCTGCCACCGGGGTGGATTTCATCTCCGTCGGCGCCCTCACCCACTCGGCACGAGCGCTGGACCTGAGCATGGAGGTAGAACCGCTGTGAACGACGATCTGCAAGCCCACGTAGCCCGCTTGAAGGCTGCCCTGGGTGACGAGGTGGTCATCCTGGGCCACCACTACCAGCGGGACGAGGTCATTCAATTCGCCGACTTCCGGGGGGATTCCCTGAAACTGGCACGGGATGCCACTCGTTGTCCGGACGCCCGCTACATCGTCTTCTGCGGGGTGCACTTCATGGCGGAGACGGCCGCCATCCTGGCCCGGCCCGGTCAGACGGTCGTCCTGCCCGACCTGGAGGCCGGCTGCTTCCTCGCCGAGCGGGCGGAGCGGCCGCTGGTGGAGTGGACCTGGGAGTGGTTCGGCCGCTTCTTCGACGTGGAGGAGGTACTGCCGGTCACCTACGTCAACTCCGCCGCCGACCTGAAGGCTTTCTGCGGCCATCACGGCGGCACGGTCTGCACCTCCGCCAACGCCGAAGCCGTCCTCACCTGGGCCTTCAGCCAGCGCCCCCGCGTCCTTTTCTTCCCCGACCAACACCTGGGCCGCAACACCGCCAAGCGGATGGGGATCCCCAGGGAGGAGACGTTCCTCCTGAACCCCCGTCGCCTGCCCGGGGCGGACGACGGCGAAGCGGTCCGCCGGGCGCGGCTCTTCCTCTGGCCTGGCTGGTGCTACGTCCATACCCGCTTTCGCCCTGAGCACGTGCGGGCCTGGCGGGAGCGGGAGCCGGGGATCCGCATCCTGGTCCACCCGGAGTGCACTGAGGAGGTGGTGGACCTGGCCGACGAGGTCGGGTCCACCTCTTACATCATTCGGACGGTGGAATCGGCACCCCCCGGCACCAAGTGGGCCATCGGCACGGAGTTCAACCTGGTCAACCGGCTGGCCCAGGAGCACCCGGAGCAGTTTATCGTCTCCCTCTCCTCCGAGCCGAGTTACTGCCGGACGATGAACCTCATCACGCTGGAGAAACTGGCCCGCGTGCTGGAGGGGCTGGTGCGGGGGGAGGTGATCAACCCGGTCACCGTTCCGCCGGAGGTGGCCGAGCCCGCCCGCGTGGCGCTGGAGCGGATGTTGAGGTTGAGATGAACCCGATGGAGACCGACGTCCTCATCATCGGTTGCGGGATCGCCGGGGCTGTGGCCGCCCTGCGGCTGGCGGAGGACCGCCGGCGGCAGATCGTCGTCGTCACGCGGGCCGCCGACCCCCTGGAGAGCAACACCCGCTATGCCCAAGGAGGCATCGCCACCCTGGGGGAGGACGACAGCCCGGACCTGCTGGCCCAGGACATCCTGGCAGCGGGCGACGGTCTGAGCCTTCCTGCCGCCGTACGGATCCTCGTCGAAGAAGGCCCACGGCTGGTCCAGGAGGTCCTGATAGAGCGGCTGGGGGTCCCCTTCGACCGGGAGACCGACGGACGGCTCGCCCACGGCCTGGAGGGAGGCCACTCCTGCCCCCGCATCCTTCACGTGGGCGACGCCACCGGCCGGGCCGTCGCTCAGGCGCTCCTGTCCGCCCTGCGCCAACTGCCCAACGTCCGCATCGTCCCCTCCGCCACGGCGGTGGACCTGATCACCTTCCCCCATCACGCCCGCGACCCGCTGACGGTCTACGAACCCATCACTTGCCACGGGGCCTACGTCTTCGAACAGAGGCGTCGCGCCGTCCGCCGGTACCTGGCGGGCGCGACGGTGCTGGCCACCGGCGGGCTGGGCCGCATCTACCGCTATACCACCAACCCCGAGGGGGCCCGCGGCGATGGGCTGGCGATGGCTTACCGGGCCGGCGCGCGGGTCATCAATGCCGAATACGTCCAGTTCCACCCCACCGTGCTCGCCCTGCCTGGCGGGGAGGGGTTCCTCATCTCCGAGGCAGTGCGGGGGGAGGGCGGACGGCTGATCACGCCGGACGGCCGGGCCTTCATGGCCGACTACGCCCCCAAGTGGGGTGACCTGGCTCCCCGCGACGTCGTTGCCCGGGCGATCCACCATGAGATGGTCGAGCACGGGTATCCCCATGTCCTCCTGGACGTGGCGTCGGCGATGCCTGCCGACCGCATCCGGGAACGGTTCCCCACCATCTACCAGCGCTGCCTGGAGCTGGGGCTGGATATCACCTGCCAGCCCATTCCGGTGGTCCCGGCCGCTCACTACTTCTGCGGCGGCGTCTGGACCGACCTGTGGGGGCGGACGACGGTCCGTAACCTCTACGCCATCGGCGAGGCGGCCTGCACGGGAGTGCACGGGGCCAACCGGCTGGCCTCCACCTCGCTGCTCGAGGGACTGGTGTGGGGAGATCGGGCGGCGCGGGACATCGGCGCGCGGGGTTCCCTCCCCCTCGTCGCACCGGAGGCGGTGCCCCCCTGGGAGGAGACCGGGGTCGAGGACGCCGACCCTGCCCTCATCTGGCGGGACATGCGCACCATCCAACACACCATGTGGCACTACGTCGGCCTGATCCGCTCCTCCGGACGGCTGGCCCGCGCCCTCCGGGACCTGCGCCACCTGAAGGAAGAGATCGACGAGTTCTACCGCACGACCCGGCTGAGCGACAGCCTGATCGGACTGCGGCACGCGGTGCAGGCGGCCCTCATCGTCGCCGAGGCGGCCTATCGGAACCGCAGCAGCCGGGGATGCCATTACCGAGACGAGAGCCGGAGCACGGCTCCGCTCTAGGAGGCACCGACGGGACCTCGCGCAGTCGCGAGGAGTGAGAACCACAGAGAACAGGGGGAAACCTCCGCCAACCATGTCAAACGCCAAGCGTGAGGCCAGACGGGTGAAACTGAGCAAGTTCCTCGCCCTCATCCTCCGCCACCAGCCGGAGCGGTTCGGGTTGG
>CAZOLN010000183.1:0-2386 GCA_964580565.1 uncultured Anaerolineales bacterium
CCGCCACGTCCACGCCGACGGAGACGCCGACGTCCACCCCGGCGGCCACGTCGACGCCGACGGAGACACCGACGTCCACCCCGACGGCCACGTCGACGCCGACGGAGACCCCGACGCCCACCCCGACGGCCACCTCCACGCCGACGGAGACGCCGACGTCGACCCCGACCGCCACGTCGACGCCGACGGAGACGCCGACGTCGACCCCGACGGCCACGTCCACGCCGACGGAGACGCCGACGTCCACCCCGACCGCCACGTCGACGCCGACGGAGACCCCGACGCCGACCCCGACGGCCACGTCGACGCCGACGGAGACCCCGACGTCCACCCCGACGGCCACATCCACACCGACGGAGACGCCGACGTCGACGCCGACCCCGACCCCGACGCCCGCTGAGGTGATCGTGGACGATGGGGATCCGGGCTTCTCGTTCGTCGGCACGTGGCCGGTCTACAGCGGACCCGTGTATCCGTATTATCGGGCCGGGTTCCACTACGACGAGGCCGGGACCGGGACGGAGCGGGCCACCTTCGTGCCCGACCTGCCACGGGCTGGGGAGTACGAGGTCTTTATCTGGTGGGGCACCTCCCCCTACGGGGCCACGGACGCGCCGTATACGGTGCATCACCTGTACGGCTCGACGACGGTCCGTGTCGACCTGCGGGGACCGGCCGGGGAGGGAGGGGTCTGGTACAGCCTGGGCGTCTACGCCTTCGCCGCGGGGACGGCGGGCAGCGTTGAGATAACCGACGCGGCGAACGGCTACGTGGTCGCCGACGCGGTCCGCTTCTTGGAGGTCGCGGCGGGTGAGACGACGGCCGCTGCCACCAGGCCGTCGCTCTGGCTTGCCCGGTTTCCCCGATGAGGGCTTGGCGGATGCGGAAACGCGTTCTCTTCTTTCCGAGTTACCGGGGCAGCGGCTTTGGCCACATCGGCCGATGCCTCGCGTTGGCCGACGCGATGGCGGAGCGAGGATGGGAGGCGGCCTTTGTCCTCGGTGGTCCCCACGTCCGGCGGGTGGCGGGCGAAGGGTGGACGGTCTTCCGCCCACCGTTCGAGCGCGGTCGTGCCCTGTTCGCCCGCCTCCGCCGGGCGTTGCGGCGGGAGGGGAGCGTTGCCTACCTGTTTTTCAGCAATCTGAACTATCAGGCTGTGCGGGATGGGTTCCACACCGCTGAGCGGGTGCGCCGGGAGGTCGAGTGGGAACTGGAGGTGGTGCGTCGGTTCGACCCCCATCTCCTCGTGGGGGACGCCTGGCTGTTGACCTCCGTCGTCGGGCGGCTGGCGGGCCTGCCGGTCGTCCAGATCGTCCGCTCGGCAGCCCATCCCGCTGGCCCTCGGCTTGTCTGGTGGCGGGAGGTTCCCCCTGGGATCCGCCCCCCCGACATCCGACCGGTCTTCAACCCCGTGTTGGAGCGGTGGGGGTTGCCGCCCGTCTCCCGGGCCGAGGACCTGCTGGATGGGGACCTTCTGCTTGTCCCCAGCATCCCCTCGCTCGATCCTCTCCCCCAGGGCGCGGAGCGGACCCGCTACGTCGGCCCGCTGGTGCGTCGGGACGGGGGTGGGGGAGAGGTCCCCGCGGAGATGGACATCGGGTCGGACCACCGCCCCTTCATCTACGTCACGGTGGGCGGGGGCTCCGAGTCGGTTCGAGGGGTGGAGCTTCTCCCCTTGTGGGAGGAGGCGTTCGCCGGAACGGGATGGGAGGTGGTGGTGTCCACCGGCGGACGGCCGACCGGGAAGGTGACCGGGCGGGCGGTGCGGGTCTTCCCTTGGGTCCCCGGCCCGGCGATGGTCTCCCGCGCCGACCTCGTTCTCTTCCACGGTGGCTACGGGACGATGATGGAGACGGTGCGCGCGGGGGTCCCCTCCGTGGTCGTCCCCTTCCACGCCGAGCAGGAGGCCAACGGTCGACGCCTCCAGCAGAACGGGGCGGCGGAGGTGCTCGGTCCTTGGGATGAGCATCTGGAGCGGGTGACCCACCGGTGGGCCGGGGGCGAGTTTTCGACGCTGGTCTGTCGACGCCTTTTCGTTTCGGCCGGCGACCTGCGGGAGGTTGTAGGGCGGGTCCTCGACGACCCGCGCTACCGCGCGGCGGCTCTGCGGCTTTCCGAGGAGCAGGCGCGCTATGGGGGAGCCCCCCAGGCAGCGCAGTTCTTGATCGATTTAGGATGGTTTTAGGGTTTTTGTCCCTTCAGTCTTACCCTCCTTTGATAAGTTATAAAATGCGGGAGCCTCTGCGTCTCCTGACATTTTTTCCCTGCAAGGCGAGAGGGAGGTTATCTTGAAGAGGTTAGCGGTTGCTTTCTCATTGGCGGTGTTTGCTGTCCTGTTGCTGACCGTCGCTATCGCCCAGGCGGGCGATCCGGTGATCGATCTGGA
>CAZOLN010000183.1:2486-3666 GCA_964580565.1 uncultured Anaerolineales bacterium
TGATCGTCGGTGCCTATCGGGACGACACGCCGGGGGGCACCGACGCAGGGGCAGCCTACGTGATCTTCGGAGGGTCCAGCCTTTCAGGGACAATCGAGTTGGATTCGGACGGGGCCGATTTCACCATTCTGGGCGACGATGCGTACGATCGCCTGGGACGCTCGGTGTCCTGCGGCGACGTGAATGGGGATGGGACGGCAGACATCATCGCCGGAGCCTATTGGGCGGACCAAGCGTGGCAGACGGATGCCGGTGAGGTCTACGTAATCTACGGAAGATCAAGCCTCTCCGGTACATTGGATCTGGACACCGCCGGTCCGGATGTCATCCTGCGTGGAGCGCTGGTGCAGGGCACCGGTTTCTACGTCGCCAGCGGGAACTTCAACGGGGACACGGCGGACGATCTTCTCATTGGGGCCTATCATGACCCCGACTATTATACTGGGACCGCCTATGTGGTCTACGGCGGCGCGCTGTCCGCCACGATGAACCTCTCTGAGACCGCGGACATCGTCATCTACGCTGAGGCGGACGAGGACCGGCTTACCCGCTCTCTCGCCAGCGGCGACTTCAACGGGGACGGCTACGACGACATCCTTTTAGGGGCGTCGCGGGCCGATCCTGACAGCACCCGTCTCAATGCAGGCATCAGTTACGTGATCTATGGCGCACCGGAGATCACGTCTACGGTCTACCTCAGCACCACCGACTTGGTGTCCATCAAGGTGCTGGGGGACAATGAGTATGACGAGTCAGGTCGGGCCTCGGGGGCCGGGGATCTGGATGGGGACGGCGCCGACGATCTGATCATCGGCGCGGTGCTGGCTGGCGGCACCGACAGCGGCGAGACCTACGTCGTTTACGGCAGCCGCGCCACGACCCTCACGCTCGGTCCTGCCTCGGCGGCCGTCACTGCTGGCGGGTCGATCCCCTTCACCGCCACGGCGAGCAACAAGTTCGGCGATTGGGACATCACCAGCAAGACGACCTTCACCATCGCCTCCGGTGCAGGGGGCTCCTGGAGCAACAACGTCTATACCTCGGAGAAGGCCGGCACGTGGACCGTCACCGGTACCTTCCAGTCGCTGGTGGCTACCGCCACGCTGACGGTCAACGCGGCCTCGCTGGATCACATTGTGATCTCTCCCGGTGAAGCGACGATTTCCGAGGGTGGGAGCCA
>CAZOLN010000184.1:0-3544 GCA_964580565.1 uncultured Anaerolineales bacterium
CCAGTCCATCACCGTGCTGAAGGGAGGGATGGAGGCCGCGGAGCCAGCCACGACGAGGATGGTCAGAAGCAACGCGACGACCAGCTCGGCCCGCAATCGGTAGGCCCGACGGGCCCGACTCCGCAGGTAGTTGACCAGAACTTTCCAGTTCAGCACCAGGTGGTACAGGCCGAAGGCCGTCGTCAGGTAGCCGAAGATGGTATGGACCGCCTCCCACTGCTCCTTGTCCAGCCCCAGCAGGCTCCAGTCCAGCGTGCGGGCCGCGCGGCCCGACGGGGCGACGAAGAGCGCCACGCCGGAGATCAGCAGGACGATGGACGCAAACAGGAGGTAGAACGAGACCAGACTGCGCCAGTTCCACGAGCGACCGGTTCGCCTCTCCATTGCTCACCTCCTCTCTTACCACCGTCCTCCGCGCCCTCGACCGGCCCACAGCGGTCGGCCGGACCCGTCCCGCAGGGCCAGGCTCTGACCGGTGGTCAGGTTCTCGATCCGGGTCGCTTCCAGGCCATCCTGCTCGAAGAAGCCGGTCACGGCGACCTGATCGCCTATCTCCAGGGCCAGCCCCTGGTCATCCCAGTACCACTCCGGCCCCAGGTGGACCACCACCTCGCCCTCCTCGGTCTGGAGCACCAGGTCGGGGTCCAGCGCGACCACGGTGCCGGTCACCGTTGTCCAGGTCTCGGCGGGGTGCTCTTCCCCTCCGTGATCGACCTCGGAGCCGTGGCCGTGTCCCCAACGTCCTCCGCCGTCGTTCCCTCGGTCCTGTCCGTGGTCGCATCCGGGGTGGTCCGGACCGTGGGCGGTGTGGAACACGGGGGTGTCCGGCGGTCTCAGCAGGATGTAGGCCGATCCGCCCACGAGCGCCAGCGTCAGCAACGTCACCAATCCGATCCCTGCGATTTTCTCTAGCATCTCTCACCTCCTACCATTTCACCATCGGAAAAACAGGCGCATTAACGGGAGCAGGAAGGTCGCCGTCAGACATCCTCCGATCGCCAGAAGCGGGAGCAGCAACCATCCCCATCCCCATCCCCGGTGCCATCCCCACCCGAACCACGGCCACATCGGCCGACGGATGGGACGAAACCCGGGGCGGAACATCGGTCGTCTTCCTCTGCCGCGCATCTCCTTCACTCCCTTCATTGAATCACGCGATCGGGCATGCTTCCTGGTCTTTGCGTCGGGACGGACGCAGCAGCCGTTTGGTCATGCAGACCACCCAGTCCCAGTGAAGCAGGAAGTGGACCACCACTCCGGCGACCAGCACCAGGCTCACCCAGATGTGCAGGTCGCTCCAGGTCCAGCGGCTGATGCCCAGGACCGCCGTCTGGAACGCCGGGTTGCGTCCGCCCTGGTACCCTCCCGACCCGGCCAGCCAGAGCACCACGCCGGTGGCCGTCGAGAGGGCAAAGGCCAGCCCGATCACCCAGTCGAGTAGGTAGTTTAGCTTCGCCTTGTTCATCTAGACCTCCTTCGATCTTTCTTTGTTTCTCGATCAGGAGGATACCGGAGTTGTATGAAGATTCGATGAAGGGAAAGTGAAAGAAGTGGGGAAGCCGGGAAGGGCGGGACATAGAGAGACCCGGAGGGTGGAAACTCTCCGGGTCTTAGTGGCCTGCAGGGACGGAGGGGGGATCAGTGCCCCGGCCCTCGGCTCCGCTTGTGCGTCAGGACGGCGGGGAGAAGGAATCGGAAAAAGATGACCAGCAACCTCTCACTGGCCGTTATGTCCTTTCATCTCAGCGCCAACGACAGGACCGCGAGGGTGACGGTGGCCCCCACAACTCCGCCGACGATCACCTGGGTCCAGTTGTGCCGCTTCCGGTGCACCCGCGCCCAGCCGACGAGGGGGACCGCCAGGAAGGTCAACGCCCAGATCGGGCCGAAGAACCAGGTCAGCGCAGCGGCGAAGCCGCCCACGCCCCCGGTGTGCAGGCTGATCTTCCAGAAGGTGGAGATGGTGAGCATGGTGACCCCCATCCCTACGTAGACCAGAAGCAGCGCTGCCAGGGAGGGGGGACCGCCCAGGGTTCGCAGGAGCCAATAGCCGATCCCGTTGCCGACCAGGTTGACGGCGATGAACGGGATCCGTTCCTGGCGGCGCGGCATCTCGAAGCCGCTGACCCAGCCCAACCGTCGCCCCAGGGCCAGGTAGGTCAAGGGCACACCGTCGGCGAACAGCAGCGCCAGGGCCGCCCAGCCCAAGGCGGGCAGGAACGCGCCGGTCTCCGCCCAGGCGACCCCGATGAAGACGGGCACGGCCAGCACTGAACTGTCGAACAGGATCGAAAGCCAGCGAGCCAAGGCGTCCATCTATCGCCCCCCCACGTTCCTACGCTGGAGGGGGCCCCGCGGAGAGGGCGGTGCAAACGGCGCTGAGCAGGAGCACTACGACGGACAGGCCGATGTTGAGGAAGAGCAGGCCGGCTTTGACCTTCTCCTGGGTTGGGGTGGGGGGCCTCCCCGACCGGCCCAGGGCCAGGCTCCGGTAGAGGGCCACGACGATCATCAGCAGGGTCAGGATGTGCTTGACTGAGAGAACGGCTGAGTAGGCGTTGCCGAAGTTGAAGAGGCCCAAGAAGGATGGGGAACGGTTGGACAGCAACAGCCCGGTCAGGATCAACCCGACGATGCTGATATAGACGAGGACGCTCAGCCGCCGTTGAATCGTGTCCATCAGCCGCTTGGTCTCCGGCCCCATCCCCAGGACCCTCTTGGCCGAGGGCAACACGGTGACTCCGAGGGTGATCAGCCCTCCGACCCAGATGGCGGTGAACAGGTTGTGGAGAAATAGAACGGTGGGAAACACGATCTGCCTGGGCATTTTGACTCCTCCTTCAAGTTCAAGAGTTGGCCGCGTCTTCTCGATCCACGGCTTCTTCTGCTGTGCTGATCGCCCGATCCAGCAGATCCAGCAACTGTGCCTGCTCCTGCAGCGTGAGGCCCGCCAGCAGCCGGTGCGCTTTCTGGCGACGGTAGGCCTGCGCCCGCTGGTGGAGCGCTTCTCCCCGGGGTGTCGCGAAGAGCCGCACCGCCCGCCGGTCGCGTGCGTCCGGTCGGCGCTCCACCAATCCCACCTCCTCCAACCGCCGTACTCCAACGCTGACGGTCGGGGAGGTCAACCCCAACTCCGTGGCGACCTCTCGGATGGAGCAGCCGGGGGAGGCAACGATCCGATCCAGGAGAAGCAACTGGGAAGGTGTGATCTGGATCTCCTCGAAGGGCGGCTGCTCCGGCCCCAGCCTTCGCAGGCGGTCCAGCAGTTCCAGAAACCGATCGATGGCCTTCGTGGGTTCCTCTGCCATTTCGCCCCTATTGGTTAGTTAGTCTATCTAATTATAACCGAAGTAGGGGGTTCTGGCAAGTCGGGGAGGGGGGTAACTGAAGGTGCGACGCGCTTCAGAGACGCGTCGCACCGATGAGGGACGGGGACAGCCTGCCAGGCTGTCCCCGCCCTTGGCGGACCCGAGGGTCCTTTATCGATAGCGCTCATGTCTAGCATAGCGTAGGGGATGAAGTTTCTCGCACTTTACCAAACGAG
>CAZOLN010000185.1:0-3542 GCA_964580565.1 uncultured Anaerolineales bacterium
GGCTGGGCCGGCTGCTGGCGTGGTGGCAGGGTGAGGGTTGAGCAAAATACCACTTAAGATTCTCTGTGTCCTCCGTGTCTCTGTGGTGAAAATGAGGAGTGCAAGCCGATGTCCCAACTGACCGTCGAGCCGGTGTCTGGCCGTCGCGACCTGCGGGCTTTCGTGCGTTTCCCCTGGCAGGTGTACCGGAATGACCCCAACTGGGTTCCCCCGCTGATTTCCCAGATGATGCACACCCTCGACCCGGCCCACAACCCCTTTTTCGAGCGGGCCGACGTCGCCCTTTTCCTGGCCCGTCGGGGACGGAAGGTCGTGGGGACGGTGGCGGCTTTTGTGGACCACTGGCTGGTCGAGGTCCTGGGGGAGGCGGTGGGAGGCTTCGGCTTCTTCGAGGTGATCGAGGATTACGAGGTCGCGGCCCGGATGCTGGACGTGGCGGCGGAGTGGCTGAGGGAGCATGGGGCCACGGTGATGCGGGGGCCGTTGAACTTCAACAACGCCGACCGGCCCGGCGTCCTCATCGAAGGGGCCGACTGCCCACCGGTGATGATGGAGGCCCACACGCCTCCCTACTACGCCACCTTCCTGGAGCGGTACGGGATGGAGAAGCACCAGGACCTTTACGCCTACCGGGCCTTCCGCCAGCAGATCGGGGAGCGAATGGAGAACCTCCCCCCGGAATTGGGCCACGTGGCGGAGGCCGCCCGACGGCAGGGAGTGACCACCCGTCCGATCCGGTTGGAGGCGTGGGATGAGGAGGTCGGCACCCTCCATCGGCTCTTCAACGATTCGATGACCTACCTGCCCTATCGGCTTCCCATCCCCGAGGAGGTCTTCCGCCGGATGGCGAGCGAACTGCGCCTTTTTGTCGATCCGAGGATGGCCGTCTTCGCCGAGGTCGAGGGCGAGCCGGTCGGCTTCTGCATCGCCCTGCCCGATGTGAACCGGGTGTTGATCCATCTGAACGGTCGGTTGTTCCCCTTTAACTGGCTCCGCCTGCGCCGCCTGATCCGCCAGGTGGACGTGGCGACCTTTAAACTGATGGGCATCCTCCCGAACTACCGCCAGCGGGGCATCGACGCGTTGCTTTACCTGGAGGTCCTGAAGGGGTTCCTCGCCGGTGGGTACCGGTGGTTGGACGGTTCCGTCACTTCGGAATATAATCTTATTGTGAACCTGGTCGCCCAGCGGTTGGGCGCGGAGCGGTACAAGCACTTCCGGGTGTACCAGAAACCGTTGTGATGTCTCACCACAGTGGCGCAGAGAACCCAATTGTTCAGGGGGAACTCTGTGACCTCTGTGCCTCTGTGGTGAGATTAGGATGGCGGAGGGTCGGATGGGGGTCCCGGCGCTCACCCTTCAGATGACGATGGGGGAGGCCCTGCGGCGGATCACGATGGACCGTCCCCATCAGGAAGCCCTGGTGTGCGGCTCCCTCCGGTTGACCTATGGGGAGTTCCAGGAGCGGGTGGACCGGGCGGCGGCGGCGATGGCCGGGATGGGGGTCGGCAAGGGGGACCGGGTGGCCCTCTGGCTTCCGCCGGGGGTCGCGTTCGTCGTCCTCTTTTTCGCCGCGGCGGAGCGGGGTGCGGTGGTGGTCCCCATCGACCCGATGGCCCTCCACCGACGGGTGGCGCGCGTGGTGGAGCAGATCTCCCCCCGTCTCGTGGTGACCCGCGAGCCCCTTCCTCCTGCCGTGGAGGGGGTCCTGCCGGAGGACGCGACGGTCGTCGTTGTGGAGGAGGAACGGGAGGCGGTGTTGTCCGGCCCGACGGAGGGGCCCGCCGCGCCGACGGACGTGGCCCCACAGGACCTGTTGGCCATCCTCTACACCTCCGGCACGACGGGAACCCCGAAGGGGGTGATGCACACCCACCGCAGCCTGATCGCCCCGGTGGTCGCCAGTCTGAGGCTGCGGGACCTCTGGACCCGTCGACCGACGCTCTCCCACCTGCCGAAGATGGGGCGGGCGCTGGCCCGCTACAGGGAGCGGCTGTTGCGGGCGGCCGGACGCCCGCAGGTCTTCCTCTCCACCGTCGGCTTCCATACCATCACCGGCGTCGAGGTCTTCCTCCAGGCCCTGTTGATGGGGGATACCCTGGTGATCCAGCCCTACTTCCACCCGGTAGAAGCGCTGGAACTGGTCCAGCGGGAGCGGGTGACCATCCTGGTGGCTGTGCCGACCGCGCTGGCGGTGATGCTCCGACTGAAGTCATTCGATGAATACGACCTCTCCTCGCTTCTTATCTGCGGTACCGGCTCGGCCCCGTGCCCGCCCGAACTGGCCCGGGAGGTACAGCAACGGTTCGGCTGTGCTCTCCACATCGGTTTCGGGGCCACGGAGATCGGCGGGGGGATCGCCGCCACCGACCTGGGGGATCCCGCGGATCGGCAGGCGGAGACCGTCGGGCGGCCGATGCCGGGGGTGGAGGTCCGCATCGTGGACGACGCAGGCCGTCCCCTGCCGCCGGGGGAGGTGGGGGAACTCTGGGTGCGCACGGAGGGCCGGATGGTCGGCTACTGGGGCGCGCCCGACCTCACGGCCCGGGTTGTGGACGAGGAGGGATGGTATCACACCGGCGATCTGGCGGTGATGGACGAGGAGGGGTACCTGCGGATCGTCGGTCGGAAGAAGGATATGATCATCCGTGGGGGACGGAACATCTATCCGGAGAAGATCGAACGGCATCTGATGACCCATCCCGCCGTGCGGGAGGCGGCTGTGGTAGGGGTGCCCAGGGGGTTGGGGGGCGAGGAGGTCTGGGCCTTCGTGATCCCGGAGGACGGGACCGACCTCACGCCTCGTCAGGTGCGGGAGCATTGTCGCGGCGTGCTGGAGCCGTACGAGATCCCGCAGGTGGTGCGCGTGGTGGAGGACTTTCCTCGCTCCTCCACCGGTAAGCCGCAGAAGTTCCGGTTACGGGAGATGGCGCTACAGGAGGAACAGTCCGATGCCTAAGATCACCTTCGACGAATTCCGACGGATCATCGCCGAGGAGTTGGACGTGGACGAGGAGCAGGTGGTGCCCGAGGCCTCCTTTGTAGAGGACCTGATGGCCGACTCCATCCAGTTGGTGGAGATGATGCTCCGCCTGGAGGAACTCGGCATCTCGATTCCGATGGAGAAGGCCTGGCAGGTTCGGACCGTAGGGGATGCCTACCGGCTCTACTCCGAGCGGTAGTGGGGGGTGATCCCCCGCCGTGGCTCTCCGTGGTTTGATCAGGGGATCGGGGCGTGGTCGGGACGACCACGCCCCTTCCCTTTTCCCCGACCGGCTACTGGATCGTGCCCCGTTCCTTTCGGGAGGCCAGCCATCCCGCCAGGATCAGGAGCGCGCCTGCGACCAGAGTGGCGACCGACACCCCGGCCTGCGGGGCAGGACCGCCGCTTTCTGGGAGGATCGGAGGAGGCGGCGAGGGAGTCTGGGTCTCTTCCGTCGTCACAGGGGCCGATGTCGGTGTGGGCGGCGGCGCCGTGGGGGTCGCTTGCTGCGGCTGGGCCGGCGGTTGAGTCGGTGGTGGCGCCGTGGGAGTGGCCTGCT
>CAZOLN010000186.1:0-3445 GCA_964580565.1 uncultured Anaerolineales bacterium
GTGCGCGTGAAGTGGTTGGAGAAACTGCAGTTCGTGGGGGTCGATTCGACCAAGCACTCGGTGGTGATGTCCGGTCAGGGGAAGGAGGACGGGATCGGGATGAGCCCCAGTCAGTTGTTGCTGGTGGCCCTGGGAGGGTGCACGGCGTACGACGTGGTCAACATCCTGACCAAGAAGCGGCAGCGACTCACCGGGTTGGAGGTCGAGGTCACCGGCGAGCAGGAGCCCGATCCACCCTGGACCTACCGGAAGATCCACCTCGCCTATCGGTTGCGGGGGCGAGAACTGAGTGAGAAGGCCGTGCGGGACGCCATTGAACTTTCCAAGAACAAGTATTGCTCGGTGGGAGCCACCCTGGCGGCCGCAGCGGAGATCACCTACGACTACGTGATCGAGGAGGAAGGATGAGCGTCAGGACGGTAGCCGAACTGATGTCGATCTCGGCACGCACCGCGCCCAAAGCAGCAGGGCGCGATTTCATCGTCGTCGAAATCGTCGAGGGGGAGGACCTACGGCGGCTGGGCGAGGCGATGATCGCCTACGGCGAGCGAACGGGAAGGGCCAACTTCGATCGGGATGGACAGAACGTCCTGGACTCGGAGGCCGTGGTGCTGATCGGCCTGAAGGATGCGGACGTGCTGGGGCTGGACTGCGCCGCCTGCGGCAGCGAGACGTGCATCGAGCCCAATATGGTGGAAGGGGAGTTCCGCGGACCCAACTGCGCGATGCGCATCCTCGATATGGGCATCGCGATCGGGTCGGCCGTCAAGACGGCCGCGATGCTGAACGTGGACAACCGGATCATGTACCGGGCGGGGGTCGTGGCGCGGGAACTGGGCCTCATCGACGCCGATCTCGTGATGGGGATCCCCCTCTCCGCCACCGGCAAGTCCATCTACTTCGACCGGTAGAGGAAAGGACCCCAGAGGCACGGAGAGCACAGGGAGAGCGAAGTGAAAGAGACACTCTGTATCCTCCGTGCCTCTGGGGTGAACTTCTAAGGAGAGGGTCCCTTGCGCATTGGGCAACTGACCGACTGTTACAAACCGGTCATCAACGGCGTGACCCACTTCATCTCCCTCCACAAGCAGGTCCTGGAATCCTGGGGGCACGAGGTCTACGTCTTTACCCTCGGCAACACCGACTATCCCGACGATGAGCCCCGCGTCATCCGCTCGCCCGCCGTCCCGCTCTCCGACACCGGCTATCATCTGAGTTTCTGGTACTCCCGGCACGCCCGGCAACTGGCGGAGACGATGGACGTGCTCCACGTCCACCACCCCTTCCTGGCCGGACGGCAGGCCGTGCAGATCGTGCAGGAGACGGGGATCCCCCTCGTCTTCACCAACCACACGCGCTACCATCTCCAGGCCCGCTACTACCTTCCCCTCATCCCCGATGAACTGTCCGACGGCCTGCTGAAGACCTACCTCCCCCGCTTCACCGCCTGGTGCGATCTGGTCGTCGTCCCGGCGCGGGGCGTCGCCCGCTGGCTGCGGGAGATCGGCGTGGAGACCCCCATCGAGATCATCCCCAATGGGGTCGACGTGGAGCGCATCGCCCACCCCCCGGCCCCCCTCACCAAGGCGGACGTCGGCCTGCCGGAGGACGCCGTGGTCGCCATCTCCGTGGGGCGGATCGGTCCCGAAAAGAACATGGAATTCCTCCTCCGCGCCTTCAGCCGCGCTGCTGCGGAGGTGCCCTTCCTCCACCTGTTCATCGTGGGCGACGGGCCCAAGCGGGAGGACCTGGAGGAGTTCGCCCGATGGGCAGGCCTGGGCGAGCGGGTCCGCATGGTCGGCGCAGTGCCCTACGAGGAGGTCCCCAACTGGCTGGCGATGGCCGACCTCTTCGTCATCACCTCGACGGTGGAATCCCATCCCCTCTCGCTGCTGGAGGCCCTGGCCGCCGGATTGCCGGCCCTCGGGATCGCCGCGCTCGGGATCGAGGACAGCGTGATCGACGGGGTGAACGGTCTGCTCTGCCCGGAGGAAGTAGACGCCTTTGCCCGCCATATGATACGCCTGGCGACGGACGCCGACCTGCGGGCTCGCCTGGCCGAGGGAGCACGGGAGAGCCGCCACCAGTTCGACATCCGCAACACCTCCGCCCGGCTGCTGGCCCACTACGAGCGGCTGGTGGAGGAGCACCGTCGGAGGGGGGATGGCTAGAGGACGGATCGGACTGGGCCGCCGGGGAGAAGAACTGGCCGCGCAGGCGCTGACCCGCCAGGGCTACGAGATCGTGGCCCGGAACTGGCGATGCGAGGCCGGGGAGGTGGACATCGTCGCCCGAAAAGATGGGGTCTGGCACTTCGTCGAGGTGCGCACCCGGCGCGGAACCGACTTCGGCACCCCAGAGGAATCGCTGACGCCCCCCAAGCAGGTCCGGATGGTCGCCGTGGCCGAACACTACCTGGCGGCGCACGGCCTGGAGGACGTGGACTATTGGCTGGATCTGGTGGCAGTGGAGTTGGACCGAGCGGGGCGATTGGTGCGGGTGGAGGTGCTGGAGAACATCGTGGGGTAGGGATAATGGCTGCTCCCCTGCTAGTCATCGTCGGCCCGACAGCCGTCGGCAAGACCGCCCTCTCCCTCTACCTGGGCGAGCGGCTGGAGGGGGAGGTGGTCTCCGCCGACTCCCGCCTCTTCTACCGGGGGATGGACATCGGCACGGCCAAGCCGACCCCCGAGGAGCGAGCCCGCGTGCCACACCACCTCATCGACATCGCCGACCCCGACGAGACGGTGGGCCTGGCCGAGTTCAAGCGGATGGCAGAGGAGGCCATCGCGGAGGTCCACGCCCGGGGGCGGCTGCCGATGCTGGTGGGGGGAACCGGTCAGTACGTGCGGGCCGTGGTGGAGGGGTGGACCCCCCCCGCCGTCCCGCCGAACCCCACGCTACGGGCCGAACTGGAAGAGCAGGCCCGGCGGGAGGGGGCCGAGGCCCTCCACGCCCGCCTCGCCTCCCTCGACCCCGAGGCGGCCGCCCAGATCGACCCCCGTAACGTTCGCCGGGTGATCCGCGCGCTGGAGGTCTGCCTGACGACGGGGAAGCCCTTCTCATCCCAGCGGAGACGAATCCCGCCCCCGTACCGGATCCTGCAGATCGGGCTAACAATGGATCGAGAGGCCCTCTACGCCCGCGCCGACGCCCGCATCGAGGCGATGATGAAGGCCGGCCTGCTGGACGAGGTCCGACGGCTGGTGGAGGCCGGATACGGATGGGACCTCCCCTCGATGTCCAGCGTGGGGTACGCCCAGTTCCGCCCCTACTTCGAGGGGAAAGCGACGTTGGAAGAGGTGGTCGCTGAGATCAAACGGGCCACCCGCCGTCTCATCCGACACCAGTACAATTGGTTCCGCCTCAGCGACCCCCGCATCCGCTGGTTCGACGTCGCCCACACCCCGCCGGAGAAGATCGAAGCCTTCGTGCGCAAGTGGCT
>CAZOLN010000187.1:0-3387 GCA_964580565.1 uncultured Anaerolineales bacterium
CTAGATCGACACACCACGCTTGCTATAAGGTCTGTGGATACGGAACTTCGCTAGACCGAACTGCTACAGCAGGCCTCACCTCCTTTCTTTGCAACATAGCCACAGCGTGGCAGACTCCCTCGGGATCCTCGCTCTGCCGACAGACAGAGCGCTGGCCCTCTTCTCAACAGGTACTGCCGGCCCGTGCGAGCGCACGAGGCCTGCACTTAAATCACCTCCTCGGCTCGCAGAGAGGCAACTTCTTCCGCTGAGTAGCCAAGCATCTCCACGAGCACCTCCTCCGTGTGTTCGCCAAGCAATGGGGGCGGGCGACGGATCGCAGCAGGAGTCGCCGAGAGCTTGTACGGGAAGCCGATGAGGCGCACGGGCCCGGCGCTGGCGTGCTCGACCTCCAGTATCAGGTCCCGATCCAAGACCTGCGGGTGATCGAAGACCTCCGGCACGGTGTTGATGGGCCCGCATGGCAGCCCGGCTTCCTGCAACATCTGCAGCCAATCGTCCGCATCACGGCTGACGAACACCTCGCTCAGCACCGAGACGAGCTCCGGCCGGTTGGAGACACGGGCCTCGTTGGTGGCGAACCGGGGATCGTCCTTCAGATCCGGCCGGCCGATGGCCTGGCACAGGGTGGCCCACTGCCGCTCGTTGGCCGCAGCCAGGGCAAACCACCGGTCGCGAGCGCGGAACGCTTCGTAGGGGGCGATGTTGGGATGGGCGTTCCCCAGCCGTCGGGGAGGGGTGCCGCCCACCAGGTAGTTGGACCCCACATTGGTCAGCAACGCCACCTGCGCGTCCAGTAGCGAGACATCCACCAGCTGGCCCTTGCCCGTCCGGTCCCGCGCGTGGAGCGCTGCCAGGATGGCCGTGGCTGCGAACATGCCGGCCGTAATGTCCACGATGGGCACCCCCACACGGCACGGCGGTCCTTCCTCGGGCCCAGTGATGCCCATCATCCCCCCTTCGGCCTGGATGATGAAGTCATACCCGGGCCGCTCAGCATAGGGGCCGGTACGGCCGTAACCGCTGATGGAGCAGTAGACCAGCCGAGGGTTTACAGTCTGTAAGTCCTCATACCCCAGCCCCATCCCGTCCAAGACGCCGGTGCGGAAGTTCTCCACCAGCACATCGGAGATGGCCGCCAGCCGACGGACGATCTCCTGTCCTTCAGGCCGCTTGAGGTTGACCGTCACGCTGCGCTTGTTCCGGTTAGCAGCGATGAAGTAGGCCGACTCGCCGGGATAGGGGCCATAGGGCCTCCCCACAAACGGCGGCCCCCACCCGCGGCTCTCGTCCCCCCGGCCTGGCCGTTCCACCTTGATCACGTCCGCGCCGAGATCGCCCAGCATCATCGTACAGAAGGGACCCGCCAACGCCCGCGTGAGGTCCAGCACCCGCACCCCCTCCAATGGTTGTGACATCTTGCCTCCCTCCTATTCCTGACCTTGCGTCGCCGGTTCAGGGCCGGAAGTCGGGGCCGGGTTTCCTTCCTGGGGGATGCGCCGCGCCGGCTCAAACCGGCTCCGGGCCGGAGTGAGGATGTCCCGGTAGGCCGCCAGGTTGCGGTCCTCCAGGTGGTCGAAGATCATCGGCGTGCGTGCCCCGTAGGTGACATAGCGGATGGGGTCGGGGTCCAGCTCCGCGGCGATGACCTCCTCGGTCCCTCGAGCCAAGGCCAGCACCTGGGCGATGGGACTGACAATCATACTATGGCCAAAGTAGTAGTTCCCTCCGGCATCGGGTCCGACGGCGTTGCAGGCGGCGATGTAGACGTGGTTATCGTACGCCCGCGCCCGGTTGGTCATCTCCCAGATCTCGAAGCTGCGCAGAAGCGCCGCTGGACGCACGATGACCTCCGCACCTCGGATCGCCTCACACCGGTACAGTTCGGGGAAGTCGCCGTCGTAGCAGATCGTCAGGCCGATGTTGGCCAGCTCGGTCTCCACCACAACCGGCTCGCGACCGGGCGTCGACCATCCGCCGTCGGAGAGCCGTTCGGTGGGGAAGAGATGAGTCTTGCGGTAGATTCCTAGCAGCTCCCCCGTCGGTCCGAAGAGAGCCGCGCTGTTGTAGACCACCCCCCGTTCCGGGCCTCGCTCATAGGTCGGGAGGACGATGTACACGCCCAGCCCTCTGGCAGCCCTTGCCACCGGCTCTGTCATCGGGCCCGGGAGTCGATCGACCAGGTCCCACAGCTCCTCCGGTGGGCAGTTCGGCGTGAAGCCGGTAGTGACCGTCTCAGGAAGGACCACCAGTTGGGCGGAGGTCTCCCGCACCGCCCGCTCCACCCAGGCGACCGCTTTCTGCACGTTCTCCTGAACCGCCATCGGCGTTACCGCAAACTGGGCGCAAGCAATGACAAACCGCTGCATGTGGAAGCCTCGCTTCAGAAACGCCGCGTCAACCGGTTAATGCGCTCCACGTGCTCCGGGTCGTAGCAGTCGCCAAAGCGAGTCTTCGGCAACTGGGCCTTGCGGGCCATCAGTTCCTCGTACTCGTCATCGTCCACGAAGGCGACGCAGCGGCCGATGCTGGACTCCCCATCCACGAACCGCCAGGGGAAGAACCCGATGGTCACCCGCCGGTTGACCAAGAGGTCGATGTCGCCACCCAGGCACTCGGCGTGGATGATGTGGTGGGGGAACATCTCGATGTGCATCAACTGGTACTTGTCGGGGGTGAACCGCTCCGCCAGAGGCTGACCATACATCTCGCGGAAGAGTTTGTCGGCCTCGGCCGCCTGGCGCGGCATCCACTGGCGGATGATGGTGTTCATCGGATGGTCCGCGCTGCCGCAGTCCACGCCGATCCAGCGGATCTTCTTCTCCTTCGCCCAGATGGCGAAGTCCCGATCCGGCCCGGGGTGCTGAACCATGTAGCGGATCTCGTCCGCCGTCGGCATATCCCAACCGAAGTGATGATAGCCGGTGTGGATGATCAGGATGTCCCCCTCCTTGACCTCCACCCGCTCCTCGATCATCTCCGGGGTGTAGATCTGGTAGTCGCCCACCGCGTCGGAGAGGTCGACCACCACCCCCGGCCCCACCAGGAACTCGTTCAGGTCCAGGTCGGCGATGTCCTTCCCGGCGGTGAAGAAGTGGATCTCGCCATCCAGGTGGGTGCCCAGATGGTTAGAGTGGGTGAGCAACTGCCCGTTCGCCCCGTTGGGGGCCAGCCGCTTGAAGTACTTGACCTGCAGCGGCTCGTACGTAGGCCACGGTGGCGTGGCGATACCCAGAGGGATGGTCAGATCGATCAGTTTCATCGCAAGAACCTCCTTAAAAGTTAGGTTATTTGGTTACCCGGTTACTGGGTTACTGGGCTACTGGGTTATCGGCCTCACTTCTTGGCCTTGCGGGACTCGGGCGGGGGGATGCGCATCGCCCAGCC
>CAZOLN010000188.1:0-3292 GCA_964580565.1 uncultured Anaerolineales bacterium
TCCATGGTAAACCCATTGTCGGCGGAAAGACATCGCGTATGAGAAGCGACCTATTGCGCTTCATCGAGGCTCACCCTCTCCTTAGCGGTCTGTATCATAAAGCGGAAATGGACACCACTTTGAGGGACGTTTCCAGACAACTGAGAAGTCTGGCCGATGAGAACATCCGCTACCTCGTTCTGCACAAAGAACATACCGATCCTGATCGCCTGGCCCGATGGCGAGACTGGCTGACCATTACCCCGATTTATGAAGATGCGGAGATAGCAGTGTATCGCACTCACCCTCAGTGGGGAGAGGATTTCCAATTCAAGTACCCTCTCTCCTCGACTATTGGCCTCCTCGATTTCAGAGTGATTCCAACCAGCACGACGCAGGGAGGCTGGTTCCTATTTGACGCTCGTTGGGGAAGCAGTGCTCCGCCCGGACAAAGGCTAAACGTCCACCTCGAAGCACAAGCCGCTGATGGAGAGGACGCCTGGGATAAGGTCTTCCCTCTCTTTCCAGAATGGCCAACCGACCAATGGCCTGCTGACACGGTCGTCCGCGATCAATACCTTGTGCAGGTAGACCCTTTCTCCCCAACCGGCGCTTTCAAATTGCACGTCGCACTGATAGACGTCTCATCCAACAGGCAAGTCGGTAAAACGATCACCGTTGGACAGATTTACGTGCAGCCTCTACCACGTCAATTCGATATACCTGAAGGAATTCTTCCTCTCCAAGCGGACTTTGGCAAAGAAATCCGACTGCTTGGGTACAATCTCTCCAAAGAAGCGGAACATATCTATCTGACAGTCTATTGGCAGGCCCTACAACGTATGCAAACGGACTACAAGATATTTGTACACCTGATCGATTCTGCGACAAAAAACTTGGTGACCCAAAGCGATGTGATGCCGCGCGAGTGGACTTATCCCACCACTTGGTGGGAGGCCGGTGAGGTCGTAGAAGATTCGATCTCGCTGTCTCTGACGGGGATCCCTCCAGGAAGATACCTTTTGAAGATAGGAATCTACGCTCCAGAAACGGGGAATCGCCTTCCTGTTACGGACGCCCGGGGACGTCCTCTTGCCGAAGATGCAGTTCTTCTGACGGTGGTAGAGATAGGGCAATGAGGCGATCTAGAAACTTCTTTCCCCTTTTCCGGCCCCTCCTTGGCCTGCTTTTTATCTCCTTCGCCCTTCGACTGCACGACCTGGGGGCCTGGGAGTTGGGGTTCGACGAGAAACCAGTTTGCTCACCCGCCACTCCCTACCACCGGGGGTGATCTTCCCCCGAACAGGTGAGGGTTGTGCATAATATCACTTTGGAGGGAAGCGATGAAAAAGCGAAAGAAGTATACCCCCGAGTTCAAACAGGAAGCGGTACGGCTGTACAGGAGCGGCGGCAAAACCCAGGCTCAGATCGAGCGGGATGTGGGGTTGTGAAAATATGTCTCCCGCTCCGCCTGCAGAGAAAGCGCAGAAGTGGCCACTGCTCGCCGCTCTGGTGATCGCGCTGGTGGCGATGTTGGTAATGGACCGGCCGCTGGCCCGGGGAGACGGGCTGGCCTACTTCATATGGCTGGATTCCATCGCCGGCGATGGAGATATGGACCTGAGTAACCAGGCCCAGAGATTCGCCTCGGTCAACGCTTACCAGGTCTATTGGAACGAGGAGACAGGCCACTGGGCAACCGATTTCGCCTACGGGACGGCGGTTCTCCTGGCCCCCTTCTACTGGCTGGCGCGGTGGGTGGAAGGACTTGGGGGACTGGCGGTCAACCCCGATTACTTCATCGCCTTGCAGGGACGGCCGCTGGCCTACAGCCTGCTGGGTATGCTGGGGGTGAACCTCTACGGGCTGGGGAGCGTGGCTCTCGCCTACGCCTGCGCCCGCTTCTACGTCCGCCCCTTCCCGGCCGCTGCCTCCGCCTTGCTGCTCTTCCTCGGCACGCCGATGCTCTACTACGCCACCATCGAGCCTTTCTACGCCCATGTCCCTGCCGCCTTCCTCGCCACGCTGACCCTCTTCCTGCTGCTGCACTGGAAGGAACGGCAAGGCAACCCCCTCCTCGTGCTGGCGGCGGGTCTGGTCGGGGGGCTGGCCACCCTCGTGCGGTGGCAGATGGCTTTGCTGGTGTGGGGACTGACCCTCTGGCTGCCCCTTCACCGACGATGGCGGGAGCTGAGCCTCTTCGGGCTGGGGTTCTGGGCCATCGCCTGGCACGTCCTCTACACCTGGAACTGGATGTTCGGGCGCCCCTTGCTCCTCTCCGCAACGGAGAACGGCTTCCTGGGGTTGCCGGTCCATCTCCCTCAGGTCCTCTTATCCGACACACGGGGGCTTTTCATCTGGTCGCCGGTGACGTTGATGGGGGGGATCGGCTGGGCGGCGCTGGCCCGCCAGCGGCGGTGGATGGTAGTGGGACTGGCGACCGCCTTCCTGCTGGAGGCATCCATCAACGGCGGCGTCGCTGACTGGTGGGCCGGCTGGTCCTTTGGCGCCCGCCGGATGACGGAGCTCTACGCCCCCTTCGCCCTCGGGCTGGCCGTCCTCCTCGACAGAGGCAGAAGCCGCTCGGTCCGGTCCGTCCTCTGGGCGGTAGCTGTCGCCTGCGTCCTCTTCAGCTTGCTCCTCTTCCTCTCCCACCTCAACTTCATCAACACCGTGCTGGACCGGCCCCAGGGGGATCGGGCGACGGTGGAGATCCAATACCAGTTGACCCAATCCAACTTCGGCGTCACCTGGCAAGTGATCAAGGAGCACTACGGCCCCTGGGCCTGGAGCCGCCCAGGGCCGTGAAGAGAACCAGGGAGACACAGAGGACACTGGAGGGCTTGGATGATGCGCATCTTCCGGTTGCTCTTCAGCCCGCCACTACAGTCCCACTTCCGTCGCCGGGCCGCCTTGCGCACCCGCTTGCAATGATACCAGGCGTCGACCAGGAGGTGGGTATGGGTGCCGGGGACCGGCTGGAACTGCTCGATGGTCTCCACTGCCAGGTCGACTTTGCTGCGGAACGGGACCCCTTCCCGTTCGCACACGGCCCGCTGCCGATACAGTCGGGGTTCCAGGGGGCAGCGGCGGCCCAGCAAGACATACAGGCCGGTAAAGAGACAATGCCCTCGCACCACCCGCTTCTCGGTCCCCGAATCGTGCCAGCCCAGGCCGCCCATCTTCCGTCCCTTGGGCTTGGCGCAGACCGAATCGTCGAGGATCAGGAAACCTGTCACCACGGTTTTCCGAGGACGACCCCGACGCTTCGGCCGCTGCGCCCGCAGGCGGCGATGTTCGGCCTGGACCCGCG
>CAZOLN010000189.1:0-3274 GCA_964580565.1 uncultured Anaerolineales bacterium
CCTCGTCCGGCCGCTCCCCCTCGGCGCTGAGGACGATGTGGAAGGTGAAATCCATCTCCGGCGCGATGGAAAGCAGCCGCTCTGCCGCCTCCGCCAGCGCAGGCAGATCCGCCGGTCCCAGCGTCGCTTCCGCCACAAGCACCTGGGCGGGACGGCGAACGTGGGTGGTCAGCGCCAGGGGGCCCGTCTCTTCGGTCTGCATCAACCCTCGACTCACGGCGTCCCGCGCAGCAGCAAGGAACTCCGTGTCCGAGATGCTCCGGCCCAGGATGCGGGCCTCGACCGCGTCCTTGATCTCCCGGAGGGTCGGGAAGGACCCAATGGCATAGGAGAGCCCTGCAGCCACCACCTCCGGCGTCAGGTGGACCTGCTCCGGCACTTGAAAGACCACGTCGCCGGCCGCTGCTGGGGAGCAGGGCCAAGGACCGCTCTCCGCCGTTCGCTCGAACAGACGGAGTCGCAAGGCCTCGTCGACGGCTTCTTGGATCAGCGACCAGGGAAGACGGTATCCGCGTCTGGCGGCGAGCGCATCTACCAGCGCCTGAAGGGTGGTTCGACCGTCCTCCCAGGCTTCCGGCACGGCCTGCGGGGTCAGATCCGCCCCGCGGAGGGGTTCCGGAGGCGGTAACAGTTCCAGGTCGTCTGACAGGGCGGCCTCGGGCAGAGGCTCGCGGAAGTAGACGGCCTCTCCCATACGGGCCATCAGCAACCCGCGCCGGACAGCCGCCCGCACGGCCTCGTCCAGCACCTCCGGCGATGCCAAACGGGGAGCCCGTCGCCCGTCAAAGACGGCCCGCCACGTCCCCAGCGAGACCGGCCCCTGAGATGTGGGCCAGAACAGGTCGAACTCCCCCGGTTTCAGCAGGTCGGCGTCCAGCGTGTGGAGGAGCGCCCTCTGGGCAGGCTGGACCTCCAGGTCGGGCCGACGCAGGATCTCTTCGTCGGGAGGGACGCGCCAGAAGGTGCGCACCGATCCATCGCCGCGGACCAGCCGCAACACCACGACGCCCTCTCGCACCCCTCGCCGCAGGGATTCGTAAAGGGCCTCGGGGCGGAGGAGGCGGGGAAGACGGGGGAACTGCCCGAAGGCCTGGATCAACGTCTCTACCCGCTTGCTCTCCTCGTCCGGCCGCCAGAGGTCCAGGTAACTGCCGGGCAGGAGCAGGTCGGGGTCGAGCGTGGTCAGAAGGATGCGTTCCTCCTCCAAGAGGGTGGCCTTGACACGGTCGAAGGCGGAACCCTCCCCATGGCGCAGGGTCTGGACACGAACCGCGCCGGTCTCGTCCACGGCGACGAGCAGGTTGTAAGCCCCCACCACGGCCTCGGGGAGGTTGTTGGCCGCCTCCTGTTTGCGGCGGGGCAATTCCCGCTTCTGGTGTTCCGTGAGCACTTTGCGGTACTCCTCGCCCCGTTCCACCCGGTCCCACCCCAGCCACCGCCGCACCTGCTCCCGCAGCCCAGCCAGCCGAGAGGCCTCCGGCACCAAAGCGACGATGTTGTTCCGATAGACGCGGGGGTTCTGCGGCCCCGTCACCTGGTCGAAGTAGGCCGTCACCTGGGGCGGCAGAGGCTTCGCCGGATCCACGGCGCACTCCGGGCCCAGGACCAGGTAGTGCAGTCGAAGGTCATCCGACACGTCGGCCGGGCCGTTGGGCAAGATGTGGATGTCTACGCCGGGGTCGGCCTCGCGCAACGCCTGTACGCCGCGGATGCGACGGCGCAGTTCGTCGTCGATCTCCGACTCGCTCAGTTGCTCCATCGCCCGCACGTGCATGTGGTTGAGGTTGGGATGGGTGCTGAGCCGCCAGATGTCCGGGTTCTCCACGAGGAACCAGGAGAGGGAACGCCATTTGCGCAGTCCCTCCTCCAACGCCGCCTGGTCGATCTCAGGGTGGGCCAGCAGGACCAGCAACTCGGAGGGAGCAGCCCGCTGGCCCGGCGGGTGAGAATGGAGGAACGTGGCGATGACCGCCTGCTCGATCTCCCGGTGGGTCAGCGTGGGCAGGGCAGCCTGAATCTCCCGCGCCTTTTCCAGTTCGCCGATCAGGATCGGTGCCCATTTCTCCCGCTCCTGGCAGACGGGGAGCAGTTCGTTCAGGGCGGGGGAGAGGGTTGGGCCGTCCGCGCTCAGCAGGGCCCAGGGGCCGACCAGAGGGGAGGGGTCCTTCCCGGCCGTCTCCCGCAGGGCGTAGGCCAGCAGCCGGAGCGCGCCGCGGGTGCGCTGGAAGTCGTCGTACTGGGTCCACTTCTGGTAGAGGACGTCGATCAGATCGGGGTGGAAGGGGTAACTCTCCATCATCCGGTCGTAGGCGGCCTGGTCCCGCTGGGCGTCCCGCACCGGCAGCCGCTGGAGCGCGGCCATCACCGCGTCCACGATCGGCCTGCGCTCGGCCTCCCCTGGTACCGACTCGAAGAGGCGACGGCGCAGCACCTCGGCCACGTCGTCGCGGGTGACCGGCTCCACCGGCTCGGCGATGCGACCGAAGATGTCCTCCAATGCCCCCAGGCACTGGATGCCGGTCTGGTCCTTGGCCTCGACCCGGGAGGCGATCAGCCCGGCGACCATCGCGGCCCGCTCCACTTTGACCACCGCCTGGGTCAGCACCTGGTAGAAGTCCTTGATCGCGCCGAAGAGGCGGGGATCGGCCAGGACCAGGTTACGGTAGTACCAGACGGCCTCGTCCACCAGCACCAGCGCGCCCAGCCCCTCCTGCAGGGGAGCCCGCAGCAGGTCCACCAGCAGCGGCTCGGCGGGGACGGTGAAATCCTCGTCGTGGCCCTTGAGGCGGGTATAGCCCGCGTCGCCAGCGAGTTGATACGCCAACGCGCCCCAGAGGGTGCGGACGCGGCGGGTCCGCCCGTCGGGGCCATAGACCTCCATCCCCTCTTTCACGTCAAACTTGTCGCAGGGGAGAAGGGCGACCCGCGCACGGGGCGGTTGGGGTAATCCGGTGAAGGTGACGAACTCTCGCACGGTGGGGTGGTCGCTCAGGCCCTGGCCCTGCTCGGCCAGGTGGAGGAGGGTGATGAGGGTGTGGGTCTTGCCGCCGCCGTAGGCGACCTGGAGTTGTTGGACCGGCTTGCCGCCCTGCCCGGCCAGTCGCAGGAGGACATCCCGCACCAGTTGCTTCATCCGGTAGGTGGGGTAGGTGCGGGAGAAAAACATCGCCGGTTCGCGGTAGACCGGCGGCGATTCCCCGGTGCGCACGCCGTTCAGGTCGGCGGCGAACTCATCCAGGGTCAAACGCCCCGTGCGCACATCCTCGCGCAGGGT
>CAZOLN010000190.1:0-3136 GCA_964580565.1 uncultured Anaerolineales bacterium
TCCCCCTCCGCCTCCTCACTCGCTACCGCTTCCACCTCGTCCACAACCTGGCCCGCGAGAAGGCCTATTGCCTCTCCATTCTCTACCTCAAGGCCAGCGAGTACTCCCGCATCCACCCCTTCTCCAACCTCTTCTGAGCCTGTTCTGGATAAGACGTAAGAGGCGGGTGGGTTGACCGGGTGATCTACTCAGGTCTGCCTGCTAGCCTCTTCAGTCCTTCCACCGCCTCCTCGGGCACGAAGACGGAGCCAAGCGGCGCGCCTTCATCGGCGTCAGGGCTGTGAAAATCGCTCCCGCCCGTCGCTACCAAGCCGTACCGGCGGCAGAGGGACAGGAGGGTCTCAACCTCTTCTGGGGAGTGTTCGGGATAGTATACCTCTAGCCCCTGCAGCCCTAGAGCGACGAACTCGGGGATGCGGTCCATTACGCCGGAGTAGGCTGGGTGGGCCAGTACCGCCACCCCTCCGGCCTGCCGGATCGCATCGATGACTTCCGGAGGTGTCAGCCGAAGGCGGGGGACATAAGCGGGCCCGCCGTTGCCGATAAACCGGTCGAACGCCTCCTGTGTGGAGGTCACATATCCGCGGTTCACCAGCGCGCGGGCGATGTGCGGTCGGCCTACGGATTCCCCCCCGGCCAGAGCACGGACCTCCTCCCAGTCCAGGGGCATCCCCATCTGGGCCAGTCTTTCGATCATCCTCCGCGCCCGGCTTAGGCGGGCTTCCCGCATCGCCTCCAGCCGCTGCCGAAGGACCGGGGCTTCAGGATCCACATAATAGCCGAGGAAGTGGAGGTCCCCCCATTCTCCCTCGGAGTTGATTTCCACCCCTGGGATGACCTCCAGGCCCGTGCCCTCAGCAGCCTGTTGGGCCTCTGCGATCCCCGCTAGGGTGTCGTGGTCGGTCAGGGCGATGGTTGTGAGACCGAGGCGTAAGGCGGTGTGGACAACCTGGGAGGGGGATAGCACACCGTCCGAGGCGGTGCTGTGGATGTGGAGATCGACCCGTCCTCGACTCATCGAGTTTCAATGGTGAGCCGGACGGCGGTCCGTTCTTGCCCGTCGATCTCGACCTCTGTGAAGGAAGGGATGCAGACGATGTCGATGCCGTCCAGTTCCAGATACCCCCGCGCGATCACCACCGCCTTGATCGCTTGGTTGACTGCCCCGGCACCGATCGCCTGCACGTCTACCCGCCCCCTTTCCCGGATGACCCCTGCGATGGCTCCGGCCACCGCTGTTGACCGGGAATCGGCTGCGACTTTGATCAACTCCATCGTGAACCTCCGATCATCCGTTGTGTGCGCCGTTCTCTGTGTTTGCCCGACGGATCCCGGCCCGACGGAAAGGTGGTCCACCCGGGCCCCTTCCTGGCAACCCGGATGCCCTCCTAATCGGTATCTTACCACACTTGTTCACTCCTGACTACTCTCGTATCGTTACGATCTGGTTACGACTTGACGAAAGCGGGGAGTTGATTTACAATATCGACAGGCCAGGCTGGCCAGGCCCGGCCTTTTTGATTGCGATCTGGCGGAAACCACGAGGCGAGGTAAAGGTTGCCTCGCCGCGCGCAAAAGGGGGAAGTATGGACCGATTGGAACTGCACGCAGAAAAGCGGACCCTCACCGGTAAGAAAGTGCGCCGGCTGCGGAGGGAGGGCTGGGTCCCGGCCGTCATCTATGGCCCGGGCGTCGAGGGTCGTCCCCTGCAGGTCCGGCGGCGGGAGGCGGAGGCGGTGCTCGCCGAGGCGGGGACCAGCCAGCTGGTCAGCGTCCTCGTCTCCGGCGAGAAGGGGCCCCTCCACACCCTGATCCGCGAGGTCCAGCGAGATCCGATCAGCCGTGAGGTTCTCCACATCGATTTCTACCAGGTGGAGATGGGTAAGCCTATCACGGTGGATGTGCCTCTGGTTCTCGTCGGCGAATCGCCGGTGGTGGAGCGTGGGTTGGGTATCCTCCTCCAGCAGAGGGAGACCATCGAGATCGAATGCCTGCCCAAGGACCTGGTCGAGGCTGTTGAGGTGGATTTGACAGCGCTGACGGAGGTGGGGCAGGAAATCACCGTCGCCGATCTGGCGATCCCGGCCAACATCCGCGTCCTCGCCGATCCGGACGAGGTTTTGGTCAGTGTGAGCCCGGTTGAGGAGGCCGAGGAGGCGGAGGAGGAAGAGGAGGAGATCGAGGCCGCCGCCGAGGCTGAGCCGGAACTGATCCGACGGCGAAAGGAAGAAGAAGAGGCTGAGCAGGAGCAATCCGGCGAGGAATGATCTCTTCGTCGGTAAAAGGTGTACGTTCAGAGGCGAAGGGGGTTACCCTTCGCCTCTTTTCGTATCCGCCGTGGAGAATGGCCGGTTGTGGATCGGCCAAGCCTCCGGAGAGAGCGGGACGGCCCGCCTACCGATACCGGGGCCGCCAGAGCAGTTGTTCTCGGATCAGTAGATCCGTCCCGCGGATCTTGAAAGCCAGATCCGCCGCGATATTGCGCATCAGCCGATACCCCAGTTCGGGGTAATGGTCGCAGAGTGTGATCAGCCGGTCGCGAGGGATGATCAGCAGCCGGGTCTGGCGAGAAGCGGAGCGGGCTGAAGCGGTGCGTAGTCCCTGATCGACCAGGGCGACCTCGCCGAAGGTCTGACCGCTGCGCAGCGTGGCGATGGTCACCGGCCGGTCCTCTCCCTTTCCCCCCGGCTTGATCAGGCCGGGATCTACCTGGATCTCCACCTCGCCGCTGGCGATGACGTACAGTTCGTCCCCAGCGCTGTTCTCCCGGAAGATCACCTCTCCCATCCCGTACTCTGCCTCCGAGGCGATGGAGGCCACCATCTCCAGTTGGGCCTCGGTGAGGTCGTAGAAGATGTCGGCCCGCCGGAGGACGTTGATCCGCTCACGGATTGCCTGTTGTTCCTCTTTCGACATTCTCTCATCCCCTCCGTGCGTCCTCCCTGCCCTGATGCTCCACCCGGGTGGTCCGACGGCGTTGCCGGCTTGGGGAATATTCTAGCCGATTTTGAGCCGGGGCACAAATCGAGATGAAGCGGGATTTAGGAAATTTTTGGTACATTGACCGTCAATGTGCATATAAGGTTGTGATATAATGGACGTGATGGATCGGTCCCCGTGGAGGCGGATCTAGAGT
>CAZOLN010000191.1:0-3093 GCA_964580565.1 uncultured Anaerolineales bacterium
GTCGCCGTTCTTGAAGTCCCGCCCGACGACGTCCATCCCCGCGATGAGCCCGTCGTTGAGGACCGCCTGGGGGCTCATCCCCTCGTCGAGGGCCTTCTGCACCAGTTGGGCGACCTTCTCGTCCTCGCCGTTGTAAAGGTTAGTGGCGATCTCCTGTAAGATGTCTGCCATTTTCGCTTGACCTCCGTAGTGTGATTCAAGTGTTTGACCACAGAGACACGGAGAACACGGGGTGTCTCACGAAGTTTTCCGTAAGATTTCTCTGTTCTCTCTGTGTCCTCTGTGCCTCTGTGGTTTTGTAACCCCAACGGACGGGCGGCCGACGGCGATGAACTCCAACTCGGTCCCCAGGTAGATCCGCCGTCCCCATCCGCCGCCCACCGGCGCGGTCTGGTCCCGCCGCGCCATGTCGATCTCGACCTGCTCGGCCCCGGCTTGGCGCGCCTGCTCGCGCAGCACAGGGGGCACAGCCTCCTGCGCACGGGCGACCGCCACCTCCACCGAGTCGAACTCCTCAACCCCCTCCGGCAGGTGGAGTCGGAACCGCTTTGCCCCCAGGGGTCGGATGAGGACCCGCCGACGAAGGACGACCCCGCCGACGACGGCCCCGACGGCGTTGGCCACCTCCGCGTGCGGGGGAACCACACATCTGGCCCCCAGGTACTCCGCCGCCCGCGGGATATAGGCTTCCGCCGGTGCGCCGATGGCGACGATCGGCCGCCGAAGGCGTAGCCGACAGGCGAGGTCGGATCCCGGCACTCGCCCCAAAGCCCGATCGAGCAGGGCTCGGGCCGTCGGTTCGTCTGCCCAGCGGACCTCCACGCCCTCGTCGCCAAGCAGCTTATGCACCAGTTCCGTCGCTGCCTTCTGCGAGACCTGTTCGACGATCTGACGGCAGAGGGCTTCGGGAGAGGTCCCGAGAATGCGCGCCAGCACCTCCGCCCCCAGGCCAGCTGCCTCCACGTCCCAGCGACGGAAGCGGCCCAGCACGTGGAGGGCGTCGGTGGGCGTGAAGGCCGAGCGCAACACCAGCCGACGTGCCTCCAAGCCCTCCAGCCGGCGCACCGCCAGCGGGCCATGTCGCCACGATCCGTGAAGGGCTGCCAGCGGCACCGGCCCGGCCGCCAACTCGCGCAGGAGCTCGCGGTCCGCCTCTGCCAGGCCCGGGGCCCCATCGCAGAGCGCGAGGGCAAACTGGCCGGCGTAAGGTGGCGGCGACGAGGCCCCCAGCTGGTCGCGCAGCACATCCACCATGCCCGGGTGTTCTGCGGCCAGCATGCACAGCGGGGCAACGCGCCGCGGGCCGATCGTGAGCCGTCCCTCCACATCGGCCGTCACCTCGCTGTCTCCGCCCAGCCCCACCGTGTGCACGTCCACCGCCTCAACCATGGTCCGCCACCGGCCGACCTGTGCGCCGTCCGGGTTGACCTGCGGCCAGCCGTCCCGCAGCGCGGCGATGTCGGTGGTCGTTCCGCCGATGTCGATCACCCAGGCGTGGGCCTGCCCGGCCAGGTGGCGCGCCCCGACCACGCTGGCCGCGGGGCCCGAAAGGACGGTCTCGATGGGCCGCCTCATCGCCCACTCGGCACGGACCAGCGAGCCGTCGCCGCGGACCACCATCAGCGGGGCTGTCACGCCCAGCCCGTCCAGCGTGCGACGGGCCGTGGCGATCAGGTCACGCAGGATGGGTATCAGCCGGGCGTTGAGTGCCGCGGTCATCGCCCGTCGGACCGAGTTGAGTCGGCTGGTCAGTTCGTGACCGCAGGTGACGGGGAAGGGGTGGCCCTCTATCGGCGGCATCAACTGCTCGACCAGCGCCCGCACCCGTCGCTCGTGCTCCGGGTTGCGCACGGCGAAGTACCCCGATATGGCGAAGGCCTCCACCTGCCCCCTGCGCTTCAACACCGCCTCCCGCGCGCCCTCCTCGTCCAGCGGCGCGACCTCGTTGCCCGCCCCGTCGTGGCCGCCGCGCAGGTAGACCACGTCCTCCGCCGCCAGGTCGGCCTGGAAGCCGTACTGCTGGATGAGTTCGGGGTCGTAGCCGATGAGGAGCAGACAGACCCGGCCCCCGCGCCCTTCCACGATGGCGTTGGTCGCCAGCGTGGTGGAGAGGCCGACCATCGCCACCTGGTCTGGGCGACAGCCGCCGTGGTCAAGGGCCCTCGCCACCGCCTCGCCAATACCCACGGTCAGGTCGTGGTAGGTCGTCAGCGCCTTGGCGGTCGAGAGGACGTCGCCCGATGCCAGGTCGACCAGCGCCGCGTCGGTATAGGTCCCCCCTGTGTCGATGCCGAGGGCTATGGTCATCCTTCCCGCCTTCGCCAGCAGCGATCCGCCAGGCTACAGAAGCGGCAGATCGATTTCGAGTGCTGTTCCTCGTAATCGGGCCCCCAGCCAATGACGAGCGTGGCCGACTTCTGGGGCTGGAGGACGCACTGGGCGTTCAGCCGCACGCCGATCTCTTCCAACGGAAGCAGGCTGCAGAGTTCCCGCTGACCCTCGACGGGCCAGCCGACGAGCGATCCCGGACTCAAGACCGGACCCGTGCGCCATCCGGCCTCGCGCGCCCGCGCCGCGGCGACGTCGCGGACGGCCTCGCCCACGGCGCCCAGGATCATCACCCCGGCGCTGTCCAGCAGGTAGCCCAGTAGATGGTCGCCCGACCTGAGGAGTTCCCCCACGCGCTCTTCCAACCTGGGGCCGATGGTGTAGGCGGCGACGATCAGGCGGCGGGCCGGCGCCAGCAGATCGGCCTTATCGCCGATGTGGAGCACGGCCCGTTCGTTCCCGGTTTGGACTCTCACCGCCCCGCCCCTTACCTCTACCACTGCCATCTCTCGGTAGACGGCCGCGGGCGTGGCCAGTCGGCGAGCGAGGGCTACCGCCTCTTCCGCCGTCCCCGACAGCCGAGCCAGGGCCCGTAGGGGACGATCCCTCCGGTGCTGCGCTTCCAAAAGGTCAAGGGCCGAAAGGGAGACCGGGACGTCGCGAAGGATCGTCACACCTATACCCGCTACTGTTGTCGGCATCGCTTCCTGTACGCGCGGATGTACCGCATTCCGTACGCATCGCGGCCGAGGATAAGGTCCGCGG
>CAZOLN010000192.1:0-3047 GCA_964580565.1 uncultured Anaerolineales bacterium
TTTGCCAGGTGGCCCCAGGCCCCGGAGATGGCGGTGAAGATGACGGCGAAGAGGGTGGTGCCCACGGCGATGGGGGCGTCAAAGCCCATCCAGAAGTGGATGATGGGCAGCATCACGCTGCAGCCGCCCGTTCCGATCAGCCCGCCCAGGAGCCCGGCGGCGAAGCCGACGATGACCAGGACGATCCCCGTGACAACGTTCATGGCTCTGGCCCTCCTTTCGACGGGTTGCTCTCCAGCCCGGGCCGGACCACCAGGACCGAGCAGGGCGCGTGGGCCACGACGCGGTTGGAGACACTGCCCATCAGGAACGCCTTGACAGGCGACAGGCCCCGGTGGCCCACTATGATGAGGTCAAAGCCACCCTCCCTGGCCGCCCGCACGATCTCCTCGGCAGGGTCCCCCTCCCGTAACAGCAGCAGGGGCTCGACCCCGGCCGCCTGGAGGATCTCCCGCGGCCTGTCGAAGACCTCCCACGCCTCCACGTCCTCGGGGGCCGCCGCAACCGGCGTAGGGCCCATCGGGGTGGGCACGGTGGGAATGACGTTGATCAGCGTGACCTTCTCTATCCCTCTCTCCGCGGCCAGTTTGGCCGCCGCTTTGACAGCAGCGATGGAGTACTCCGATCCGTCTACGGCAACAAGCATCCTCCTCATCTCGATCCCTCCTCTGCTCGATTGGTAATTGGACCTGCAAATCGCAGCCTGGTTCGACCGTTACCATCGAGCGGAGGAAGGTGGCGGCCGCTTCCGACCCGGGCCGCGCCCGGAAAGACACATGCACCTACGCCACCGCACGCTCATATCTCCCTGACCAACCTTTCCACCCGGTGTCGGATCGCGTCGCGGATGGCACGTACCTTCTCGATGGGCTGGCCCTTGGGGTCCTCCAACCCCCAATCCTCGGCGGGGGCGAAGACCGCCGGGCAGACCTCTTCGACGCTGCAGCCCATCGTGATGATCCGGGATGCCTTGTCGATCATCTCCTGTGTGAGCTGTTTCGGCCGCCGACGGCTCACGTCAACGCCCACTTCGGCCATCGCCGCCACCACCTCGGGATGAATCCGTTCGGCGGGCATCGTGCCGGCGGAGATGGCCCGCGCCTTGCCGCCCGCCAGGCGGTTGAAGAAGGCCTCCGCCATCTGGCTACGGCCGGCGTTGTGGACACAGATGAACAGCACCGTCTTCACATCGACCTCAACCCAGCCACACGTCCTTGATCAGGATGAGGGCGGCCACGCCGAGCAGCACCACGCCGAAGATCCGCCTGACGGCGCGGGACTTCAGCCGGCCGGCCATCACCCGCGAGCCGAGTTGGCTGCCCAGGAGCACGGCGACCACCGTGGCGATCCATATTCCCCAGCGGGGCCGGGCTGCCGTCGCCAGGTGGGAGATGAAACTGGAGAGACCGGAGGCGGTGACCACGAGCGCGGAGGTGGCGGCGGCGTTCTTCGCCTCCAGCCCGGCGATGTAGAGCAGGGGGACGACGAAGGAACCCCCGCCACGCCCAATCATCCCGGCGATGGTGCCCAGGCCGCTGCCGGCCACCAGCCCCATCACCACCCGTCCCCGGGTGGAGAGCCTCCTTCCCTTCGGCTTCCAGCCGGAGAGCATCAGCACCGCCGCCGAGGCGGTGAAGAGGGCGAAAAATGCCAGCAGCGGCTTGACCGGCAACTGGACGTTCAGCCACACCCCCAGCGGCGCGAAAGCGATCATCGTCACAGCAAATGGAATCGCCACTCCCCAGGCGATCAACTTCTTCCGCCCGTAGGTGATGGCGGCCGAACTGCTGTTGACCACGTTGAGCAGCATCCCCAGCGGTACCGCCTCCGTCTTGAAGTCCATCCCCATCCAGTACAGGATAGGGATGTACAACTGCGAGCCGCCCATGCCCAGCATGGAGAAGACAAAGGCGATGACAAAGAAGATGGGCGGGGCCAGGTGAAAGACACTCACACTCCCGCTCCTCAGGATTGGACCTGCTAGCGATCCAGGACGGAGAGGCGCCTGGCAACGCCCGGTTGTGCAGTCTTGGCTCGTGCTCGTGCGGTCGTTTCGGACATCGTTTCGGTCCTCCTTTCGTGTCGGGATTGGTAGTAAGTTGGGCTCACACCAGCGTCAACACCAGCCCGAAGATATATCCGGCCAGCGTGCTGAACACCGTCACCAGCCCCACGTAGACCCAGGTGCGCTTCGGCCCCAGGATCTTGCTCGTCACCAGAATGGACTGGAGGCTCAGTTCGGGATCGGCCATCAGGTAGGCCAACAGCGGCCCGCGATGCATCCCCAGGTCCATGAACATCCGCGCGATGGGCACCTCCACCAGCGTGGGGAAGTACATGAAGACCCCGAACAGCACCCCTATCAGGTTAGCCCAGATGGTATTCCGTCCTGCCAGGGTCTGGATCCACTGCTCGGGGATGATCGCCTTGACCATCCCGGCTCCGAAGACGCCGACCACCAGGAGCGGGAAGATCTGCTTGACGAACTTCCAGGTCTCCCAGAGCCAGGAGGCCAGTTCGTGCTTTGCCAGCCCACGGGCGCTCACACCGATGACGGAGCCGATAAGCACCACCTCGCCGAGGAACCGGCCGGTGATACCGACCGTCAGGCTGCCGGAGGTGTCCACCTTCGGCGCGGCCAGGAGCAGTGTCACTACCACCAGCCCCAGCGCGCCCCACGTCCAGCCGTTGAACCCCCGCACCACCCGGCTCAGCCCGGCCCAGGCCACCGGCGCGATGACCAGGAGCAGCAGGATGAGCAGCGCTCCCTGCAGGTTCAGGTGCGCACCCTCCAGCGCCGCCAGAAGCCCGGCCGGCAGGTCCACCGGCAAGGTGATGGAAAACCAGGTGTCCGTCAGGAGGTCCACCTGCAGTGTGCCGACGATGAGGACCGCCAGCAGCAGGCCGAAGAGGGTCCAGATCGCCGGCCGGACCCGCGCCTCCCGTTCAAAGAGGCCGGGGTCGGCCTCTTCCCCGGTCTGCGCGCCGAAGAGCCACGCCATGATGAGGCCGATGCCGGTGCCGAAGGCGATGCTGAGGAGGATGCG
>CAZOLN010000193.1:0-1532 GCA_964580565.1 uncultured Anaerolineales bacterium
GGAGTCCACATAGGCGTTGAGGCCGTGGGGGAGAGGACGTAGGTCACCCGCACCTCCCCGCCCGGCGGGACCTCACCGGCCCACCGGATGGCGGTCCCATCGTAGGTGGGCGGGGCGCCCGCCGTGGCGGTCAGCGTCCCCGTGAGGAGGACCAACTCGCCGGGAGGGGTGTCGGTCAACCGCGCCGTCGCCGTCAGGCTCCCGGTGTTGCTGACCAGCACGGTATAGGCGACGGTCTGGTCGGGGGCGAACCGGCGCGGCGCGGCGATCTTGCGTGAGGTGGCCAGCACCGGGGCCGTCTCGGTGAGGACCGTCGTGAAGGCCTGGCCCCACTCCTCGTCGGTGAACGCTCCCCAGTTCCCCACTACGTCGCGGGCGCGGGCGCGGAAGAAGTAGGTGTGGCCGTGGACGCCGGTGAAGACGGCCGAGGTGGCGACGGTGTCGGTGAGCCAGCCGGTCCAGGTCCCCTCATACCCGTCCCGCACCTGCACGTCGTAGGCCGCCACCCCGGTCCAGACGTCCTCCCCCGACCAGGTGACGGTGAAACCGGTCGTCCCCACCCACGGCGGGAGGGGGTCCACCCGCGCCTGGGGCGGAAGGCAGTCGACGGTGTTGATCCCCACCAGGGGTTGCCCTCCCTCGTCCAGGTAGACGATCGCCAACTCGTCCACGGTCCGCCCACCGACGTCCGCCACCGCCCGGAACGGGGTCGCCGGATCCAGAGCGGGCAGGCTCCAGCGGCCCAAGGTGGTGCAGGTGGCCCGGTCCCACACGTACAGGGCGGTTCCGTCCGGGCGCGCCGTCGTGGAGTGGGTGCCGATGTAGAGAAAACGGCCCTCCTGCCGAATCCCCAGGGCGGCCTCCGTCGTGGCGGCCGAGAGGGTGCCGAGGGAGGCCACCGGGAACCAGTGCTCGGTCCAGGAGAGGGCCGCCCCGGCGGGCAGTTGGGCGACGTCCCAGAAGGTCGGCGCGACGCCGCCGTGGACCTCCACGTAGGTCGAGCCGTCGTCGGTCCACTCGTGCCAGTCGATGGGGTCCGCCCACCCCATGCCGAACCCCTTGCTCCCCCGGACCACGTCGGAGGGGAAGACCCGCGCGATCCCCTCGTCCGCCGCCTCGTCGTACACGCCGACGAAGTCGGCCTGCGCCTGGGGGCGCTCGAAGAAGCCGAGCCAGCGGTTCCAGTTGCCCAGACGGGAGTAATCCCGCCCGTTGTGGACCGGCCAGTCCAGCACCGTGCCGGCGGCGAAGTCGCCGCTGGAATGGACCGTAACCCGGTCGGCTCCGTAGACGAAGCGCAGGTCGGCCCCGACGGTGTTGGCGCCACCGGGGGCGAGCATCGCGTTGGTCCAGTACTTGTAGGAGATGGCGCTGCCCGTCGGATTCTCCAGACGGGGGGTGACCGCCAGCACGGCCCGGTCGGCCGGCAGGAAGAGGTCGACCCGGGCACGGAGCCGGTCGGTGGCGGTGGTGTCCCAGAGGGTGACCGTGACCCCCTGGGTCGAGGTGACGACGGACCACGACCACGGCTC
>CAZOLN010000193.1:1632-3043 GCA_964580565.1 uncultured Anaerolineales bacterium
GTGGCGGTCTGGAAGGAGGCGGTGCCGGGGGCGGCCGTCCCTACGACGACCACGCTGATCTCGTCCTCGGCGTCGTTGAGGGCACGGTCGTAGGCCACGGCGCGGATGGCGACGGTCTCCCCCCGATGCGCGCTCAAATCGAGCGTGGCCTGATAGGGCCGCCTCGTATCGACGACGACCAGATCGTCCCCCACGTAGAACTCGACCTTGACCACGGCGCGGTCGTCCGAGGCCTCGGCCCACACCGTGGTCTGATCGGCGACGACGAGCCCCTCCTCCGGCGCGGTGATCCGGACCGTGGGCGGGGTCGCCTCGGCCCGCTGGGCCGGGGGATTGCCGTAGGGAGCAGGGAAGTCCCGACGCACCTGGGATACCCGGAGACCCCGGACGGTGATCTGGGCCACGTCGTCGGTGCCCAGGCCCGCTCCAGCGGCCCAGGCCAGGTAGGGGATGGACCGTGGGTCGTACCCCATCACCAGCGCGCCCACCGTGTCCACCGCCACCGGGTCGGCCCCCGCCATGATCAGCCGCATCGGGGGTTGGACGAGCGTCCCGCCGGTCGGCCCATCCGTCATCCCCCGCAGGCCGTCCACCACCGCGAAGTCCGGCGGTCGGGCCAGGTTCAGGTCGACGATGTGACGGCCCAGGTCGTCGGGGCCGTGGCCCAGCGCGCCCTTGTACATCCGCGAGCCGGGGCTGTGGTAGACGTCGGAAGGGGCGACGCCGAACTGGTTCTTGAGGGCCAACGTCACGCCCGCCGCGAAGTGGTTCTTCAGCACCGGCACCGTGATAAGGACGTCCGCCTCCATCACCACGCGGGGGAGCCAGTAGGAGGTCTGGATCAGGCCGTTGGGGACCGTCACCTCGGTCACGAGGGCGGGGTCGTGCTGATCCAACCCACCCGCATCGTTCAGGTCCACCAAAGGCACGCCGGTCTCGTCGTCCAAGAGGTCCCCGTCGGCATCGTAGCCGCAGCGACGGAAGGCATCCAGCGTCGCCCCGCGCTCGTCCCGGTCCTCCCGGTAGCGCGCTGCACCGTCGGCGATGATCACCTGACCCGCGCCGGCCTCCTGGACCAGGCGGACCACCGCCCGCACGACGCGGGGGTCGGTGGTGTACCCCTCGTCGGGATGGCCTCCCCAGACCAGGTTCGGCTTGATCACGACGGTGTCCCCCGGCTCGACGATCCCCTCCAGTCCCCCCGCCAGGGCGACCGCCTCCCGGACCAGCGACTCGACCTCCTCGTCGGACACGGGCCAGGCGTCGGCGCGGACGACGGCGACGGTGGCCGGGCCGGCAGCGGGGCCGGAGAGGGCGGCCCGGTGTTGCAGGCCGCTCACCGTCGCCAAGAGGGTGAGGAGGGCCAGGACGACCGGAAATCTCCAATATCTACGCATTTGTGACCCCCTTA
>CAZOLN010000194.1:0-2988 GCA_964580565.1 uncultured Anaerolineales bacterium
CGTACATCTCCCCCAGTTTCTCCAGCATCGAGGTGGTGGAGAGGGTCTTGACGATGGCCCCTCGCTCCCCTCGGACCTCCAGCAGATAGTAGGCCAACAGAGCGTAGACCTGCAACTGGTTGATGAACTTGCCGTGCTCGTCGCCGATGCCCATCCGATCGGCATCGCCGTCCATGATAACACAGACGTCGGCCCCCAGTTCCACCGTCTTCTGCAGGGCGACGTCGATGTTGGGCGGGATCGGCTCGGGGCGGGTCATCTCCGGGAAGAGGGGGTTGGGGACGTTGTGGATCTCCGTGACCTGGGTGCGCCCTCCCTTCAACAGACGAGGGAACCAGCCGATGCCGTTGCCCCACATCGGCTCGACCAGGATGTGGAGGCCGGCCTCCTTGATCCGGTCGATGTCCACCAGTTTGCGGATGTGCTCGATGTAGGCCGGCGCGGGGTCCCACACCGTGATCCGCCCTTTCTCCCGGGCCTCCTCGAAGTCGGTCCGGCGGACCTCATCGGCGGGCGGGATCAGCGACTCGATCTCCCGCAGCCCCTCCGGATCGACCGCCGCGCCGTGCTCGTCCCGCACCTTGAAGCCGTTGTCCAGCGGGGGGTTGTGGCTGGCGGTGATGTTGATACCCCCTGCGGCCTTCCGCTCGACGATGGAGTAGGAGACGACGGGTGTGGGGGTCGCTCCCTCGGTGAGCCAGACGTGGAAGCCGTGGGCGGCCATCACCTCGGCAGCGGCGATGGCGAACTCGCGGGATGCGAAGCGGCGGTCGTGGCCGATCACCACGTCCGCTCCGCCCTTGCCGTGGGCCTCCAAGAAGCGAGCGAACCCCTGCGCGCACCGGCGCACGTTGTCGAAGGTGTAGTCCTCGGCGATCCGTCCTCGCCAGCCGTCGGTACCGAAGTGGATGTCAGCCATAGCCTCCCTCTCCTGCTTCCTACTCTATCCCGTATTCTTGCTTCACCAACTCCAAATCCGCATCCACCATCATCCGCACCAGTTCCCGGAACGAGACCGTGGGCTCCCATCCCAGCACCCGGCGGGCCTTGCTGTAATCCCCCACCAGGAGGTCCACCTCCGCCGGGCGCATAAACCGCGGATCCTGCACCACGTAGTCCCGCCAGTCCAGATCCACGTATCCGAAGGCCTCCTCGCACATCTCGCGCACCGAGTGGGTCTCGCCGGTAGCGATGACGTAGTTGTCCGGCTCCGGTTGCTGGAGCATCATCCACATCGCCCGCACGTAGTCCCCGGCGAAGCCGATGTCCCGCTTGGCGTCCAGGTTGCCCAGGGGCAGTTTGTCCGTCAGGCCCAGTTTGATCTTCGCCACGTGGTAGGTGATCTTGCGCAGGACGAACTCCAATCCCCGCCGCGGGCTGGTGTGGTTGAAGAGGATGCCGGAGGTAGCGTGGAGGCCGTAGGACTCCCGGTAGTTGACGGTGATCCAGTGACCGTACACCTTCGCCACGCCGTAGGGGCTGCGGGGGTAGAAGGGCGTGTCCTCGTTCTGGGGCACCTCGCGAACCTTGCCGAACATCTCGCTGCTGGAGGCCTGGTAGAAGCGGATGTCCTTATCCACCGCGCGGATGGCCTCCAGGATCCGGGTCACCCCCAGCGCCGTGACCTCGCCGGTGAACACCGGCTGCTCCCACGAGGTGGGGACGAAGGACTGCGCGGCGAGGTTGTATACCTCATCGGGTTGGTACTTCTGAAGAATGTTGATCAGCGAACCCTGGTCCAGAAGGTCCCCCGAGACCAGGGTGATTTTATCCTGGATGTGCTGGATCCGGGAGAAGTTGACCGTGCTGGTGCGACGGATCATCCCGATGACCTCGTACCCCTTCTCCAGCAGGAACTCGGCCAGGTACGAACCGTCCTGACCGGTGATTCCGGTGATCAAAGCCCTAGGCATTCTCGCGACCTCCCTCGTCGTCTCATTCGCGCGTTTCCGCGACCTGCCGACGCCAGTAGTCCAGCGTGTCCCGAAGCGTCTGCTCAAAAGGAATCTCCGGCCTCCAGCCCGTCCGCCGCTGGAACTTCTCCGCGCTCCCGTAGATGACCGGCGTGTCCACCGGACGGTACCGGGCGGGATCGACCTCCACCCGGATGGAAACTGTGGAAAGGGAAAGAAGCGTCTCCAGCACCCAGCGGATGGAGCGGGCTTGACCCGAGGCCAGGTTATACACCTCCCCCGGCTCCCCCCGGACGGCGGCGAAGTGGTAGGCGCGGACGATGTCCCGGACATCGGTGAAGTCCCGCGCCGCCTCCAGGTTCCCCACACGGACCACCGGCTCCTGAAGCCCCGCCTCGATGCGGGCGATCTGGCTGGCGAAGGCGGGCACGACGAAGCGGGGGGACTGCCCGGGACCGGTGTGGTTGAAGGGGCGCAGCCGCACTACCTCCACCCCGTAGGCCAGATAGTACTGAAGCCCCAGGAAATCCTGCGCGATCTTGCTGACCGCGTAGGGGTTGGCCGGGCGCAGGGGGCTTTCCTCCGTCAGGGGGAGATCCCTCTCGGTCGGGTGGCCGTACTCTTCGTTGGAGCCGATCACGACCACCCGCGCCGGGTGCGCCGAGCGGCGGACCGCCTCCAGGAGGTTCAGTTGGGACCGGATGTTGTTCTCCAGCGTCTCCCAGGGGTCGGCAAAGGAGGCGGGCACGAACGACTGCGCCGCCAAGTGGAAGATCACATCCGGCGTGAAGGATTCCACCAGGTTCCCCACCTGCTTCGGATCCCGCAGGTCGACCCTCGCCCATCGCATCCGAGGGGTGTCCTCACAGGGCGGCCTGAGGTCGGCCCGGCATGTCCCCAGAAGTTCCCAATCGGTATGGGCCAGCAGGTAGGCCCGTAGGTGCCCCCCTACAAACCCCTCTGCCCCGGTGATCAGTGCACGCACAGGACCTCCTCCTAAACTCACGTCGGCGATTATACCCCACTACGGGGAGGGCTGCAAACCTGCGGCGGTTACCCAGATCGTACCGCAGAG
>CAZOLN010000195.1:0-2931 GCA_964580565.1 uncultured Anaerolineales bacterium
GGCTCCTCGATCACTCGCAACACCTCATCGGCCTGGTAGACCCGATTGCGGGCTCGACCGGTGACCTCGCGCACCAGGCCGGCCTTCTCCAGTCGGTTGATGTACCGTTGGGCGGTGGAGAAGTTCACCCCGAGGGCCGTCTCCACCTGGCGTACCGTCAACACTGGCTGGGCGAAGAGGAGGTCCACCACCTGCAGCAGGCGGGCCGCCGCCCGCGCCGTCTGGAACCGCGCCCGGTACTGCCTGCGCAGGTCCTGCAACCGCCCGGCGCGGACCACACCGTCCCGCGCCTGGGTGGCCACCCCGCGCAGGAAAAAGGTCAGCCACTCCTCCCACGCACCGCGCTGGCTCACCGCCAGCAGCAGGTCGTAGTACGCCTGACGGTGGGCCTCGAAGTAGGCACTCAGGTACAACAACGGCTCGGGCAACAGGTCCCAGGCGCACAGCAGCAGGGTAATGAGCAGCCGACCAACTCGCCCGTTGCCGTCCAGGAAGGGATGGATGGCTTCGAACTGGTAATGGATGAGCCCTAACCGCACCAGGGGCGGGAGGGATGAGGGGGCGTGCAGGAATCGCTCGAAGGCATCCAGCGCTTCGTGCATCTCCGACACCGGCGGCGGCACGAAGGGGGCGTCGCTCGGCGTGGACCCCGGCGGGCCGATCCAATTCTGGCTCCGGCGGAACTCGCCAGGGGTGCGGTGCTCTCCGCGCACCCCTTCCATCAACCGGGCGTGGATCTCGCGGATCAGGCGCAGGCTGAGCGGCAGGGTCCGCAGCCGTTCCAGGCCGTACTCCAAAGCCCGGACGTAGTTGTACACCTCGTGCACGTCCGATGCCGGCTCAAACAGTGGCAGTTGGACTGCCTCGTAGGCGTACAGGTCGGAGAGGGACGCCCGGGTGCCCTCGATGCGCGAGGAGAGGACCGCTTCACGGCGCACGAAGGGGCGGATGAGGAGGTGGGGGTTGGGAAGCGACCGGCCCAGGCCCGCCAGTTCCCCGAGCGCTCGGTCGGCCTCCGAGAGGGCGATCACCAGGTCCAGCGTCCACGAGAACGCGGGCGGGAGGGGATGGGGCACGAAGGCCCAGTAGCCGGCAGGGGTGCGCACTACACGTCCGGCCGGACTGTCGCGGAAGGCCTCAGGGTCCATTCACCGGTGTCCTTTATCCTGCGATTGGGAGACGTTATTTGCACAATTGGGAATACACCGGGGGTATGTTATCATTTTTGTGGCAAAATGCAAACAGGGCGACCGGCCGGTCGCCCCTACGCCCGTTCCCCCTTGGTGGTGATGTCGGCCACCCCCACCAGGTACCGCACCTCCACCCGTTCCTCCGGCTGCAGGGTGGCGGCCGGGTCGCGGATGATGTACAGTTCAGGCTGCGCGGCAGCGTTGAGGATAACATAGAGATAGTAGTCAGAACCGAAGCGCTCCGCCTTAAACCACTCATTCTGCGTCAGCGCTACCGGCCCCACCCTGGCCCGCGCCTTCACCTCGATGTACCGCCTTTCGCCCGTCGCCGGGTCGGTGGATCGGATGTCGAAGCCCAGGTTCTCGGCGGAGACGTCCTCCGGCTCCCGCCCGCTCTGCCGCTCGTAGGCCATCGCCATCTCCATCCCGACCTGCTCCACGGCCGGGTCTTCCGACATCGTGGCTTCTTCAGCCCGGGCGGGCACCACCCGCACCGCCCCCACGAAGCGGGGCATCCCCATCGTCAGGCTTCGCTCCTTCTCCAGCGTCTGCCGCAGATTCTCCAACGCCTCCTCGTAGCCCCGCTTCTGCTCCTCCTTGTTGCGGATCGCCAGGTCCACGTTCTCCCCCTGCTCCCGCCGGGCGTAAAGGCGGATCAGGTCCCCGTCCAGCCGGAGGATGAGGTGCTCCAGCGATTGGACGCCGTACCGCTCCTTGATGCGGGCCCGCCGCTCCCGTTCCGCCTGGAGTTCATCCCGATACCGCTCCAGAGCGGGCACCAATACGCCCATCGCCTGCCGCTTCAGGGTCTCCATGTCCGGCGGGGGACCGTCGGGCGGCTCGCCCCCCTCCGCCAGGTCCCACAGCATCGCCGGGTTCACCGGGCGTACCTCTCCCGTCCCTCGGTCGGCGTAGAGGGCGAAGAGACGGCGGCCAGCCACCTGCCCGAGGCCGTCCTGCACCTCCCCCTCGTAGAACAGCACCACCCCGTCCAGGCGGCCGTCGGGGTCGGTGAAGACGGCGCCCCGCTGGAGGCTGGCAGCCAGGTCCCGCTCCACCCAGGCCAGCACCGCCTCGAAGAGCGGATGGCCGAAGGAGACGAACTCAGCCCTGGGGTGGCGAAAGGCGGTCTCTTTGTCGAAGGTGATCATAGGGTATCGGCGCTGCAGCGGACCGTACTGCTTCTTGAAGTCCTCCTCCTCCCCAATGCGGCGCAGGGCGGTGGGGAGCCGATCCACCGCCAGGAAGCCGTCCGCCCGCTCCCGCCACTCGCCACCCACGGCCTCCAGCGCCTTCTTGAAGAACGCCTCGGTATACTCGGGGATCAACCGGTGCTCCTTGGCCTGGTCGGCCATCTCCCGGATGCGGGTGTAGTCGATGTAGCGGGTTGCCAGACTCTCACCCAGCCTCTCCCGCACCTGGGTAAGGTACTCCTCGTCCACCCGCACGTCCAGTTCGGCCAGGATCTCGTCGATGTCGCGGGCGCTGGCCGCCGCCTCCACCATCAGTTGGGCCAGGTCTTTGCCGTAGAAGATGTCGCCCAGCACGTCGAACACCTTGTCGCTGCCCAGCGCCCGCTCGATCTCCTGGAGTTTCTCAAACAGCCGGGTCAGCACCCGGCCCTCGCGGGTGTCCTTGGCCACCAGGTTGAAGACGTAGACCTCTTTGGTCTGCCCGTACCGGTGGATCCGCCCCATCCGCTGCTCCAGCCGGTTGGGGTTCCAGGGGATGTCGTAGTTGA
>CAZOLN010000196.1:0-2824 GCA_964580565.1 uncultured Anaerolineales bacterium
CGGCGGTGGTGACCAACATCATGCGCGGTGGGCCGGGCCTGGGCAACGTCCAGCCGGCCCAGGGGGACTACTTCCAAGCGGTCAAGTCCGCTGGCCACGGCGACTTCCATATGATCGTCCTGGCTCCGGCCAACGTGCAGGAGTTGATCGACCTGGTGGTGCTGGCCTTCGACCTGGCGGACAAGTACCGGACCCTGGTGATGGTCGTGGCCGACGGCTCCATTGGTCAGATGATGGAACCGGCGGAGATGCCGCCGATGCGGCCGGTCCGCCCGCCTGAGGAGCGGCCCGATTGGGCCCTGACCGGCGCCAAGGGTCGCGAGCCCAACATCATCACCTCCCTCTACCTGGGCGCGGAGAATCTGGAGCGGGTCAACCTTCGCCTGCAGGCCAAACTCAAGGAGATCGCCGCCAACGAAGTGCGGTGGAAGGAGTACAGCACGGAGGATGCCGACCTGCTCTTGGTGGCCTTTGGCACCGTGGGGCGGATCTGCCAGACGGTGGTCCGCGATGCGCGGAGGGCCGGGATGAAGGTAGGGCTCCTGCGGCCGATCACCCTCTGGCCGTTCCCCAGTGCCCGCCTCGCCGAGTTGGCTGAGCAGGTGCGGGGGATCCTGGTCGTGGAGATGAGCGCCGGGCAGATGGTCGAGGATGTCCGGCTGGCCGTGGAGGGGCGCTGTCCGGTCCGTTTCTACGGTCGGATGGGCGGCGTGATCCCCCTGCCCGACGAGATCCTGCCCGAACTGGAGAAGTTGGACGCGGAGTGCCGGTAAGGGTTTCAGGTTGCAGGTTTCGGGCTGCGGGTCGAACCCGTAACCCGAGACGTTGGGACCTGAAGCCGTCCGTAAGGAGGAACCAATGGCGACGGTTGAGATCCCTGAGGATATGGAACTGGTCTACAAGTATCCGGAGAGCCTGACCGAACGGCACACCCACTACTGTCCCGGGTGCACCCACGGGATCATCCATCGGCTGATCGCCGAGGTGATCGACGAGCTGGGCGTGCGGGAGCGGACCATCGGGATCGCGCCGGTGGGGTGTTCGGTGCTGGCCTACTATTACTTCAACATGGACTTCGCCGAAGCAGCCCATGGCCGTGCCCCGGCGATGGCGACCGGCATCAAGCGGGTCAGCCCCGACAAGGTGGTCTTCACCTACCAGGGCGACGGCGACCTGGCGGCTATCGGCACGGCGGAGATCATCCACGCGGCCAACCGAGGGGAGCTGATCACCACCATTTTCGTCAACAACGCCATCTACGGGATGACCGGGGGGCAGATGGCCCCGACGACCCTGCCCGGGCAGGTGACGACCTCCTCCCCTACGGGGCGGGACGTCGAGATGGCGGGCTGGCCGATCCATATGGCGGAGCTGATCGGTGGTCTCCCCGGTGCGGCCTACGTCACCCGCCAGGCGGTTTTCGACGTGCCGGGCATCCGGCGCACCAAGAAGGCGATCAAACTGGCCTTCCAGGCCCAGTTGGCTGGCCTCGGCTTCTCGATGGTCGAGGTCCTTTCCACCTGCAACACCAACTGGCACATGGGGCCGGTCGAGGCGTTGGAGTGGGCCAAGGAGCATATGGTCTCCTACTACCCACTTGGCGACACGAAGGTGATCGACGAGGTCAAGGCGCTGGCGAAGGGGGGGAAGTAAGATGCAGGATGCACGACGTAGGATACAGGAGGAGATCATCATCTCTGGCTTCGGCGGCCAGGGTGCGCTCTTCGCCGGGCAGTTGCTGGCCTACGCGGCGATGGATCAGGACCTCCACGTCACGTGGATCCCCTCCTACGGCCCGGAGATGCGGGGAGGGAAGGCCCGTTGCACCGTCGTCATCTCCGAGGAAGAGATCGGTTCGCCGCTGGTGCGTCGGCCCAGCGCGGCTATTGTGCTGAACATCCCCTCTATGGAGGCCTTCGAGCCGGCGGTGAAGCCGGGCGGCGTCCTGGTCGTCAACAGTTCCCTGGTCCCTCAAAAGAGCGACCGGGATGATATCCGTGTCATCTACGTCCCGGCCAGCGACATCGCCAGCGAGTTGGGGAACATCCGCCTGGCCAACGTGGTCTGCCTCGGGGCCCTGGTCCAGGCGCTGGGTGTGCTCCCGCTGGAGGCCATCGAGAAGGCGCTGGACGACCATCTGCCGGAGCGACACCGCAAGTTGCTGGGTTTGAACAAGGAGGCGCTGCGCAAAGGGGCGGAATACGGAAAGCACTGAGGACACTGAAGGCACTGAATCAGTGTCCTCAGTGCCTTCAATTCATCAGTGTTCTAGGGGGAGAGGGCGATGTACGAGCGAGTGGTGGTCCTGCTGGATGGGTCGGAGTTGGCCGAGCAGGTGTTGCCTCACGTCGCCGAGATCGTCCGTGGACGGGGCAGCGAGGTCCATCTCCTGTCCGTCGCGCCGGTGGTCGCGCCGCCGGTGGCGGTCGCTGTCGACATCTATCCGGTGTACGCGACGGCGGAGTTCCTGGCTGCGCAGGAGGCGGAACGGCAACGGATCGAGCAAGATCTGAAGGGGTACTTGGCGCGGGTGGCCGAGCGGCTTCGCCCTGTAGCATCCGAGGTCCACACCGTCATCCGCTTCGGACAGCCCGCGGAGGAGATCCTGGCCTACGCAGACGAGATCGGGGCGGATCTGATCGCGATGTGCACCCATGGCCGCTCCGGCCTGAGCCGGTGGGTCTACGGCAGTGTGGCCGACAAGGTGCTGCGCGGGGCCAAGTGTCCGGTGTTGCTGGTGCGGGTCCGCCCGCCGAAGTGAGACGTTCCAACCAGCCACCTGACACTTTTGAAGGAGCCTCCCGCAGGTTCCCTACGGCGCACC
>CAZOLN010000197.1:0-2792 GCA_964580565.1 uncultured Anaerolineales bacterium
GGGGGGTGAGGGCCCAGAGGAAGAACTCGCCCCGAAATTGAAACGCACCTCTCTGTGCCGCAATCCTTGGACCGATCGGAGCAAAAGGGGTATAATAACCAACGTCCAGCGGCTGTCGGAGGGAAGGGAGATGGTGGACAATCAGACCGTCGCTGCCATCTTTGCCGAGATGGCCGACATCCTCGCCATTCAAGGCGAAAACTACCACCGCATCATGGCCTACCGCCGGGCGGCGGAGAACATCGCCGCGCTGGGCCGGCCCCTGGAGGAGGTCTGGCGGGCGGGCGAACTGGAGACCATCCCCGGCATCGGTAAGACCCTGGCGGCGAAGATCGACGAACTGATGCGCACCGGCCGCCTCCAGGCCTACGAGAAACTGAAGGCTCAGGTGCCAGAAGGGGTGGTGGCGATGCTCCAGATCCCCGACGTCGGCCCCCGCAAGGCAGCGTTGTTCTGGAAGGAATTGGGGATCACCTCCATCGACGAACTGGAGAAAGCGGCCAAAGCGGGTAAACTGCGGGACCTCCCCGGAATGGGCGCCCGCTCCGAGCAAAAGGTCCTGGAGGGAATCCAGGCCCTCAAGCGGCGGACCGGCCGGGTGCCCCTCGGCATCGCCTGGGAACTGGCCCAGGCGATGCTGGCTGCGCTGCGGGAGGTGCCGGGGGTGGTGCAGGCCGCCCCCGCCGGGAGCCTCCGTCGGATGCGGGAGACGGTGGGCGACCTCGACCTGCTGGTGGCGGCGGAGGACCCCGAGCCGGTGATGGCCCGCTTCCGGGAACTGCCACAGGTGGCGGAGGTCCTCCTCAGCGGCCCCACCAAGACCTCCATCCGCACCCGCGACGGCTTCCAGGTGGACCTGCGGGTGCTGGAGCCAGCCCGGTGGGGCACCGCGCTCCAGTACTTCACCGGCAGCAAGGCCCACAACATCCGGTTGCGGGGTCTGGCACTGGACCGAGGGTTCTCCCTCAGCGAGTACGCCCTCAAGCGGGAGGACGGCTCCGAGATCCTCTGCGCTACCGAGGAGGAGGTCTACGCCGCCCTGGATCTCCCCTGGATCCCACCGGAGTTGCGGGAGGACCGCGGGGAGATCGAAGCGGCGCTGGAGGGACGGCTGCCGGACCTGATCGAGTTGGCCGACCTGCAGGGCGACCTGCAGTTCCACACCACCTGGTCCGACGGCCACGCCTCGCTCCTGGAGATGGCGGAGGCGGCCCGTGCGCGGGGGCTGAGGTACGGGCTCGTCACCGATCACTCCCACGGCCTGGGGGTCGCCCGGGGGGTCGGGCCGGAGGAACTGCGCCGCCAGCGGGCCGAGATCGAGGAGGTCAACCGGAAACTGGGCGGGACCTTCCGGGTGCTGGCGGGGGTCGAGGTGGAGGTCCGCGCCGACGGCAGCCTTGACCTGCCGGATGAGGTGCTGGCCGAACTCGACCTGGTGGTGGCGGCGGTCCACAGCGGCCTGCGACAGAGCCGGGAACAGGTGACAGCGCGGGCCATCGCCGCGATCCGCAACCCGCACGTGGACATCCTGGCCCACCCCACAGGGCGGCTCATCGGTCGCCGGGAGGGAGCCGATCTGGACATGGAGGCCGTGCTGCGGGCCGCCGCCGAGACAGGCACCGCCGTCGAGATCAACAGCCACCCCCTCCGGCTCGACCTGAACGACGTCCACGTGCGCCGAGCGGTGGAGTTGGGCGTCACCCTGGTCATCAACTCCGACGCCCACGACCCAGCAGGCTTCGACGTCCTCCGCTTCGGCGTCGCCACCGCCCGCCGAGGCTGGGCCACCGGAGCCGACGTGCTCAACACCCGGAGCGTGGAGGAAGTGCTGGCGTGGGCAAAGCGGAGGAACCGATGACCCGGCCGCCCGACCTTCGGGCAGGGGTTCGGACCTCACTGGAAAACCACGGAGACACAGAGCACACAGAGGCCTCATAATTTTAGAGATACTCTGCGTCCTCTGTGTCTCCGTGGTGAAAAACAGCGGGCGTCCGAACCCCCGTCCAAACCGTTGTCCAAACCCGAGGCCGCACCCTTGTCCCCTCCCCTCATCCGCGGTACAATTGAAGCCCGGCAAGGTGCGCCGTCGGGGAAAGGAGCGATGCTCTATGAAGCGGCTTGTTCGTCCCCTCCGTGTTGCCCTTCCACTTCTCTCGGCGCTGGTGATGGCGTCGTTCCTAGTCGGCACCGCCGAGGCCCGCGGAATCCCTCCCGTCTGCTTCTGGTCCGACCAGGGGCTGGCGTGCGTGGAGCGGGCCGTCGAGATCGGCGCCACCGGGCTGCCGGAGCCGGAAGCGCTGCTCACGGCCCTCCTCGCCGGCCCCACGGCCCAGGAACAGGCGCAAGGCATCCGATCCGCCATCCCCGAGGGAACCACGCTGGCGGGCCTGGAGGTCCGGCCCGACCACACCGTCGTGGTCCGGTTGGAGGTCCCCTTCCAGGCCCTGCAGGACCTCGACCACGCCACCTTCGACGTCATCGTCGAGCAGATCGGATGGACGTTGGAACCGCCGGGCTGGCGGGACCTGCGCATCCAGACCTGGGACCCCATCGCTGGGGAGTTCGTCCCCTTAGCCGCCTTTCTGCCGACCATCGAGCCGCCGCGGAAGACCTCACCCCCCACCCCCTCCCCCTCTCCCTATGGGAGAGGGGGAGGGGGTGGCCCCGAAGGGGCCGGGGGTGGGGGTGAGGTCATCCCCGCCTACATCGGCCAACCCCCCGCCCCCGGCCAAGCCCAGCCCCAGGGGGCCCTCTCCGGCAAGACCATCTACGTCAGCGCGGGGCACGGTTGG
>CAZOLN010000198.1:0-2791 GCA_964580565.1 uncultured Anaerolineales bacterium
TCCATCAGGCGGAGCCACTCCGCCTCTGCCGCCTCCCCGTACTTCAGGAGGTAGTAGTAATCGAGGGGCGATTCGACGCCCATCTCGGCGAGCCGGGCCGCGAGTTTCTCGGCGAGCCGGTCGAGTTTCTCATCGTCGTAGTAGATCCCCGTGCGCTCGTGGATCAGGTCGCGCAGCAGGAGGAGCGACGTCCGGCGGCCTGTCTCGATCCTCGTGCTCCTCATGTCCAAGGTGTCCTCGCGCCAGCGGGTCTCCCCATCATCCCGTCTCTGAAGGGCCGCTCAGCGGGAGAACGACGGTGAAGGTGGACCCTTTCCCCACCCCTTCGCTCTCGGCCCAGACCTTACCGCCGTGGGCCTCGACGATCTCCTTCACGATGAGCAACCCCAGGCCAGTGCCGACGATCCCCCGCGTCGCCTCGCCGGGGACGCGGTGGTACTTGGTGAACAGGGCGGGCAACTGGTCGGGCGGGATCCCCTGCCCGGTGTCGCTGACCTGAAGGACGGCCTCGTCCCCCTCCACCCGCAGCCGGAGGGTGATCTGACCCCCCTCGGGGGTGTATTTCATCGCGTTGGAGAGGAGGTTGTCCACCACCTGCTTCAGCCGTTCCGGGTCGACCCGCGCCACGACCGGCTCCTCTGGCAGGTCCAGCGTCAACTTCTGCCCCCTCGCTCCCGCCTGAAGCCGGGCCATCCGGGCGCTCTCCTCCACCACCCTCCGCAGGTCCACCTCCTCCAGTTCGAGCCGCAGGTATCCCGCCTCGATCTTGGCGTAGTCGAGGAAGTCGCTGACCAGGTTGATCACCTTCTGCAGCGAGGAGGCGGTGAGGTTGAGGATCTCCCGCTGCTCCGGCGAGAGGGGGCCGTAGTCGCCGTCGGCGAGCATCTTGGTCGCCAGGAGGGCGGAACTGGCCGGGCTCCGCAGGTCGTGGACGACCATCGAATAGAAGTCCGCCCGCAGTTGTTCCAGTTCCTCCTGGGCGACGATGCCGGCCCGGTGCTGCAGCGCCTGTTCCAGGGCGTAGAAGAACTCGGCGTAGTCGCCCCCCACCGAGAGGTCCTGTTTTTGAATGTAGCCGTCGGCCCCCTGGCGGATGGCCTCGACCGCCTCTCTGACCCCCCCGGTGCCGGTGAGGATGACGATGGCGCAGCGGTCGTGCGCCTCCTGGCGGCGGATGCGTCGCAGGACCTCCAGCCCGTCCATCCCCGGCATCACCAGGTCGAGCAGGATCAGGTCGTAGGTGGTGTCCTTCAGCCGTTCCAGGGCCGACTCCCCCGAGTCGGCCTCGTCGACCTGGGCCCCTTGGCTCGTCAGGATGCGGCGCAGCAGGCCGCGGACCGTGCGCGAGTCGTCGACGATGAGCACCCGCTTACCCGTGAGAGCGCTCATGTTTTTTCTCCTCCGGACGGTTCCACCGCTGAGGCGCAGAGACTGTTCCCTCTGCCCCTCTGCGGTGATGGACAGCCGACATCTGCTGTCACTTCCCTATCTGATCGAGGGCGGCAAGGATGGCCTCCGTCTCCCCTCGCAGCGTGTTGAGGTGGTCCTTGGTCTGTTCGACCCCCTCGGCGTTGCGCTCGGCGATGGACCGGATGCTGTTCACCATCTCGAGGATGCGCGCGGCCGCCTCCGAGTGTTCGCGGTTGGAGGCGGTGATCTGGGCGATCTGGCGGGCGACGTTCTCCACCTCGGCCGCCATCTCCCTCACCGCCTTGGCCTGCTCCTCCATCGCCCGGGCCACCAGGTCGGTTCGCTTCCGCATGTCCTCTGCGGCGACGGCGATCTGCTCAGCGCCGTTGGCCTGCTCCTCCATCGCCCGCGAGACCTCGGCGATCAGGCGGGCCGCCCGCTGCGCTTCCTGGTAGACCTGATCGGTGGCCTCGCTCTGTTCGTTCAACGTGCGGGTGATGGAGGCCACGCTCTGCCGCGTCGACTCGACGGCCTGGCGGATCTGCTCGGCGGCCTGCCCCTGCTCGCCCGTGGCCCGGCGGACCTGGGCGGCCAGTTGGGCCGTGTGCTGGGCGGCCTTGAGGATCTCCCGCGTGGCGCGGGATTGCTCGTTCATCGCCTGGCTCACCTCTTTCGCGCTCCTGCGCATCGTGCTGACGGCACGGACGATGTCCCGGGTGGCCTGGGCCTGCTCGGCGGTCGCCGCCCGGACCTGCGCGGCCTGCTTGGCCGTGGTCTCGATGGCGGCCACGACCTGCTCTCCGGCGCTCAACTGCTCGTCGGTGGCGCGGGCGATCTGCCCGACCAGGTCGGCCGTCTCCTCGATGCCGGCGAGGATCCGGTTCAGCCCCTCCAGCCCCTCCTCGACGAACTGGCTCCCTTCCTCGGCCACCTGCAGCCCCTGCTCCGTGCGGGTGACCGCCTCCCGGGCCACCGACTGGAGGGCGCGGACGATGGTGGCGATGTCCGCCGTGGCCTGGGCCGCCCGGTCGGCCAGGCTGCGGATCTCCTCGGCGACGACGGCGAACCCCCGGCCCGCCTCGCCGGCCCGTGCCGCCTCGATGGAGGCGTTCAGCGAAAGGAGGTTGGTCCGCTCCGCGATCAGGTTGATCGTGTCCACGATGGAGCCGATCTCGTCGGCCCGGCGGCCCATCTCCCGGATCACCTCGGCGGAGTCGGCGAAGGCGTCCCGCACGCGGGCGAACCCCTCGATCGACTTCCGCACCGTCCGCCCGCTGTCCCGCGCCTCCTGGGCGGCCCGTTGGGTGGATCGATCGGCCCGCTGGGCCAGGTCGGCCACGGATGCGATCGACCGGCCCAGTTGCTCCGCGCCCTTGGCGGC
>CAZOLN010000199.1:0-2739 GCA_964580565.1 uncultured Anaerolineales bacterium
GGCGATGGCTGGAGGCTCACGGCGAGCGGATCGAGGAGGCCCACTTCCTCTGGGTGGATGTCTATCTCTATCATTTGAACCACGGAGACGCAGAGGGCGCGGAGAATTTCTGATAAAAGACTCTGCGCCCTCTGCGTCTCTGCGGTAATAACTACAGATCAGGCTCATAGGTGGTGATCCGCTCCCGCCACTCGGCCGGGAGCGGCCGGGAGCGGCCCGCCTCGAGATCGTAACAGACCTGTACGGTGCGGGCGGTGGCCGCCAGCCGGCCGTCCTCCCCTTCGACCCGATACTCGAAGACGAAACTGGAGTTGCCCAGTTCGCTGACCCGGATCCAGATGGTGACCCGCTCCCCCAACGAAAGAGGGGCGTGGTAAGTGCAGGCCGCCTCGGCCAGAACAAAGCCGATCTCCTCAGGCGCGTCGCCGATCCCACACACGTCGCGCAGATAGTGAAACCGAGCCAACTCCAGGTATGTGAAGTAGACGGCGTTGTTGACGTGGCCCAGCGGGTCCAGGTCCCGCCAGCGCACCTCCAAGGTGGTCGAGAAGCGGAAGCGGCCTTCGCTCATCGTCGATCTCCTTCCTCCTGAAGTTCGATGAAACGGGCTTCCCCCGTCTCCAGATCAAGGATGCAAAAGGAACGAGGCTCGCGGCGGGTGCCGCCCAGCGCACCAGGGTTGATGACACGCACGACGCCGACCCGCCGGTCGTCCCGGCGGTGCGTATGCCCGTGGATCACGTAGGCGTATTCGCCCGACCGGACCAGGTGGGACAGCAGCGATTCGTCGTCGCCGTGGAGAAGGGCGACGGCGAACCCATCGAACACCAGACGATGCCACCGGGCCAGCCGCCCAACCCCACAGAGGCCCTCCACAGCCAGGCCCAGGGCCGGCATCCGGTCGACGTTCCCCAGAGCGACGTAGAGGTCGAAGCCCTCCAAAATCTCGACGACCGCGGGGCCGCAGACGTCTCCGCAGTGGAGCAGGACGTCGATCCCTTCCCTCCGGAGGAAACCGACGGCGGCCCGGACGTTCCGCAGGTTGTCATGGGTGTCGGAGAGGATGCCGATTCGCATAGATGGTTGACAACCCCCGATCCGCGTGTTATACTTCCCTCCGCCTGGGCCGTTAGCTCAGTCCGGTAGAGCAGGGGCCTTTTAAGCCTTTGGTCGCAGGTTCGAATCCTGCACGGCCCACAGCCCTCGCCCTCGGAGGTCCCGAACGGCCTCCGAGTTTATCATAAATGGGGGGATTGGGCAATGGTGCTGCCAACGTGGGCCTTCTGGGTAACCCTGGTGGTGATGTTGATCGGGCTGGTCGGCACGGTGGTGCCCGTCCTGCCGGACGTGGTACTGATCTGGCTGGCCGCGCTGGCGTACGCGGTCGCCGAGGGGTTCGCCACGATCGATCCCATCACCTTCGCCGCGATCACCCTGCTGGGGGCAATTGGCATCACGACCGAGATCTGGGTCAGCCAGTTGGGCGGGAAACTGGGCGGCGCCTCCTGGCAGGCCCTCCTGGCAGGTATGGGGCTGGGGGCGGTCGGCTTCGTCGTGGGGCTCTTTGTGGGGGGAATCGGCGCGCTACCGGCAGCGCTGGTGGGCGCCCTCGCCGGCGTGGTGCTGGTGGAGTACCTCCGCCGACGGGACTGGAAGGAGACCGCGCGGGCCGGGGCTGGCTGGGTGGCAGGCTGTCTGGTCTCCGGAGGGATCAAACTCCTCCTCGGCCTGGCGATGATCCTGCTCTTCGTGTGGCAAGCAACGAAGGGCTAACGCACAGAGGGCGGCGAACCTCCCACCGCCCCCCGTGCCTTGACCCTGTTCTATTCCCTCAGACGGTCGACCCTCGCTTCTCCTCCACCCGGCCGAGGAACCGCTTTCGGTCGACGACGACCCGCTCGTGGACGGCCTCGCCGACCTTCTCCACCTCATCCCACGCCTCGACGTTGAAAACGAGACGGCGCCCATCCACCTCCGTCAGCCGGGCCCGGGCGCGCACGCGCATCCCCACGGGGGTGGCCGCCAGGTGACGGACGTCGATCCGCACCCCCACCGAGGTTCTCCCCGCGGGCAGACGGCCCTCCAGAGCGACCACCGCCGCCTGCTCCATCAGCGCCACCAACGCAGGGGTGCCCAACACCGGCACCAGACCGCTCCCCCAGCGGGCGGCGGTCACCTCCTCCGTCACCTCCCACTCCGCCTCGCCGACCAATCCCGGTTCCAACGCGGTCATCCTCCCTCCTCACGGCCCATAGGTCTCGACCAGATACTTGAGCAACACCGCCCGCTCCTCCTCGCTCAGATGGGCCCCCTTCGCGATCATCCGGTCCACCGTCTGGGCCCATTCATCGTAGGTCTTCTGCGCCTGTTGCACCCGGTCGAGGGAATGACAGGCGGTGCACCGCGTCTCCAACACAGTGAGGCCGTCCGCGGGCACAGCCGGCTTGGTGGGTTTCTCCTCTTGAGGTGGGACGGTCGGCGTGGGCTGCTGGGTGGCCGGACCGCCGCAGGCCGCCAGCAGTCCGATCGTCGCCAACACCGCCACCGACAGCCACAGGACGGCGCGTCGTCTGGACATCTTTACCTCCTCCCCGCAGTCAATACTCGGTGATCTCCCCTCCGTCGATCTCCCTCGGCTCCCCCAGGTCCAGCGGCAGATCCCGCCCCGGCTGGATGGTCCCCTCCGGCTTGAACGGGGGGCGGTTCCGGTTGGTCAGCGGAGGGCGGCCGGGCTGGGTT
>CAZOLN010000200.1:0-2661 GCA_964580565.1 uncultured Anaerolineales bacterium
TGCAAGGATAGTATCCCTGGGATGCCCCACCATGACAAATATTATACGAGGAGGGGAAAGATGGGTGATCTTCTATCGAAGGGCCTCGCGGCCGTTCCAGGCGTCCGCATCGGCCACGCTACCGATCTGGAAGGGCTGACCGGCTGTACCGTCGTGCTCTGCGAGAGAGGGGCCGTGGGCGGGGTGGACCAGCGGGGTGGGGCTCCGGGCACCCGTGAGACCGACCTCCTGCGCCCGATGCACCTGGTAGAGAAGGTTCACGCCGTCCTATTGGCTGGCGGCTCCGCTTTCGGCCTGGCCGCCGCCGATGGCGTGGTCCGTTACCTGGAGGAGCGGGGAATCGGTTTTGACGCCCGCGTGGCGAAGGTGCCGATCGTGCCCGCTGCCATCCTGTTCGATCTGGACCTGGGCGATCCGCAGGCGCGGCCGGACGCGGAGATGGGCTACACCGCTTGTGAGGCCGCCGATGACGGGCCGGTGGCGGAAGGGAACGTCGGTGCCGGGACCGGCGCGACGGCGGGCAAGATCCTGGGGATCGGCCGGGCGATGAAGTCGGGCCTGGGTACGGCCGCCTTCGACCTGGGCGGCGGGTTGGTCGTCGGCGCGCTGGTGGCCGCCAACCCCCTTGGCGACATCGTCGATCCGGAGACCGGGGAGGTGCTGGCCGGAGTGCGCAGGCCCCGCTCCGACCGGCCGGGAGGGACCCTGGACGTGATGCGCTCCTTCGTGGGCAAGGTCGCCCTCCGTTTCGCCTCCAGCACGGTCATCGGCGTCGTGGCGACCAACGCGCGATTGACTAAAGAAGAGGCCAACAAGGTGGCCCAGATGGCTCAGGACGGGATCGCCCGCGCGGTCCGTCCGGCCCATACCCTGTTCGACGGGGACACCCTTTTCGCACTCTCTACCGGCAACAAGCGGGCCGACGTCAACCTGGTCGGTGCCTACGCCGCCGAGGCGGTCGCCTTGGCGGTGGCCCGGGCGGCGAGGGCTGCGGAGGGGGCCGGTGGCCTCCCCGCTTGGCGCGACCTGGCTCCGGCGTCCCGGTAGTGTCGCGGCTACGCCTCCGTGCGTGCACGAGGGGTCAGGCGCGCGTTGACAACCGCCGAAGTCGGTGTTATCATACCCCCGGAGTTCGACGATGAGAGAGACCCGTCCGATCCATCTTGCCCTGATCGCCATTATCCTGTTGACCCTTCCCTGCTACTGCCTGGGGTTTGTCCTTCTCTACGCCCTCTCGACCACCGCCCAGCCCACCCCGACGCCGACGCCGACCGTGGTTACCGAGACGCCCACGTTGCCTCCGGCCTCACCCACCCGCACCCTGGAGCCGACGCCGACCCAGTGGTTCCCGCCGACGGATACCCCCACGCCGACGAATACGCCGACGCCGACCGTTACGTCGACGGCCACGCCTACCTCCACGGCCACCTCCTCCCCTACGCCGACGGAGACCTCCACGCCGACTCCGACCGACACAGCCACGCCCACGCCGACCGAGACCGTCACGCCGACTCCGACCGACACCTTCACGCCTACGCCGACGCCTACGTTCACCGTCAGTCCTACCCCTACTTTCACCGTCACCCCTACCGTCACCGCAACGGTGACGATCACCCCCTGAGCGCGGGTTCAAGGAGATGAAATGGAAACGATCCCCCTCTTGAAGGAACTTTCGGAGACCCCTGGCCTGGCCGGTTGTGAGGGGTCGATCCGGGAACTGGTGCGGCGGCTGTGGACCCCGCTTGTGGACGACCTCCGCGAGGGCGGGCTGGGGAGCCTCATCGGGCTGAAGCGGGGGTCGGGCCCCGAGCCGCGCCCCCGGCTGATGCTGGCTGCCCATATGGATGAGATCGGCCTGCGGGTGACCGGGATTGAGAAGGGGTTCCTGCGCGTCACCCGCGTCGGCGGGGCGGATCGGAGGGTGCTCCCGGGGACGCTGGTCGTAGTCCACGGCCGGCGGGACCTTCCCGGCATCGTGGGGATGCGCCCTCCCCACGTGGTCCCCAAGGAGCAGCGGAAGAAGCCGGTCCCGTGGGAGGAGTTGTTCGTGGACCTCGGGCTCTCGGAGGAGGAGGTCCGGAAGTGGGTCCGCGTTGGGGATCCCATCTCCTTCGACCGCCAGTTGGTCGAACTGAAGAACGGGTTGGTGGCCGGGAAGGCGCTGGACAACCGGGCGTCGGTGGCGGCGGTGACGTTGGCGTTGGAGCAGTTGGGTCGGGTCGATCATGCCTGGGACGTGGTGGCCGTGGCGACGGTGCAGGAGGAGGTGGGGCTGTACGGCGCAGCGACCAGCGCTTACGGCGTGGCGCCGGACCTGGCGGTGGCGGTGGATGTGACGTTCGGACGGCAGCCGGGGGTTCCTGCGGACGAGACGTTTCCGCTGGGGGAGGGGCCGACCATCAGCCTAGGCCCCAACTTCCATCCCCAGGTGGTGGAGCGGCTGAAGGCGACCGCCGAGGCCCAGGAGATCCCCTACCACATCGAGCCCACCCCCGGCCGCAGCGGCACAGATGCCTGGGCCATTCAGGTGGCCCGGGAGGGAGTGCCCACCGGCTTGGTCTCCATCCCGGTCCGGTACATGCACCAGCCGGTGGAGACGGTGGCGGTTAAGGACGTGGAGCGGGCCGCGCGGCTGTTGGCGGCCTTCGCGGCGGGGCTGGA
>CAZOLN010000201.1:0-2632 GCA_964580565.1 uncultured Anaerolineales bacterium
GCGCCCGCGACACGATGACGCTCATCGCGTAGTCCAGATAGGCGCTGCGCATCTCTTGTTCGATGTCTACCTGTTGGACGTTCCCGATTTCCAAGGCCATCCTCCTCGTCGTCTTCCCTACAATTATACCTCAAAGCGGAGAGATGCGCGAAGCCCCGCCTTGACACCCGGCGCGGTCCGGTTTATGATTTAGCCGTCTGATATTTTGACGACTAACAATATGGTTGGACCGGATGGGAAAATGGACCAGGTTGAGCGGTTGGAGAGGGTTCTCGCCGAGGTGTGTCGGCTGAAGCATAGGCGGATGCGGGCGTTGTTGCATGCGCTGGGCCTGCACCGTGGGCAGCCGGCCCTCCTGCGTGCGCTGTGGGAACGGGAGGGAATGACGCAGACGGAACTGGCCCGGCGGCTCTGCGTGCAGCCGGCGACGATCACCAAGATGGTCAGCCGGATGGAAAAGGCCGGCTTTCTCCGACGGGAGCCGGATCCGGAAGATCAACGGGTCTCCCGTGTGTACCTTACGCCGTCCGGTCGGGCCGTCCGGGCAGATGTGGAACGGACCTGGGAGGTGCTGGAGCGGGAGGCGTTCACCGGGTTCAGCCCCGAGGAGCGCGTCCTTCTCCTTAAACTGCTCCTGCGGGTGCGAGACAACCTGCGGGCGGTGATCGGAGAGGAGGTTGTATCCTGTGGTGAGGTTGCAGAAGGGACCGTCCGTCCCTCTTCTGAGAAGGGGTTAGGGGGGAGAATCAAAAGATGAGAGCGATCCGTTTCGTTTTGAACATCGCCCGTCGGTACGTTCGACCGCTGAGCGTGACGGTGGTCAGCATGCTCGCGCTCGTGGGTGTGCAGTTGCTGACCCCGTGGCTGGTGCGTGACATGGTCGCCACGGTCACCGACCCCAACGCGAGTCCGGAATCGGTCGACTTCATCGCCCGCTTGGCGGTGGCTACCCTCATCCTCTTCGCAGCCCGAGGCGTTCTTCGCTTCCTGCGCAGTTATATGGCCCACGTCGCGGGCTGGAACGTCGTCGCCGATGTGCGCCGCGACCTCTACAACCACCTTCAGCGGCTGTCCCTCCGTTTCTACGAGGATCGACAGGTCGGTCAGCTGATGTCGCGCATGGTGAACGACTCCGACCTTCTGGAGCAGCTGATCGCCCACGCGATACCGGATGTCGTGGTGAACCTGCTGATGTTCGTCGGGGTGTCAACCGTTCTCCTTCACATCAGCTGGCAACTCACCCTGCTGAGTATGATCCCCGTACCCCTCATCGTCCTAGCGATGCGAGGCTTCTCCAAGTACGTCCGACCAGCCTTCCGCAGGCGGCAGGCGGAACTGGGCGAACTCAACGCCATGTTGAACGACAACCTCTCGGGCATTCGGGAGATCAAGGCCTTCACCCGCGAGGACGTCGAGGCGGCTCGCATCTGGGATCGCATCGTTCGTTACCGTGATTCTCTCCTCCGCGCCCTCCGGCTGATGGCGATGTTCCATCCCTTCGTCGAGTTCTCCTCCTCCTTGGGCACCATCGTGCTCATCTACTTCGGCGGCCGTCTCGTGTTGAACCGAACCCTGGCGATCGAGGACCTAGTGGCCTTCTTCCTCTACCTGGAGATGCTCTACCAACCGGTGCGTGTGTTGAGCCAGGCGTGGGAGAATGTGCAGCAGGCCCTGGCCGGCGCGGAGCGGGTCGAGGAGCTGCTTAACGAACAGCCTGAGATTGTGGAGCGACCTAATGCGATCGAACTGAAGGGGCGGGCACGAGGCGCGATCCGCTTCCACAACGTCAGTTTCTGGTACAGGGAGGGCGATCCCGTCCTGCAGGACATCAACTTGGACATTCCGCCCGGGACCGTGGTCGCGCTGGTCGGGCCGACCGGGGTGGGCAAGACGACGCTCGCCAGCCTGATCCCCCGGTTCTACGACGTGTGCGAGGGGGCGATCACGCTGGATGGATACGACATCCGCGATCTCGCTCTGAGAAGCCTGCGCCAGCAGATCAGCATCGTCACCCAGGACGTGTTCCTGTTCCACGGGACCGTGCGGGAGAACATCCTCTTCGGCCGTCCGGACGCTACCGAGAGGGAGATGATCGAGGCTGCCGAGATCGCCAACGCCCAAGAGTTCATCGACCGTCTCCCTCAGGGATACGACACTCTCATCGGCGAGCGCGGGGTGAAACTGTCCGGCGGGCAGCGGCAGCGGATCGCCATCGCCCGCGCTGTGCTGAAAGATGCCCCTATCCTCATCCTCGACGAGGCGACCTCTTCGGTTGATCCGGAGACCGAGGCTCTCATCCAGCAGGCTCTCGAGCGTCTGATGGAAGGGCGGACCACGATCATTATCGCCCATCGCCTCTCCACGGTGCGCAACGCCGATCTGATCGTTGTCCTGGAAGGGACACGGATCGCGGAGATGGGCACCCACCGTGAACTGATGGCACGGAACGGCCTCTATCGCCGTCTTGTCGAGATCCAGGCCGCGTCGCCATGGCTTTCGTTCCAGGTGGCCGAGGGTCCGTCGGTAGGCCCGCCCATCGGGATGCGCAGCTCCTGAGGGTCCAACTTCGGGTCAAACTCCAGCACAAACCATTGCGCTTCCCCCGCCCTGTGTTATAATCCTAAGTCGCTTT
>CAZOLN010000202.1:0-2621 GCA_964580565.1 uncultured Anaerolineales bacterium
CTCGACAACAACATCCGGCAGTTCTCTCTCCACCTCCCGCAGCCGGGGGTACAGGTACGCCGCCGCCGTCGCCAGCAGGAGCAGGAACCCCAGGAGGATGTACAGCAGCCCGATGCCACGGCCCACCCCCACCCCGATGACGCGGCCGACGTTGCCCGCCAGCGGACTGCCCTCGGCCATCAGCGGCTCGAAGACCCGGTCGGCCAGGGGGCCGGCCGCGAGGTACGCCAGCGGCAAGGAGGCCCAGGCGACCATCCGGCGGACGGCGAAGACCCGCCCCTGGACGTCGGGGGCGACCTTGCTCTGCCAGATCGCCTGGCTGCAGCCGTTGATCATCGGCAGGCTGAAGTAGGCAAGGAAGGCGGCGAGGCCCAGGATCCAGGCGCGCGGCGGGAACCCGGCCGCGAACAGGACCGTGCCCAGCAGCAGGTTGAAGCCCAACACCCCGTACACGCGGCGCTTCGGACCGCCCCATATGCTCATCGCCAGGCTGCCGGTCAGAAAGCCGCCGCCCCCGACGGAGAGGAGCAGGCCGAGGACAGCGGTGGTGGTGAAACTCAATACCAGGGGGGTGAACAGCACCCCGACGATCCCCACCACAAAGTTGGCCGCACTGGCCGCCATCGCGAGGTAGATGTGCCACACTTGGAGGCGGTTCAGGAGGAGCAGGACAGCCATCGTCAGGGTGCATAGGCCCGCGCCCGCGTCACTGAGGATCATCGCCCAGCGCCGATCCCACCGGTCCACCAGCGCGCCCGCGATGGGCGAGAACAGGATGCCCGGCAGCGCGGTGGAGAGCGAGATCAGCGCGAACTGGGTGACCGACCCCGTGCGCTGGTACACCCACACGCCCAGGGCGAAGCCGGTCAGGCCGGAGCCGACCAGCGACACCAGTTGCCCGGCCCAGATGACGAGGAAGGTCCGGAAGCCCCGCGCCGTCGCCCGTCGGGAAGAGGTCAAAACGCCTGTTTCCATCAACGGACTCCTTATTTCACCACAGAGGCACGGAGAACACAGAGTTTCTCTCTGTTCTCCCGGGTTCCTCCGTGTCCTCTGTGCCTCCGTGGTGTTCCATCCATCCTGTCCTTTCAGAGCCTCCCGCAGGTTACGAACCTGCGGGAGGCTTCTAGTACGCGATGTAACGTTCGGGGGAGAGGGCCACGGGCCCCGCCGCCACCACAGAAAGACGGGGAGCAGGTGTCCAGGGCCGCAGGGGGAAGACGCGGATCAGGGGGCTTTCAAGGTCGACGTGGGCCGCGGCCATCGTGGCCTGATCCCGCCATTGCCAGCAGATGCTCTCCACCAGGTAGCGCGCGGCCCAGACCTGCCCGGGCGCGTGCCACACTTTGGTGAGGGTCAGGCCCTTGGAGACCCCGTCCGCCGGGACCAGCCGCAACAGCCCGTTCAGGACCCGCAGGGAGGGGGACATGTCCTCGACGTGGAGCGTGCCCAGGCGGTACCCCTCCTCCACCCCTGCTCCGGCCAGGATCTCCCCCGCGCCGTCGGTGAGGACCAGGTAGCGGCGGAAGGGGGTCTCGAAGGGGGAGGTGGTCAGCCATTGGGCCAGGGTGTCGGCGGTCTGCGGCCGGTAGAAGTTGTAGCCGTCGTAGAAGCGGTTCATCCGCTCCGCCACCTGAGGCAGGTCGTCCTCGTCCGCCTCGCGCACGTGCCAGCCCTCCACCGGCCTGGGGGGCCTGCTCCGCACCTTTATAGGGATGCTGACGACGCGCTCGGGGATGGTCTGGCGCAGGTGCTTGGTCAGCGTGCGCACCGAGCCGACGTTGCCCCGCTGGATCAGCGCCCAGACGACCCCCTCATCGCCGAACCGCTCCCGGGCGGCCTGCACACACCAGGTCACCAACGCCGTGGCGATGCCTCGCCGCCGGAACTCGGGGTGCACGACGAGGGTGTTCAGCAGGCCGCAGGGCCGCAGCGCGCCTTCGATCTGGGCCTCCCTGAAGTCCACCAGGCACGCGCCCACCAGGCCGTCGTGCCCGGGCACCTCGGCCACGACGCCCAGGAAGTCGCCCTGCCGGGCGTGGAGCGCGGCGTAGGGGTCGATCTGGTAATGGTAGGTGAAGTGGATGCGCCCGGTATCCGGGCTCTCCAACTGCAGTCGATCGAAGGCCGGCCCGTCCTGCGGCGCGAATGGGCGCAAGTGAAAAGACTCCATATCAACCCCCTTCCCGATCCTCTCTCCGATTCTCCTCTGCCCCGTGCGGCATCTGAATCCAGCGTCGGACGAAGGCCAGCAGGCCGGCCTCGTCTACGAACGCGGCCTGCTCCCTCGACTGGATGTGTTGCACCCGTCCACCCCAGCGAACCCGCCCGGCCTCAACCTCGCGCCAGAAGCGGACGATGAAGGTATTGATCGGAGTGGACGATCCCTGTTTTTGAGACACCCAATTGGCCCCCTGGACAAGCGATCCCTACGCGATGACGGCCGACACAGGAAGCATACCACAAGGGTCTCAAAAAAGTGTCAAAGGTCGAAGGGATCTTCCACTACGCTGCCAGCCTTTTCGCTAGCCACTTGGCCAGGCTGACGATGGTCAGGACCGGGGGTGCGCCGGGCGGTGCAGGAAGCACACTACCGTCGCAGACGAAGAGGCCGTCCACCT
>CAZOLN010000203.1:0-2563 GCA_964580565.1 uncultured Anaerolineales bacterium
GGATGGCGTGCAGGAGAGAGGTGAACTCGTAGCCAGAGGGGATGCCGTAGAAACGGACGCCGTAGTCCTCTTTGCCGATCACGGCGATGGCCGGGATCTTGTCGATCCCCAACTCCTCCGCCTTCTCTTTGTCGGCCTGGAAGTCGTACACCTCGACGGTGATCAGATCGGACAACTCGCCGAGCTCCTCGACCAACTGGCGGGTCTCGGTGCAGTACTCACACTCGAACTCCTGGGTGAACATCACCAGGCGGACCGGCCCGGCCAGATCCTTCAGAAATTCCACCACTTGCTGACGAACATCGTCATCCAGTAAAGCCATCGGAAAACCTCCTTGTTATGGATCGCACATTACGAAATGCGGGAGAGCGCTTTGATCAGTGCCTCAACCGCCTCCTCGGGTGAGTCCTCGGAGGCGTGGATACACTCGATAGCGAACGAGCGCATCAACCGGAGGCTGGTCTGATAGACCGCAGAGCGGATAGCGGCCAGTTGCTGAAGAATCTCCTGGCAATCTCGCCCATCCTCGATCATCCGGGCCACACCCCGCGTCTGCCCCTCGATGCGCCGCAGCCGCTTCAGCAGGTCCGCTTTCACCGCCGGATCTTGAACGCCCATTCTCCCCATCCTCGAGGCCCCCGGCCTCTCGCTACGGGAGCCCTCAGACAGAGCCCGTGGTGCAGGAAGAGGAGGACGGGGTGGATCGGGAAGGACTACCAACCCCAAACAGGGAGAGCGCTTTCTCCACCTCCTCGCTCCCGCAGCGAGGGCACTGCACTACGTTCTGAGCCGAGAGAGAGCGAACGAACTTCTCAAACTTGGCGTTGCACTTCTTGCATCGATACTCGTACACCGGCATTCGTTCCCTCCTCACCGCTCAACGGTTTGGATATACCCTACTGGGGTATAGTATAAACTATAAGCGAGGAACTGTCAAGGCGAACTCTCTGAGGTTCGGACGCGAGTTCGGACATGGCCTCCCGATGGGAAAACCACAGAGGCCCAGAGAGCACAGAGTTTCTCAGTTTTTGAGGTTTCTCTGTGCCCTCTGCGCCTCTGTGGTGAAAAACGATGGCTGTCCGAACCCGTGTCCAAAAGCCCAAGGGTCGTCAGCAATCCTCCTGCCCCAACGGGCTTGTTGCCGCCAACCGACGGGGGTATAATCCCTCCCACCGTGAAGAGAGGACGGGAGGGCGCGTCCCCGCGCCCCCTGCGACCGGACAAGACCGACCGCAGGGGACGCCGAGGCAAGTCCGCTTCGCACTTTCCGCGCCCCTGCGGCCCTATCCTAGAGGAGGCGAAAGATGGGCGACGTAATATATGTTCCGGTCCATATCGTCGAAAACTTCATGATGGACGTATTCCAGGCCCTGGGGGTCCCGGAGGAGGACGCCCGCATCTGCACCGACGTCCTCATCACCTCCGACCTGCGGGGGATCGAATCCCACGGCATCGGCCGGTTGAAATACTATTACGACCGCATCAAGGCGGGGGTGCAGTTCACGCAGACCCACTTCGAGGTAGTGAAGGAAACGGAGACGACGGCGCTGGTGGACGGCCACCACGGGATGGGCCATGTCATCGCCTACCGGTCGATGCGGCTGGCGATGGAGAAGGCACGGCGGTACGGGGTAGGGGCGGTGGCGGTGCGCAACTCCACCCACTTCGGCATCGCAGGCTACTACCCGCTGATGGCGGCCGCTGAGGGGATGATCGGCCTGACGGTGACCAACGCCCGTCCCGCCGTCGCCCCCACCTTCAGCACCGAGCCGATGCTGGGGACCAACCCCATCGCCTTCGCTGCCCCGACCGACCTGCCGTATCCCTTCTGCTTCGACGCTGCCACGCCGATCACGCAGCGGGGCAAAATTGAGGTGATGGCTCGTGCCGAGAAGCCGGTGCCGGAGGGCTGGGTGATCGACGAGCACGGCAACCCCCTCACCGACCCGGAGCGGATCCTGCGGGACCTGGGGGCGGCGAAAGCGGCGCTCCTGCCGCTGGGCGGCGCAGGGGAGGAGATGGGCGGCCACAAGGGGTACGGGCTGGGGGTGATGGTGGAGATCCTCTCCTCCGCCCTCTCCGGCGGGGTGTTTATGAAGGACCTCCTGGGATACGCCCCCGACGGCACCCGCCGCCCCTACATGCTCGGCCACTTCTTCCTCGCCATCGACGTCGAGCACTTCCTGCCGCTGGAGGAGTTCCGCCGCATCACCGGGGCCATCCTACGCGCGCTGCAGGACGCCCGCAAGGCCCCCGGCCACAACCGGATCTACGTCGCTGGCGAAAAGGAGTACGAGAAAGAGAAGATGATCCGCACACAGGGTGTTCCCATCAACCTCAACCTCCGCCGCGAACTGCGGACGGTGCGGGAGGAGTTGGGGATCGAGGGGTACGAGGAGTACTTCTAGGGCGGACCACAGGGCATAGAGTCTCTTTCGGGGTGTGGAAAAACCACAGGGACACAGAGGGCACAGAGGAATGTTCGGATTTAGGGAAGAGAACTTCGTGCCCTCTGTGCCTCCGTGGTGAAAAACGATGTCCGAACGCGTGTCCGAAGCCCACC
>CAZOLN010000204.1:0-2535 GCA_964580565.1 uncultured Anaerolineales bacterium
CGGGACGGGGATGGGGCGGGCGTGGAGATCCCGCATCCGCCCCGCGGGCAGCCCCAGCCACCCCAGCAGGGCCCGGGAGGCTAGCAGGCCGACCGGCACCAGGATGCGGGGACGGACGTGGGCGATCTCCTCCAGCAGGTAGGGCAGACAGGCGGCCGTCTCCGAGACGGTGGGGCGGCGGTTCCCCGGCGGGTTGCAGCGGACCACGTTGGTCAGGTAGCAGCCCCGCAGGCGCGGCCGCTCGACGGTGGGGTCGTCCTCCAGGGAGAGGCCCAGCCGGATCAGGAGGGCTTGGAGGCGGCGGCCGGACCGATCCCGGGTGAAGGGGACGCCGGTGATGTCCGCCCCGTGGCGGCCCGGCGCTTCGCCGACGAACATCACCGCGGCCGGGACGGCCCCGTAGCCGCCGACCACGCGGTTCCGGTTGGCGGCCAGCGTCGGACAGCGGCGGCAATCCGGTGGGGCGATCGTAGGGCCTATGGCTGCTGCCCTCCGTAGAGGTGGTGTCTGCGGATGTACGCCTCCACGGCCGGGGGGACCATCCCGGCGATGGGCCACCCCTCGGCGATCCGGCGGCGGATCTCGGTCCCGGCGACGTCCACCATTCTTCCCTCTAGCCACACGATCCGGTCGCGGATGCCAGGGATCGCCTTCTCCAGCACCTCCAGATCGGCCTCCCATCCGGGGCGGGGCAGCACCGCCAGCCACGCCTGGGCCGCGATGCGGGCGGGGTCGTGCCAGGTGAGGAACTGGGCCAGGCCGTCGCTGCCCATCAGGAAGTACAGGTCGGCCTCTGGGTAGGCCCGGCGCAGGATGGCGAGCATGTCGGCGGTGTAGTGGGGGCCGGGTCGATCCAGGTCGGCCCGGGAGAGAGCGAATTTCTCGTTGTCGGCGATCGCCAGGGAGACCATCGCCTCGCGGTGGAGGGCGGGGGTGATGGGTTGGTCCGGTTTGTGGGGAGGCTGTCCCGCCGGGACGAAGAGGACGCGGTCCAGGCTCAACTGGTCGAGGCCGACCTGCGCCAGGTGCAGGTGGCCGTAGTGGGGCGGGTCGAACGTGCCGCCGAGGACGCCCAACCGCACCGTCATTCCTCCCAGACCAGTTCTTTCCGGCCGATGCGGACGGTGTCGCCCGGCTGGACCCCCGCCTCGCGCAGGGCGTCCACCACGCCCATCGCCTCCAGCGCGCGCTGGAACCGATAGACCGCCTCGTCCAGTTCGAAGGGGGTCATCGCCGCCAGTCGCTCCACCCGACGGCCGTGCACCCGCCAGCCGTCCTCCTCCCGCTCGACCCAGAAGTCCCGTTCATCGTCCTCCAGGCGGAACACGGGGACCTCGTGGGTGATGATCGGCTCGCGGGGCAGTTCCTCCAGCAGTTGCGCCGCCCGCCAGAGGAGCGGACGCACGCCCTCGCGGGTCAGGCCGGAGATGGCGAAGACCTCGTACCCCTCGGCCTCCAGCCGCTCCTTGACCTCCGGCCAGCGTTCCCGCGCCTCGGGTATGTCGATCTTGTTGAAGGCGACGATCTGGGGTTTCTGGGCCAGCCCGTGGCCGAAGGCGGCCAGTTCCTCGTTGATGGCGTAGAAGTCGCCGATGGGGTCGGGCGCGCTGCCGTCAAGGAGGTGGACGAGGAGGCGGGTCCGTTCGACGTGGCGCAGGAACTCGTGGCCCAACCCCTTCCCCTGGCTGGCCCCCTCGATCAGGCCGGGCAGGTCGGCCATCACGAAGTCGGTCTGTTCGTCCAGGACGACGACCCCCAGGTGGGGGGCGAGGGTGGTGAAGGGGTAGGGGGCGATCTTGGGCCGGGCGGCGGTGACCGCGGCCAGGAGGGTGGACTTGCCCGCGTTGGGCTTGCCTACCAGGCCGACGTCGGCCAGCAGTTTCAGTTCCAGTTTGAGGGTCCGTTCCTCTCCCGGCTCCCCGTTCTCCGCGATGCGGGGGGCCTGGTTGGTGGGGGTGGCGAACCGGGCGTTGCCCCGCCCGCCGCGCCCTCCTCGCGCCACGATCACTTCCTGACCGGGTTCGGTCAGGTCGGCCAGGATCTGGCCGGTCTCCGCGTCGCGGACGAGGGTTCCGGGCGGTACGGGGATGCGCAGGTCGGCTCCGGAGGCTCCGTGTTGGTTCTTCCCCCGGCCGTGCTGACCCCGCCCGGCGCGGAAGTGCCGACGGCGGGTGAACCGGTAGAGGGTGTTGAGGTGGGGGTCCACGTAGAGGATCACATCCCCGCCTTTGCCCCCGTCGCCACCGGCCGGCCCGCCGAAGGGGACGTATTTCTCGCGCCGGAAGGCGACGCAGCCGTTGCCGCCGTCCCCGGCTTTGACCTCGATGATGGCTTCGTCAACGAACATCAAGGGTTCCTTTCTCGCTCGCTGAGAGCGGGTTGCATCCCGAATTATAACATATCGGCCCTGCTCTTCAAGGAGATGGGGAGGCGACCTTGTCTCTCTCGATCCTCTGTGCTATAATTCCCGCCGGATGCCCCTGTAGCTCAGTTGGATAGAGCAGGAACCTCCTAAGTTCAAGGTCGCGCGTTCGA
>CAZOLN010000205.1:0-2462 GCA_964580565.1 uncultured Anaerolineales bacterium
ACCTTCTCCTCCACCCGCTCCGCCTCCGGCGCGTCGGCCTCGGGATCGCGGACCTCGGGCCGGGGGGCCAGGACCTCCTTGTAATACTCGTGCTGGATGATGAGGTTCATGATCTCGTTGGTGCCGGTCCAGATCATGATCAACCGCGTGTCCCGCAGCAGCCGCTCGATGGGGTAGACGTTGGTGTAGCCGATGCCGCCGAGGATCTGCATCGCGTGGTTGACCACCTGCCAGGCGACGTCGGTGGCGAACTTCTTGGCCTCGGAGACCAGCCTTCTGCACCGTCCGGGGTCGTCCCCGGCGTCGATGCTCCGCGCCGCCCCGTAGACCAGCCCGCGGGCGGCGTCCAGCAGGGTGATGGAGTCGGCGATCTTGAAACTGACCCCCTCGAAGCGGCGGATCTTCTGGCCGAAGGCCTTCCGCCGGTCGGAGTAGCGGGCGGCTACCTCCAGCGCGGCCCGCCCCATCCCGATCGCCCCGGCCGCGCTGGTCATCCGCTCCGGGATCATCATCCGATAGAAGATCTCCGCCGCCCCGTTCTCCGGGCCGATCCGGTTCTCCACCGGCACCCGGGCGTCCCGAAAGACCAGCCGCCCCGTCCCGCCCCCTCGGGTCCCCAGGAGGCCGTAGAGGTACTCCACCTCCACCCCCGGTCCCCGCTCGACGATGAAGGCGCTGATCGACCGATGGGGCGGAGCGTCAGGATCGGGGTTGGTGCGGGCATAAACGAGGAAGAAGTCCGCCTCCGCCGCGCCGACGATGAACCGCTTCTGTCCCCGCAGGACGTAGTGATCCCCCTCCCTGCGCGCCTCGGTGGTCGTGCCGAAGAAATCGGAGCCGCCCCGGGGCTCGGTGAGGGCCTCGGCGGCGATCTTCTCGCCGGTGAGGAGCGGGCGCAGCCAGCGGTCCTTCTGCTCCGGGGTGCCGAAGGCGTGGAGCGCTTCGCCGACGATGCTGGGCATCACGTAGGCGCAGGCCAGCGCCGTCCCCAGCGTCCCTACCTCCTCGATGGCGACGATCTCATCCTCCCACCTCAGCCCCCGCCCCCCGTACTCCGGGGGAAACCGGAGCCCCAGCAGGTTACGCCGCCCTGCCTCCCGGACGAACTCGCGGGGGTATTGGACCCGGTCGGCGTCCATATCCAGGATCAACTGGCGCGGGACCCAGCGGACGAAGTCCCGTGCCTCCTGCCGCAGCGCGCGTTGTGCCTTGGTCAGCATACCGTCCAGCATCTCTCACCTCACCACACCGTGAGTTCGCCGTGGATGAGGCGGTTGGTGAAGTGGTGGATCCCCGCCAGTTCCCGGTCGATGACCTCGTTGACCTGGTCCTGAACGTCCTCCAGCGCGACGCCCTCCTCTAGGATCACCTGGGCGGCGGCCATCAACGGTCGGTCGATGGGTTGGCCGATCTGGCTGCACAGCCAGACCGTCACCTCGCGGATGCCGGGCACCTCGACGTAGATCCGGTTGGCGATCTCGTGGCTGAGGAGGTTGTAGATCTTCCCCACGTGGCTGACCGGGTTCTTGCCCGCCGCCGCCTCGGTGGTAGAGGGCCGGTTGAAGGCGATGACGCCGTTGACCCGGTTCCCCCGTCCCACCTGCCCGCCGTCGCCTCCCTCGGCCGACGTGCCCAGCACCGTCAGGTACATCCCGCCGGTGCCCCGCCCCGGCTCGTCCAGCGTGTTGATGTCCACCGTGACCTTCTCGATCTTTCTCCGCTGTCGATCCACGAAGGTCTGCAGATCCTCTCGGATGGCCGCCTTCCGCTCGAAGTAGGTCTTCTCGTCCGGGATGAACCGATCCACGAAGGCCAGGGCGACGGTGAGGGTGAGGTGGCGGCCGAACCGGTAGCCCATCACCTTGATGTCCTCCCCCGCCTCCGGGTAGGCCGCCTTGAAGGCGGTGGAGTTCAGGTACCGCTCGATAGCGAGGACCAGTTGCTCGGTCTCCGAGAGGGGCGCGTATCCGACCCCGGCGGAGGTGTCGTTCGCCCCCACCACCTCCCGCTCGAAGATGTCGGTCAGTTCCGGCGAGCCGGGCTTGATCTCGTTCTGGAAGACGACGTGGACGTCCGGGTCGACGAAGCGGAGGTTGCCCCGGAGCCACGCCTTGGCGGTGGCCTCGGCGATCTCTCCCACGGGGATGCGGACCCCCTTGTACTCGTAGGTGGCCCGGTCGCCGAAGATCAGCCGCATCGGCTCGTCCACCCGCCCCCCGCCCAGGGCGGGCGTGGTCCGCCCGGCGACCAGCAGCCCCTTGTCGATGTTGTGGTGAAGGACCTTGCCGAAGTGGTCGAGGTACGCCCGGCAGAGTTCAACGCTGACGGCCTCCATGATCGCGTCGCAGATGGAGTCGGGATGACCGACCCCCTTCCGCTCGACCAGTTCGGCAGGCTGTTCTTCCATCGGCAGGTTCGGTACCGCCTCGACGAAGATGTTGCGCGGGTTCTTCTTTCCCATC
>CAZOLN010000206.1:0-2432 GCA_964580565.1 uncultured Anaerolineales bacterium
GATGCCGACCTGCGACGTCGCATGGGGGCGGCCTCCCGCCGTCTGGCCGAGAGGCACAGTATGGAGCGGGTCGTCGCCCGTTACGAGCGTCTCTATCGCGAGGTCGCTGCCACCTCTCCGCCCCCTTTCCCGCCGGCCTGGATGCGCCGTGTGGGCCGGTTGTGGAGACCGCTGGCGGGTGGCCTGCGCATCGGGCGTGGAGGGCACGACGGTGTCACCTGACGTCGGCGGAGGAATGGCATGCTCCGTCCGGATCCAACGGTTCCCGCCCTGGGGGTTGCGCTGATGGGTACGCTGGTAACGTCGTGGCTGGAACGGGACTTTCTGCCCTCACGCCGCACAGGCGAGGTGTTGAGCGTCGCAATGCTGTCCGCACTGATCCTCCTGGTGGTCTGGCTCTGCGTCGTGTGCGTCCCGATTCTGCCGAGAGCCGACATTGGGTGAGGCGCCACCCCCAAGGTCATGGACGGTCGACGTTCCGGGAGTCGATGTTCGTTTGATAAGAAGGCAGGGGGAACGGATGGATTCAGCACTGTTGTGGGTCGTCGCGGCTCTGATCGTGGGCCTTCTGGTCTGGCTGGCAAATGAGACGAATTGGGCCTGGCTGCGGAACACGGTCGAGGCGCTGCCGGAAGAGACCAGACGGGGGCTCTGGCTGCTCCTGACCGCCGCGGCGCTGCTGATCCTGCGGGGCATTGTACTGCTGGTCGTGGCCCGGGATGTCGCACTCGTCTCTATCGCCATGGGATGGGTGCTGGGGGCCGTCGTGTTGGCAGTGGCATACCATCTACCCAGAGGGTGAGAGAAAGGCACGCTATGACCGAAAGGGATTTCGATGTTCCCTGTCACGTTGCCATCATCATGGACGGTAACGGGCGCTGGGCACAGGCACGGGGGCTGCCCCGCACCGCCGGCCACCGGGCCGGTGTACAGACCGCGCGCCACATAGTCGAAGTGTGCGGTCAATTGGGCGTTCGCGTGCTCACCCTGTACACCTTCTCCACCGAGAACTGGAACCGCCCGCACAACGAGGTGGACTTCCTGATGCGGCTCTGCCGCGAGTATGCCGAGCGGGAGGTACCCGAGTTGCGCCGAAACGGCGTGCGGTTGAACGTCATCGGCCGGCGCGAGGGCTTGCCTGCTGGAGTGCGGGACGCACTGGAGGAGGCGATGCGCGAGACGCGGCATGGGGATCGCCTCCTTCTCAACCTGGCGATCAACTACGGGGGACGGGCGGAGATCACGGATGCTGCCCGGTCTCTGATCGGCGCCGTGCAGCGCGGGGAGGTGAACCCGGGCGAGATAGACGAAGCAGTCTTCGGGCGTTTCCTGTACACTGCGGAAATGCCGGACCCCGACCTGGTGATTCGCACCGGCGGCGAGCAGCGGCTGAGCAATTTCCTGCTCTGGCAGGCGGCAGATGCCTTCTTCTGGAGCACGCCTGTCTACTGGCCCGACTTCAAGGAGGAGGATCTTCTGGAAGCCATCCGGGCCTGGCGTGCGTACAGGAAGCGCGTGAAGGCTGCAGGCGACGAAAGCGTTCCGGAGGGAGAAGATGGGTGAACCAAAGAGAACATCGAGCCGCGGGGTCGGGCTGGCCCTCAGCGGCGGCGGCGCCCGCGGTTTGGCCCACATCGGCGTGCTGAAGGTCCTGGAACAGGAGGGCATACCGATCGACTGCCTGGCCGGCACCAGTATGGGCGGTCTCATCGCTGCGGCGTACGCCGCCGGGCTGAGCCCCGACTTCATGGAACAGGAGGCCGTGCGTATGGGCAGCGTGCGTCGGCTCCTGACCCTGGCCGAGCCTCCGCTACCCCGTCGCGGACTCTTCGAAGGCCAGAAGGTGAGCGAATACCTGAGGGGTCACCTGGGCGAGCGCACTTTCGACGACCTGCGCATACCACTGGCACTGATCGCCGTGGACCTGGACGGCGGCCAGGAGGTGGTCCTGCGCGAGGGCCGGGTGGTGGATGCCGTGCGGGCCACCATTGCGTTGCCCGGCGTCCTGGCCCCGGTGGAGCGGGAGGGGCGGACGCTGGTGGACGGTGGCGTGTTGAACAACCTCCCGGCCGACGTGGTGCGGCGGATGGGGGCCGACCTGGTCGTCGCCGTGGACGTCACGTCGGACGGCGGCACGACCTCCCTCGTGGTCGAGGCATTGCGCCGCCGTCGCTACATCCCCAACGGGCTGGTGGGGACCCTCGAGGTGCTGTACCGCACGCTGGTCGTGATGATGGAAGAGATCCAGCGCCACCGGCTCGCCCAGGCCCACCCCGATGTCGTCATCTGCCCTCCCATCCCGCCCGGCGTGACGGTGCTGACCGGCTTCTCCCGCGCTGCGGAGATCGTTGCCGCCGGAGAGCAGGCGGCACGGGAAGCACTGCCGCGCGTTCGGGCACTGCTGCAGGAGGAGGGGGATGGCTGAGCGCGTA
>CAZOLN010000207.1:0-2412 GCA_964580565.1 uncultured Anaerolineales bacterium
AGGGGACGCGGCTGGCTGAGAAGTACCGGTTGGTCTGGTCGTTGGTGAACGAGGGGGGAGCGGGTCGGGACCTGCGGGATGTGGACCTTGGCGGTGCTGACCTGCGTAACGTCGATCTCCGGGAGGCCCGGTTGGGCGGCGCCCGGCTGGCAGAGGCCGATCTGCAGGGAGCGCTGCTCCAACGGTGTGATCTCAGCGAGGCCGACCTGCGAGGCGCGGATCTCCGGCAGGCCGATCTCACTGGCGCCGACCTGCGGGGCGCGGTCCTGGATGAGGCAACCCGCATCGACGAGGGGTGGCTCCTGATCTGGAGCCTGGTCAACGAGGGCGGGTCTGGTCGGGACCTGCGGGGAGCCCGGCTCTCGGATGCGCTGCTCATCGGCGTCGATCTGGCTGGCGCCGACCTCCGCTCCGCCGACCTCCGTTCCGCCGACCTGCGGGACGCCGACCTCCGAGGGGCGGATCTTCGAGGGGCGGATCTCCGCGGGGCCGATCTCACCGGTGCGGCCTTGGACGGCGCCGACCTGCGGGATGCGCGGCTGGACGGGGAGACCCGGCTGGAGGAGAAATACCGCCTCGTCTGGACGCTGGTCAATGAAGGAGGGGCGGGAGGTGATTGGGAGGGAGCGGACTTCGCTGGGGCGAACCTCCAGGGGGTCGACTTCAGCGGGGCGAACCTCCGTTCTGCCGACCTGCGGGGGGCCGATCTGACGGGGGCCGACCTCACCGGTGCCCTCCTCGAACGGGCGGACCTGACCGACGCTCGGCTGTGCAAGGCAACGCTGCGGGGCGCCTGGGGCACGGAGGCGATGTTCCGCGCTGCCGATTTGACGGGCGCCGACCTCTCCGAGGCAGCCTTCCCCGGGGCGGACTTCACGCGGTCCGATCTGACAGGTGCGGTTCTCGATGGCACGCATCTCGCCGGCGCACGCCTCGCCGAGGCCACCCTGCGCAACGCCTCTCTTCGCGGTGCCGACCTGAGCGACGCGGAACTGACGAACGTGGATGCTCGGGAAGCCGTGTTCCAGGGAGCCGACCTCCGTCGGGCGGAACTGACGGGGGCGGACTTGGGCGCTGCCGTGTTGAGCGGGGCGCAGATGAGCGGCGCGGTGTTGCGGGGGGCCGACCTCAGCCTCGCCGACCTCAACACCGCCGATCTGCGGGATGCCGACCTGCGAGGGGCTGATTTGACGGAGGCCGATCTCCGCTGGGTGCAGTTGCGCCGTGTGGTGCTGGACGACCAGACGAGGCTGGACGAGAAGTGGTACCGGGTTTGGAACCTGGTCAACGAAGGTGGGGCGGGCCAGGACCTGCGCGGGGTGGACCTCAGCGGTGCGGATCTGCGGGATGCCGATCTGGCGGACGCCGACCTGGACGGCGCCGATCTGAAAGAGGCGTGGCTCAGGGGGGCGAGCCTGAACGGGGCGAATCTGAGCAACGCCGACCTGCGTGGCGCCGATCTGAGCGAGACCGACCTGACCGCCGTGATCTTGGTGGGGGCGGACCTTCGCGGCGCAGATCTGTCCGGGGTGCAGTTGTCCGGCGTCGACCTGCGGGGGGTGCTGCTGGATGAGGGAACCCGCATCGATGAGAAGTGGCGGCAGGTTTGGCAGGTGGTCAACGTCGGTGCGGAAGGTGTGGACCTCCGCCAGGCCGATCTTCGCGGGGCCGACCTGCGGGGAGTCGATCTCCGCGGGGTCGATCTCAGCGGCTCCGATCTTCGCTCGGCGGACCTCAGCGTGGCGAACCTGCAGGAGGCTGTCTTGGAGGGGGCCGACCTCAGCGAGGTCGACCTGACCGGCGCCGACCTCCGCAGAGCACGGCTGCGGGGCACTGTGCTGCGAGGTGCCGACCTGCACCGGGCCAACCTCCGATCGGCCGATCTGACGGAGGCGGACCTGCGGGATGCGAACCTGGTCGACGCCGATCTGCAGGCTGCCATCCTCACCGGGACCGACCTCCGGGGTGCAAGCCTGCGTGCGGCGAAAGTGGCCTTGGATCAGTTGCGGGATGCCCGGCTGGACGAGACGACCGATGTCGACGAGCGGTGGTGGCTGTGGTGGCGGCTCGTCCGAAGGAGGCCGGAGGAGCGGGATTTCCAGCGGGCGACCCTCAGTGGAATGGACCTGGCGGGTGCGGACCTGCGCGGATTGGATCTGAGAGGGGCGAACCTGCAGGAGGTGTGCCTCATCGAGGCCGATCTCCGGGGAGCGGACCTGCGGGGCGCGGATCTGCGGGGAGCGGATCTGACGGATGCCCGGCTGGAGGGTGCGGACCTGCGGGGCGTGTTGCTGGACGAGGGGACGCGGCTGGCTGGGAAGTACCGGTTGGTCTGGTCGCTGGTGAACGAAGGGGGAGCGGGTCGGGACCTGCGGGGTGTGGATCTGGAGGGTGCGGACCTGCGGGGTGCAG
>CAZOLN010000208.1:0-2408 GCA_964580565.1 uncultured Anaerolineales bacterium
ACCATAGAATTAACGAATCGGAGGCCCATCCCCGATTCGTTAATTCGTTCAGGATTCGTTGTCCCACCCCTGCAGGCCCGTGGAATTGGTCAGGACCCCCCATCGGTGGTACAATATCCCCGATGGTCTTCCGGAGGTTCCTGGGGCTCCTCTCTCTGCTGCTTCTGGTGGGCGGCTGCGCGTCTCCCCAGCCGACCGCTTCGCCGCTCCTGCCCTCCCCCACCCCTTCGCCCAGCCCGACGCCGGTCCCCCTCGGCCCTGCGGTCTACTACGAGGCAGGGCTGGCCTACCGCACATCCGGCGACGTCGAGAAGGCTCTGCTGGCCTTCTCCCAGGCCGTTGAGATCGACCCATCCTTTGCGCCGGCCCGCGTGGAGCGCGGCGCGCTCTACCTGGCGACGGGGAAAGCGGAGGCCGCGCTGGCAGATGCCCAGGCAGCCATCGCGGCCGATCCGACGAACGGAGAGGCGTACGCCTTGCTGGGAGAGGTGCTGCGGCTGGGCTTCGGAGACAGCCACAAGGCCCTCGACGCCTACGAAGAGGCGGTGCGGCTGGACCCCTCGCTGGCGGACGCGCTGTTCCCCGCCCGCTGGCGGGCGGCGGTGGCGGCAGGGCGCGTCGATCAGATGATCGCCCTCGCTCGCGAATACGGGCGACGTCATCCGGACGACCCGATGGCTGCATACTTCCGGGGTCAGGCCCTCCTCACCCTGGGGGTTCCCCGCAGCGCCATCGCTGTCCTCGCCGGAGCGTTGGAGGAGGGAGGGCCGGCAGCGTTGTGGTTCGCGCTGGGGGAGGCCTACGCCGCCGACGGGGCCTGGCCGGAGGCTCTTCTCTGCTACGAGCAGGCGCAGGCGCTGACCGAACAGGGCGACCAGTCGTTGTACCAGGTCTCCGACACCCCACCGGCCGACCTTTTCGGCGGGCTGGGGGCTGCCTATCTCCACACCGGTCGGTGCGGTAAGGCCAAGGAGATGCTGGAGCGGGCGTTAAGCCTGGGGCCGGATCGGCCGAAATACCACACCCTCATCGGCCAGGCGATGATCTGCCAGATGCCCGCGCCCACCCCGACCCCATACTTCTGGATAACACCGTGAAAGCAAACGGGCGGGGAAGGTCCCCGCCCGTCCATCCTCTGCCCTCCACGACGGTCAGATCATAAACTCCCCGCTCCGGTAGAAGAGTTCGCCGTCCACGTAGATCTCTCCGCCGTCCCGCATATCGCAGATCATATCCCAGTGGATGGCGGACTCGTTCTTGCTGCCGGTCTCGGGGTAACCCGCTCCGATCGCCAGGTGGAAGGAGCCGCCGATCTTCTCGTCGAAGAGGATGTTCTTGGTGAACCGCTGGATCCCGTTGTTGGTGCCGATGGCGAACTCTCCCAGGTAGCGGGCACCGGGGTCGGTATCCAGCATCTGAAGCAGGTACTCCTCGTTCTTCTTCGCCGTCGCCTTGACGACGCGCCCCTGCTCGAACCACAGTTCGATCCCCTCCACCTCCCGACCGCCGGTGATCGCCGGGTAGGTGAAGCGGACCCACCCCTCGGCGCTGTCCTCCACCGGGCCGGTGAAGATCTCGCCGCTGGGCATGTTGTGGTGACCGTCGGAGTTGATGAAGACCCTGCCCTCGATGGAGAGGGTGAGGTCGGCGTTGGGCCCCTTGATCTTCACCTCCTTCTTCCCCCGCAGCCACTCCACCAGCCGCTGCTGCATATCGTGGACCTCCTGCCAGCGGGCCACGGGGTCCTCCTGGTCGCAGAAGCAAGCCCGGTAGACGAAATCCTCATAGTCGCGGAGGCTCATATCCGCCTCCTGAGCGTAGGCGGGGGTGGGATACTGGGTGCCGACCCACTTCAACTCACCGGTGGCTCCCCGCTGCATATAGGTCTTCATCAAGGGGGCCATCGCCTTGTTGTGGCGCCGCTGGCGTTCCGGATCGATCCCGCTCAGTTCACGGGTGTTCGTGTGAGCGCGGACGCTGATCAGAGCGTCGAACTCCTCGACGATCATCCTCTGAAGCGGGGAGATAAACTCCAGTTGCTCGTCGGACGCCAAACGGAAGAAAGCCTCATCCACCCCCGGCAGGCTGACCTGCAGGTGGGGATGCCCCCCAGCCTTGAGGACCTCTTCGTAGACGGCCAGAAGCAAAGGCTCCGCCGCCGGCATGCCCCGGATCAGGACCAGGTCTCCCGGTTCAACGTGGGTAGAGTAGCGAACGAGAACGGCTGCGAGCCTCTCTACACGTGGATCTCCCATCGCGCATACTCCTTTGGCAAAATGGTGTGCCCAGTTTACCACCACGTCGGGCGGAGGGCAAGTCTCGAACCTCAGAAAACTGGGGAGAGGTACCTGCCGGCCCTCACCCCCCACCCGGCCCGCCGATGGCGGGCCACCCTCCCCCCTCTCCCA
>CAZOLN010000209.1:0-2328 GCA_964580565.1 uncultured Anaerolineales bacterium
ACCTCCGGCGGGTTTCTTAACAATGCCCGCAGAGCCCGAGCCTCTATCGCCAGCAAGCGGTCGAGCCCCACCCGCTTCAGCCAGCCGGCCACTTCGTCCGGGTCGTCGGTGGGGACGCCGGCCACCTCCAGCGCCGCCCGGATCGCCTCCCGCAGCGCCTGGTCCTCCTCCACCTTGCGGTAGGGCCGCTGGAGCCACTTCTTGAGAAGTTCGGTGGCGGGCTCCAGGGCGGGGTCAACGATTCCCTTTTCCAGCAGTTTCTCTCCCACCTGGATCAACCCACTGGCGAGAGCCGCGGCAAGCAGGGATATGGGATCCATATGCATCCTCCGGAGCGTGGTGCAAAACCAGTATACACCGCGACAAATTGCTTGCCAAGCGACAGCGAGGTGCGAGCGGCCGGGTTGCGTCAACAATGTGATTGCTCTAACTTCCCTGTCTGATGGTTTGGTGGAATTTACATTTTGTTCTATAATAATACCCCAAAGAGGGGATTATGAGTGAGAGAGATATAAGAACACTGGGAGATACCGAAGCCCGCCTGCTGCTCACCCTGGCATCCCAAAACAAGCAGGTCTTCACCACGGCCGACGCTCGGGCGATCGTCGGAGGACCCCGCCACCGGGTGAACAAGATGCTGGCCCGCCTGAGCGAGAAGCGCTGGGTGTGCCGCCTTCGCCGTGGCCTCTACCTGATCCTGCCCTTCGAGGCAGGCGTTGAGGGAACCTACACCGTTCACCCCTTCCGCATCGTTCCCCATCTAGCGACACCCCACGCCATCGCTTACTGGACGGCACTCCATTACTACGGATACACCGAACAGATCCCCGGTACGATCTTCGTCAGCACCACAGCCAGGCGCGGGTCCACCACGTTCACCATCGAGGAACTGGGCATAACCTACCGCTTCGTCGTGCTGACGTCACGCAAGTTCTTCGGCCGCCGCCGGATCTGGATTGAGGGGAAGGAGGTCTTCATCACAGATCGAGCGAAGACGGTCGTGGATTGCCTCGACCACCCCGAATACTGTGGAGGGATCGTCGAGGCTGCCAAGGGGCTGTACGAAGCGTTGACCCGGGAGGATTTCCCTCCCCAGAGTCTGACCGAATACGCCGATCGGATGGGGAACCGCGCGATCTTCAAGCGGCTGGGGTACTTGGCGGAACTGCTGGACCTCCCCGTTGGAGGCGAGATCGAGCACTGGCGGAGGGCTCTCTCCGCCGGATATACCCTGCTCGACCCGCTCGCCGGCGACCACGGGCCGTACAACCACCGCTGGCGGCTGCGGCTGAACCGCACGCCAGCCGACCTCACCGATTGGATGGTGCACTGATGATCCCCGCCGATGAACTTCGACGGCTGGCAGGCACCTGGGGCGCGGATGTCACGGTGGTCGAGCGCGATTACGTGCTCTCCTGGGCGCTGGCCGCTCTCTATGGGCGACCAGTCTTGAGGGAGTTGCTGGTATTCAAAGGGGGAACGGCGTTGCGCAAATGCTACTTCCCCGACTACCGCTTCTCCGCTGACCTGGATTTCACCCTGCGGACCTCCTTGCTGCCCGAGGACCTCCGGCGTGAGATCGAGTTGGCCTGCCGGAGCATCACGGAGGAGACGGGCCTGGAACTGGTCCCCGCTTACTTCCGCACGCTTCGTGATGTGCCCGGTGAGGAAGCGTACCAGGCCCGGATCGCGTACACCGGACCCCTGGGGCGGCTGGGTGGGGATCAACCGCGCATCCGACTGGACCTGACGATCTACGAAACGCTGGTGTTGCCGCCTGAGCATCGCCCCATACACCACCCCTACAGCGACGCCGATGCTCTGGACCTGGCCGTGCCCGTTTACGCCCTGGAGGAGATGCTGGCGGAGAAGTTGCGGGCGATGCTCCGCCGAGCCCGCGCCCGCGACCTCTATGACGTGTGGCAGTTGCTCACCCGCTACGCCGAGGCAGTGGATTGGAGACTGGCGAAACAAGTGCTGGCGGAAAAGGCCCATTACAAGGGCTTCGCCTTCAACTCTCCCGCGGATTTCCTCACGCCTAGGAATCGGGAGGCCTGGGTGCGCTCGTGGGAGCCATCCTTGCGTCAGCAGGTACGTTCCCTGGTGAAGTACGACCGGGTCATCGCCGAGGTCGAGCAAGCGCTGTCCGCCTTTCTGGGACAGGCTTGATGAGCACAGGCGTTTCAGGCATCCACACCAGTGCCAACACCTTCATTGGTGGGGATCCGATCGTCTTTATTCACGCGCCCCGTATTGACAAAGGGTGTACGTAGTGGTACAATCCCCGCCGGAGGTGCAGGATGTCCCCGATGAAACGCGTGCAGTTCC
>CAZOLN010000210.1:0-2323 GCA_964580565.1 uncultured Anaerolineales bacterium
CGCTCGGAGATGGCGCTGCCGTTGAAGGTAGGCCGGCGGACCATCGGCGTGCTGGACGTGCAGTCGGAGAAGCCAGCAGCGTTCACGGAGGAGGACATCGCGGTGCTGCAGGTGCTGGCCGACCAGCTGGCGATCGCCATCGAGAACGCCCGCCTGCTGGAGCAGATGGAAGGGACGGTGCGGGAACTGCAGCGGTTCTACGAGGAGTACACGCGGGAGGCGTGGCGCGCTGTGGGCCGACGGTGGCGGGGTCTCCGCTACCGCCACCTGGCCTTCGAGCCGATGGAGGAGGTGCCGGAGGAGACCCGCCGGGTGCTGCGGGAGGGCCGTTCGGTGATCCATCCGATCCGCGATGAGGGGAACGGCCGGGTCGTCGGCAACGTGCTGGCCGTCCCGGTCCGGCTGCGCGGTCAGGTCATCGGCGCGCTGAACGTCCGCTTCGCCGCCCCCGAGGTGCCGCCGGAGGCCGTGCAAATGATAGAGGAGGTCGCCGACCGACTGGCGTTGGCCCTGGAGAGCGCCCGCCTGCTGGAGGAGACACAGCGGCGCGCCGCGCGCGACCGGCTCCTCGCCGAGATCACCGCCCGCATCCGCGCCTCAATGGATCCTGAGACCATCCTACGGACCGCGGTGCGGGAACTGGGAGCAGCCCTGGGGGTCGACCGCTCGCTCATCCAACTGCGGAGAAGGACTCCCGAGGAGCCGATCTCCTACGAGACGGCCGATCCCGGGAGCGACGATTTGCCCCGATCGTGACCATCCGGTCCCGGAGAGTGGGGACGCGGGGAGGAAGAGAGTATGGCCTTCGAAAAAATGCAGCGGCCTCAACCGTTCATCCGGCGTAGCATCCGTACCCGGCTCCTGATCCTGCTGCTGGGCCTTATCTTCGCCACGATGCTGGTCAGCGGCTACATCACCCTGCGGGCCTTCTACCTCGTCGAGGAGCGGGTCCAGCAGATCACCTCCGACGCGATGCGCAGCCAGGCGAACGAGTTCCTGCTTCAGGCCACGGTGAGCGACGCCCAGAGAAACGACCTCATCCTGAAGCGCATTGAGCAGGACGCGTCGCAGATCGCCCGGTACACCGCGGAGATCTTCAACCATCCCGACCGATACCTCCAGGGAGCCTGGGACCCCGAGGAGCATATGACGGTGGGGGCGGAGGGACAATATCTCAACGAGAAGGACGACATCGCCAGCGTCTTTGTCCCCAATTTCGTGACGGTCGACGCGTCGCTTTTGGACAAACTGCGCCTGAGCGCCCACCTCGATCCGGTGCTGGCCTCGGTCTACGAGAACGATCCCAACACGGTGGCCGTCTACGTGGCCCTGGAGGAGGAGATCACCCGGTACTACCCCAACATCGGCCTGGGAGAGGTGGTCCCTCCGGACTTCCAGGTGACCCAACGTCCCTGGTACGTCGCCGCCGTACCGGAGAACAACCCCGAGCGGGAGGTCGTCTGGTCGGAGGTCTATCCGGACGCCACCGGCAAGGGTCTCCTGGTGACCGTGGCGGCGCCGATCTACACCGACCAGGGGGAGTTCATCGGCGTCGTCGGCATCGACGTCTCGCTGGAGGGGATCGCCGCCAGCATCGAACGTCCGTGGGGCGTGGCTACCCACTACACCTTCAGGATGGACGAAAACGGGCAACTGATCGTAGAGCCCATCGAGTCCGGCGGTGAGGGGACACAGGCCAGGACCGGCGGCTACTCCTTCCTGATCGACGAGACCGGCCAGGCGATCGCGATGCCCGCCCAGGCCTACCTCGACGTCCTCGACCGCCCGCCCCACGCCGGTGAGATCGCGCCCGAATTGGACGATGCGGTGCCCGAGTTCGCCCCCATCCTGGCGGACATGCAGGCGGGGAACACCGGCGTCGCGACCCTCTCCGTGCACGGTCGAGAGGTCTTCGTCGCCTACGCCCCCGTGGGGGACCGAGGGTGGAGCCTGGCGAACGTGGTGGAGGCCCACCTGGTCCGCCAGGCGATCCAGGACCTCCAGGAAAGCGTCCGAAACACCACGCAGATGTCCCTGCAGCGATGGGTGTTGCCGCTGGGCGTCATCCTCCTGGTGGTCGCCTCGGTGTTGGGCGGGCTGTTCGCCGCCCGCCTGGCACGCCCCATCCGGGAGATGGCGGTGGCGGCCCGGCAGATCGGCACCGGGCAGTGGGATACGCCGCTCCCCCCGCCGGGGGAGGATGAGATCGGCGTCCTGGCGATCGCCCTGGGCCGGATGAAGGAACAGTTGCAGGAGATCTTCAGCACGCTGGAGCAGCGGGTGGCCGAGCGGACGGAGGCCCTCCGGCGGCGGACGCTCCAGT
>CAZOLN010000211.1:0-2259 GCA_964580565.1 uncultured Anaerolineales bacterium
CCCTGACCTGCTTACGTCGCATCTTCTATCCCAACAACCGACAAGCGAGGTGAAATGTGTCCAGAGAGATGAAACGGATCCTCGTCACCGGGGCCTGCGGCCAGATCGGTTCGGAGTTGACCCCGGCGCTACGGGCTCGCTATGGGAGCGAGAACGTCGTCGCCAGCGACATCGCAGAGCCCACCCCGGCGCTGCGGGACGCAGGCCCGTTCGAGTTCGTGGACGTGACCCGGCGGGAACAGATCGAGGAGGTGGTAGAACGGTACAAGATCGATACCCTCTATCATATGGCCGCCATTCTCTCAGCCAGCGGGGAGAAGAACCCCCAACTGGCGTGGCGGGTGAACGTCGGTGGGCTGTACAACGTCCTGGAGGTGGCTCGGGAACGGGAACTGGTGCGCGTCTTCTGCCCCAGTTCCATCGCCGTCTTCGGGCCGGAGACGCCGAAGGAGAACACCCCCCAGGAGACGGTCCTCCGGCCGACGACGATGTACGGCATCACCAAAGTGACCGGGGAACTCTTGGGTAACTACTACTTCCATCGGTTTGGAGTGGACGTGCGCGGGCTTCGCTACCCGGGGATCATCAGCGCGGAGACGATGCCGGGCGGCGGCACCACCGACTACGCGGTGGAGATCTTCTACGAGGCGTTGAAACACAAACGGTACACCTGCTTCGTCCGCGAGGACACGGTGCTGCCGATGATGTACATGCCGGACTGCATCCGGGCGACGATGATGCTGATGGAGGCCGACCTTTCCCGCCTTCGCTACCGTACCGAATACAACCTCTCCGGCCTCAGTTTCTCCGCGGGTGAACTGGCCGCCGAGATCCAGAAGCACATTCCCGACTTCGTCTGCACGTTCGAGCCCGACTTCCGCCAGCAGATCGCCGATTCCTGGCCCCGCACCATCGACGACACTCCAGCGCGGGAGGATTGGGGCTGGGCGCCGAAGTACGACCTGGCGGCGATGGTGGAGGATATGCTGGCGAAGTTACGAGAGAAGGGGGTATAGGCTATGGCAGACAAATTCGATTTCATCCGTGAGGACGTGGCTGCTTTAAAGGAATCGGGCCTCTTCATCCAACTCCGCACCATCGACTCCCCGCCCGGCCCGTGGATGGTCGTGGACGGGGAGCGGGTGCTGAACCTCTGCACCAACAACTACCTGGGCCTGGCGACCCATCCCCGGCTGGTCAAAGCGGCCCACGAGGCGCTGGACCGGTTCGGTGTGGGCCCCACGGCGGTCCGCTCTATCGCGGGCACCCTCACCATCCACGTCGAACTGGAGAAGAAGGTCGCCGAGTTCAAGGGGGTGGAGGACGCCCTCTACGTCCAATCCGGCTTCTGCGCCAACCAGGCCGCCATCCCGCCGCTGGTCGGCAAGGGGGACGTCATCTTTTCCGACCGGCTCAACCACGCCTCCATCATCGACGGCTGCCGGCTGAGCGGGGCGAAGATCATCGTATATGAGCACTGCGACCCGGAGGACCTGGAGGCGAAGGTCAAGGAGCACCTGCCCAACTACCGGCGCGGCCTGGTGGTCACCGACGGCGTCTTCTCGATGGACGGCGACGTGGCTCCGCTGGATAAGATCTACGAGGTGGCGGAGCGGTACGGCCTGCTGACGATGGTGGACGACGCCCACGGTGAGGGGGTCCTCGGCCGCGGAGGGCGCGGCATCGTCGACCACTTCGGCCTGCACGGCAAGTTCGACGTGGAGATCGGGACCTTCTCCAAGGCCTTCGGCGTCGTCGGCGGGGTGATCGCCGGCAAGAAGATCGTGGTGGATTACCTGCGCCAGAAGGCCCGGCCCTTCCTGTTCTCCAACGCGGTCACCGCTGCCGACACCGCCGCCTGCCTCGCCGCCGTCGAGGTCCTCTCCGAATCGACCGACCTGGTGGACCGGCTCTGGGAGAACACCCGGTACTTCAAGGAGGAGATGAAGAACCTGGGCTTCGACACCGGCAAGAGCGTGACCCCCATCACACCGGTGATGCTGGGCGAGGCCAAACTGGCCCAGGAGTTCAGCCGTCGCCTCTTCGAAGAGAAGGTGTTTGCGATGGCGATCGGCTACCCCACCGTCCCCAAGGGCCTGGCCCGCATCCGGGTGATGGTCTCGGCGATGCTCGGCCGGGATGACCTGGACTACGGCCTGGAGAAGTTTGCCAAGGTGGGGAAAGAACTGGGGGTGATCTGATCGGCGCTCCTTGATGGAAAAACCACGGAGGCACAGAGGGCGCAGAGTTCTCTACATT
>CAZOLN010000212.1:0-2258 GCA_964580565.1 uncultured Anaerolineales bacterium
GAACCCGGCTTACAGGCCGACCTGGGTGCCGAGCATCTGCCTTATGGTTCCCCAGCCGCCCCGATTGCATCCGTGGTCTGATCCCCCGACCAGTTGTTGCGGGCGGCGTTTCCGCGCTCCCAGTTGATCTTGTCGAGGAAGACGATATGATCGGCTACGAACTCGTGGACGATCTCGTCCTTGTCGTGGCGACGGCGCTGGCGGTACCGTGCCTGGACCATGATCTTGGATCCCGTCTGGAGATAAGGGTAGGCGTGCAACGCCAGGTCGCCGTAAGCGACGACTCGCACGTAGGAGGTTTTATCTCTCCCGTCGTCCACCGCTAGGTAGAGGCGCATAAACGGTAGAAGGGATGTCCCTACTCGTTGGAAGTGAGGGGGATGGGTGATGTTTCCGATGAAGCGGCAGTCGTTGTTCCAAGCCATTTGAACCTCCTTAGGTGTGTGGTGTAAGCTTTGTTGATCCCTCGGACGGGTTCTCAACCGCGTGCGGACGGACCTGCACACGGCTGACTGGCTGGGAAGAAGCGCGAAATGGCGGTGTGGACCGCTCGATGCTCGCGAGAGGTTGCGGATTCGGGGACTTGTCTCTTGCGAAAATCGGGGGAACCAGCAGGACTTCATGCTACGATGTTAGCTGCTTTGTCAATTGTGGCCCGAATTATACCCTCCTTGCAGGAGAAGTCAAGCCGCCGCGCTGCCGCTCGCGCGAGGTGTTGCCAGGTGCTGGACCCTGCTGGCGTTCTCCCTCCAGTGTGTTATAATCCCCTCCGCTCACGAGTTCGGGAGGGACACGGTGCGCCGACGGCGAAGATCGAAGATATGGCTCCTCGTCTTGTTCGGCATCGGCCTGGCTCTTCTAGGCTGGCAGTACCTCCGCTATCGGGCTAGCCTGGAGGTGCTCCCCGCCGGAATGACGGTGGCCGGCCTGGACGTAGAGGGAATGATGCCGGAACAGGTGATAGAAAGCCTCCAGGCCGCTTTCTCCCAGCCGGTCCGGTTAACTTACCAGGAGCAGACGCTGGCTCTGACGCCGGAGAGCGTGGCCTTCCGGTTCGACCCGGAGGAGACGCTTGCCGCCATCCGGGAGGCCGTGGCGTGGCGGGAGACGCCGGACGGCTTCTTGGCCTTCCTCCTCCGGCGAGAGCCGGAGCCTGTTGCGGTACAGCCAGCAGCGACCTTTTCCTCGGATCGGCTCGATGGCTTCCTGAGCCAGGTGGCCCGCCAGTACGACCGTCCTCCCCAGCCGCCCGTTCCCCTCCCGGAAACCCTGACCTACCGCGACGGCCTCCCTGGCTATGAACTGGACCACGACGCCTCGCGGGAGCGGGTGGCGGCCGCGTTGCTCTCCGCCGTGGACCGCCAGGCCGACCTGGTGGTCTGCACCGAGGACGCGCCCCCGCTGGAGATGGCGCAACTGCAGGAGATGCTGGAAGCCCTCCTGGCCGACTTCGACGGCCTGCCCAGCCTCTTCGTCAAGGACCTCCGGACGGGGGAGGAACTGGAGATCAACCCGGACGTCGCCTACGCCGGGATGAGCATCCTCAAGATCGCCGTGATGGTGGAGACCTATCGGGTGCTGGATCGACCGCCGAACGTCGAGGAGACCAAGTTGCTCACCGAGACGATGACCCTGAGCGGCAACTTCACGGCCAACCTCCTCCTGCGGGACGTGATCGGCGGCGGGGATGCCTACCAGGGGGTAGAAAACCTGACCCTTTCGATGCGCTACCTCGGGCTGGTCAACACGTTTATGGCGACCCCCTATGATGAGGAGGTCGTGCCGCCGACCATCGTCACGCCGGCCAACTCCCGCACCGACGTCAACAGCCGACCCGACCCCTATATGCAGACCACGGCGCGGGATATGGGGCTGCTTCTGGAGATGATCTACCAGTGCAGCAGGGGAGGCGGCACGCTGATGGTGGCCTACCCCGGTGCCTTCACCTCCGAGGAGTGCCAGCAGATGCTGGATATGATGGCCGACAATCGGATCGGCGGCCTCTTTGAGGACGGGCTGCCGGAGGGGACGCGGCTGGCCCATAAGCACGGATGGATCAGCAACACCGAACTGACCGACTTCACGATCGGCGACGCGGGGATCGTCTTCACCCCCGGCGGGGATTACGTCCTGGTCGCTTTCCTCTCCTCTCCCAACTGGATCGAATGGGACTACGCCAACCCGTTGATGGCGGACATCGCCACCGCTACCTACAATTACTTCAACCGTTAAACCACAGAGACACAGAGGGCACAGAG
>CAZOLN010000213.1:0-2204 GCA_964580565.1 uncultured Anaerolineales bacterium
TTCGGGAGAGCGGAGAGATGGAAACGAGGGCTCCCTTGCTGGCAGCAGTCATTCTGGCCGGGCACTCCCCTCGGGAGTCGGATCCATTGACCCCGTACACGCTGGGCCGCCCCAAGGGGCTGATCCCGCTGGGCGGGCGGCCGATGCTGGCCTACGTGGTGGAGGCGTTGTCCGGCTCCCGGTACATCGGGTCCATCTACATCGTCGGGCTACCTCCTGAGCACCGTCTGCCCCTTTCGACCCCCGTCATCCACGTCCCGCCCCAGGGGGATATGGTCGCCAACGCCGAGGCGGGCATCCGAGAGGCCTACACCCACAACCCGAACCTGGACGGTGTGCTGGTCAGCAGCGCTGACATCCCCCTACTGACCACGCCGATGGTGGACCACTTCGTGGAGGAGTGCCTGAAGACCGACCACGACCTGTACTACGGAATCGTAGAGCGATCGGCGATGGAGCGCCGCTTCCCCGCCTCCCGCCGAACCTACGTCCGTCTCGCCGAAGGGGAGTTCGCCGGCGGTGACCTCTTCCTCGTCCGTGCAGGGGCGGCGACGATGAACACGGAACTGTGGCGGCGGCTCGCCAGCGCCCGGAAGAGCCCCCTCCGGCAGGCTCGAATGCTCGGTGGGATCCGTCCGCTCATCAAATTCCTTCTCGGCCGGATGAGCCTGGCAGAGGGGGAGCAGCGGGCCAGCCGGGCGCTCGGCATCCGTGGTCGGGCGGTGGTCTGTCCTTATCCCGAGGTGGGGATGGACGTGGACAAGCCGTTCCAGTTGGAGATCGCCCGGGCGGAACTGTCGGCACGTGTCTCGGCTGTCCACCGACGTGGAGCCGGGTAGGACGGTGGAATCGGCCAAGGGAAGGGGAGGTTTCTGGGCTTGTCTGCTTGCCCTGGACGGCAGGCTCACCGAACGGCTTCGCCTGCCGCCGGGGCCGGGGCGGGCCCTGGCCCTCTTCGTTGCCCACAGCGGCGACAGCCCCCTCTGGCTTGCCGCGGGCGGGGCCGCCTGGCTGTGGGGTGACCCGTCCATCAAGGCGCTCGGGATCAGGGTGTTGGTGGCGAACCTCGCTGGGGCGGCCGTCGCCACGCTTCTCAAGTGGACCTTCCGCCGCCGTCGTCCCGGCCCGGCTTTCGCCGCGCTGTATACCCGGCTGGACCGGATGTCGTTTCCGTCGGGACACGCCACCCGGCTCGGATGCATGGTCGTGTTGCTGGCCCCTCTGCTGCCCGGGTGGGGTACGGCAGCGCTGACGGCGTGGGCCTGCGCTGTCGCCTGGGCCCGGGTCGCCCTGGGAGTCCATTACCTCTCCGATGTTTTCGCCGGCCTGGTTTTTGGCGCGGTCCTGGGCGGCCTCGGCAGGGCCGTTCCCTGGGGCTGATCCCCTTGCAGCCGGTTCAGGGAGATCGGCCCCTCGCGGAACCGCCGAGCGACTATATTATGAGGACAACCATCCCATCCCGTTGCGCACGAACCACCTGCGGGAGGTTTGCCCCCAGGAAGAACGAAACGGATAGAGCGTGAGACCTCTTCGGACACCCTTGTTGGGACGTTCGCCGTGGCGAGCGATTCCTCTGATCGTGCTCCTGGCGCTGTCGATTCTCCAGGGGCTTGCCCCGAACTGGGCCGACCGGGCGGAGGGATGGACGGTCGACGCCCGCTTTCGCCTGCGGGGGGTGGAGCGGCCTCGGACACCGATCGTCATCCTCGCCCTCGATGAGGCCTCCTTCCAGATGCTGGGCGATCTGCAAGGGGAGAACATCCGCACCTGGCCCAGGGCCCGATGGGCGGAACTGGTGGAGCGGGTCGCCGCCGGGAGTCCCAGGGTCATCGGGCTGGACGTGGTCCTCGACACCCCTGGGTGGGACGAAGGGGGAGACCAGGCCCTGGCCCAGGTGCTCCAGGAGGCGAGCAACGTCGTCCTGGCTGCCCACCTGAGGCGGGAGGAGGCCGACGCCTACGAGACGGTCATGCTCAGCCCCCCTGTCCCGCTCCTTTCCGAGGCCGCGGCCGGGGTCGGCCTGGTGAATTTTCCCCCCGATGCCGACGGCTCCATCCGTCGGCTGATCCCCTTGTACCCGTGGGAAGGCCGAGTCTACCCCGCCTTCTCCCTGGTCGTCGCAGCCCTCTACAGCGGAGGCCCGATCGACATTCCCAAGGAGGATCTGGGAGCGGACGGCAGCCTGCCGATCCACTTCCGCGGAC
>CAZOLN010000214.1:0-2135 GCA_964580565.1 uncultured Anaerolineales bacterium
GAACGCGTCTACGAGGCAATCCTGCAAGCCATCCGTGAAGGACGCCCCGCCGCCGTCGCCACCGTGGTCGAGGCCGGCGGATCGACCCCCCGCGAGGTGGGGGCCAAAATGCTGATCTACCCCGACGGCCGGACGGTGGGCACGATCGGAGGCGGCGGGGTTGAATCCCGCGTGATCGAGGAGGCGAAAGCCGCCATCGCCGAACGGCAGTCCCGCGAGGTCGCCTACCGGCTGGTGGATGAGGAACGGGGCGATCCAGGGATCTGCGGCGGAAACATGCGCATCTTCATCGAGGTCCTCCCGGTCCGCCCCACCCTCCTGATCATCGGCGGAGGGCACGTGGGCCAGGCGGTGGCCGAACTGGGATCCTTCCTCGGCTACCGTATCGTCGTCGTGGACGACCGACCGGAGATGGTGACCGAGGAGCGGTTCCCGTGGGCCGAGGAACGGCTGGCGGAGGACCCGGCCGAGGCGGTCGAACGGCTGCCTTTGGACGAATACACCTATCTGATCATGGTGACCCCCCACCACTCGTTGGACGAGCGGGTCCTGGTGAAACTGGTGGACCGGCCGGTGGCCTACGTCGGCCTCATCGGCAGCCGCCGCCGCACCGCCCATACGTTCCAACGGGCACGGGAGGCCGGGGTTCCTGAGTCCTTGCTCGAGCGGATCCACACGCCCATCGGGCTGGACATCGGGGCCGAGACGCCGCGGGAGATCGCCGTCAGCATTCTCGCCGAGGTCATTGCCGTCCAGCGAGGTAAGAAATGAGCCTGGGAGTCGCACTGCCCGAACGGGAGGTGCGACGGAGCTTCTGGCTGAACGTATTCAACGGAGCCCTTTTCAACTTCGCCGGCCGGTTGATCGACCCGCCGGTGGTGCTCACCTGGTTCGTCAGCCATCTGACCTCGTCCAACCTCCTCATCGGGCTAGTGACACCGCTGAGCCAGGCGGGGTGGCTGCTCCCCCAGGCCTTCGTCTCCGCCCGCGTCCAGCGGATGCGCCGCAAGATGCCCAGTTACGCCGCTGCGGCGGGGATCCGGGTCGCCGCGTGGCTCCTGCTTGCGGCAGCGGTCTGGTGGGTAGAGACCCCCGCCATCCTCCTGGTGGCCTTCTTCGCGCTCTACACCCTGGCCTGGGTCGCCGCCGGGTTGGCCGGCCTGGCCTTCTTCGAGGTCACGGCCAAGACGATCCCCGCGTGGCGACGGGGACGGCTCTTCGCCTCCCGCCAACTGATCGGGGGGCTCCTGAGCCTGGGAGCCGGTTGGGTCGTCAAGGCCATCCTCACCTACCCCGCCTTCCCATTCCCCCGCAACCACGCCCTCCTGTTTCTCCTCTACTCCATCATCATCGTGCCCGCAATGCTGGCCTTCATCTCCATCCGGGAACCACCGGGGCGGGCGACCGCCGAACGGATGGGTATAAAGGAACAACTCCGGCGCGGATGGCGGTTCCTGAGGTCGGACGCCGTTTTCCGCCGATACATGCTGGCCCGCGCCACGCTCGGCCTGGCCGACATCGCCCTCCCGTTCTACGGGGTCTATGCCAAAGAAGTGCTCGGCGCGCCGGACGGGATCATCGGCTGGTACCTGACCGCCCGCATCGGCTCGCGGCTGGCCTTCAACCTCCCCTGGGGTTGGCTCAGCGACAGACGGGGCAACCGGATGGTGATGCGGCTCCTGAGCCTGGGGTACGCGCTGACGGCGTTGGCGGCGCTCGCCCTCGTCGCAGGGGTGGAGAAACTCCAATGGCACGGGGCGTGGCTTCCTTCTCTTGTAATTCCTCTGTACCTACTGGACGGCGCCATCCGTCCCGCCCAGATCCTGGCCGGGAGCAATTTCCTTTTAGAACTGGCCCCCGAGGAGGAACGGCCCCTCTACCTCGGCCTTTCCAACACCTTGATGGGCATCGTCGTGCTGACGTCGGGGATGGGCGGGCTGCTGGTGGACCTCCTGGGGTTCGCTGGCCTCTTCGCCACGGCGCTGATCCTCGCCCTGATCGCCCACATCCTCGCCACGGGCCTGCCCGAACCCCGGTGGGAAACCGGATGAAATCATCGTAGAGGTATTTTCTAAATCGAAGGAGGGAAAATGGGTAATGTGAACATCGACCTGTTTGTCGTCGTGAAGGGCGGC
>CAZOLN010000215.1:0-2121 GCA_964580565.1 uncultured Anaerolineales bacterium
TCCCGCTGCGGGTGCGAGGAGAGGTGATCGGCGTGCTGGACGTGCAGTCGGAGAAGCCGGCGGCGTTCACGGAGGAGGACATCGCGGTGCTGCAGGTGATGGCCGATCAGATCGCCCTCGCCATCGAGAACGCCCGCCTCCTGGAGGAAAGCCAGCGGGCACTGCGAGAGCTGGAGCGGCTCTACGGGGAGCGGGTCCGCGAGGCGTGGCAGCGGTGGACCGGACAACGTCCGATGGCCTACCGGTACACCGGGGCGGGCGTGGAGCCCCTCCCGGATCCCGACCGCCTGACGATCGGCGGAACGGACGGCCGTCGATTGACGATACCGATCCGGCTCTGGGGGCAGACGATCGGCTCCATCTCCCTGCGACGCACCGAGGAGCAGCCCCCGTGGTCGCTGGACGAACAACGCCTCGCCGAGGAGATCGGTGAGCAGATCGCGCTGGCCCTGGAGAACGCACGCCTGCTGGAGGAGACGCAGGACCGGGCGGCGCGGGAGAAGATGATCAGCGAGATGACGGCCCAGTTGACCCGTTCGTTGGACGTGGAAACCCTGCTGCAGACCGCGATGCGCGAACTGGCCCGCCTGCCCGAGGTGGACGAGATCGCCGTCTACCTTGGACCGGAGGAGGGCAACGGACACGAAGGGGCGCGGACGGAGGTCGAGCCGGAGGAGCGCCCTCCCGATGAGGGCTGACGGTCGCCTGGGATCCCAGATAGAGAGGGCAGGTCGATGAACGAGCAGCCAATGCGTGCGGACTTAAGGATAATGAGCCGATTGCTGTCCCGTTGGGGACCCCGCTACGTGTGGGGGGCCTTCGCCCTGAGCGAGATCGCCTCCGTGCCCGCCGCGGCGATCGGCCTCTACTACGTGGTCAACACGGTGCCGCTGACCCCGGAGCAGGTCCGCTCCGTATCCGTGGCGGTGACCCTCCTCGCTGCCGTCGCCAACTTCGTGGCCGTCCTCCACGCGCTCAGGGTCAGCCGCAACATCCGTGCCGCCCTGCGCACCCCGCCGGACCAGCGATCGGAGGAGTTGGAAGGGGAGGCCTGGCAGGAGGCGACCGCCTTCCCCCAGCGGGTCGCCCGCTACGCGCTGGTCAACACGATCCTGCTGGTCGTCGCACCGGCGATCGCGTGGGCCCTGGGGTTTGCGGGCGTCGAGGCGACCTACCTGCCCTATCTCATCATAGGTGGGCTCGTCGCCACCGTGTGGATCAGCATCTATTATTACTTCTCCGCGGAATGGATACTCTGGCCCGTGCGCCAGGTGCTGCTCCCCCGGTCCCTCTCCCTCCAACGTCGCCACCTGTCCGGGGTGAGGATCCAGACCCGGCTGCTGCTGATCTACACGGCCCTCGGCTTCACGGCCCTCCTGATGGTGGCGACGATGGCCCAGCAGAAAAGCCAGCAGGCTCTCATCCAGGGGGCGGATCCCATTTCGACCATCCGAAGCCTGCGGACCCACCTTACCTTCATCAGCGCGCTGGCCCTCTCCTTGACCGTGCTGTTTTCCCTCTTCCTGGCCCGTTCCGTCGGCAAGCCGATCCACAACCTGATCGAGGCGATGGCCGACGTGGAGGAGGGGAACCTGAGCCGGAGGGCGGAACTGGTCTCCACGGATGAGACCGGTCACCTCACCATCGCCTTCAACCAGATGGTGGAGCAGTTGGAACGGCTACAGATCGGCCTGGAGGACCAGGTGGCCCAACGGACCGCCGACCTGGCCCGCCGCACCGCCCAACTGGAGGCCGCCGCTCAGGTGGCCCGGGACGCCGCATCCATCCGCAACGTACAGACGCTCCTGGATCAGGCGGTGCGCCTCATCTCCGACCGCTTCGGCTTCTACCACGTGGGCATCTTCCTGCTGGACGACGCGGGGGAGTACGCCGTCCTCCAGGCCGCCTCCTCCGAGGGCGGGCAGCGGATGCTGGCTCGAGGCCACCGGCTGGCGGTCGGTAGGATCGGCATCGTCGGTATGGTGGCCGGCACCGGCGAGCCCCGCATCGCGCTGGACGTGGGCGAGGACGCCGTCTTCTTCGACAACCCCGACCTCCCCCGCACACGCTCGGAGATGGCGCTGCCGTTGAAGGTAGGCCGGCGGACCATCGGCGTGCTGG
>CAZOLN010000216.1:0-2093 GCA_964580565.1 uncultured Anaerolineales bacterium
AGAGTCACAGGCAGCCTCCAAATGTTGTCAACGTTCAAAGTGATAGGTAGCTAGTCGATTCTATTCAAATGTCAAAGTGCCTATTGACTTTCTACCGCATGTCTTAGCTAGGACATCCCACCCAAGTATAGCGCGCCCGGAGGAGGGCACAACTCGCCAAGAGGGACTTCGCGGTGATTACCCATAAGTGCGCGAAGGCAAACTCCTGCCGGTGATTTTCCCACCGCAGAGCCGCAGAGGACGCAGAGTTTGAGGTTTTTCCTCCCGACCTCTGCGTTTTCTGCGCCTCGGCGGTAAGATATGGGCAATCGCCGCAGGGACTTCCCTTCCCCTTCCTCCCCTCCCATGCTACAATACCCCCCGATGTACGTCCGCTCGCTTAGCCTGGAGAACTTCCGCAACTACGTCCGCCTGGAACAGGAGTGGCCGCAGGGGGTGGTGCTCGTCTGCGGGGCCAACGCGCAGGGGAAGACCACGCTCCTTGAAGCCATCTACTACCTCGCCACCGGCCGTTCCCCCCTCACCAACGTGGATCGCCAACTGATCAACTGGGCCGCCGTGGAGGAGCAACTCCCCTACGCCCACCTGCGCGCGGAGGTGGTCACCCGCGAGCGCGTCCGGGAGATCGATATCGCCATCGCCCACATCCGCACCCGCAACGGCAACCTCCGCCTCCAGAAGCAGATCCGCATCGACCGCCAGCCCCGCCGCCGCCGCGATCTGACCGGCCACCTCAACGTGGTCCTGTTCCTGCCCCAGGACGTGGACCTGGTGGCCGGGTCCCCCGCGGGCCGCCGCCGCTTCCTGGACGACGTGCTCTCCCAGGTGGACGCCACCTACAGCGCAGCCCTGGAAGCGTACAGCGACGCCCTCCGTCAGCGCAACGCCCTGCTGCGCTACCTGGCCGAAGAGGGAGGGGATCCGGCTCAGCTGGACCCTCTGGAAGAGCACCTGGCCCGCAACGGCGTCCTCATCTCCCAGGCCCGCCGCCGCCTCATCGCCGGTCTCTCCCGCCACGCCGCCCGCATCCACCACGAACTGACCGGCGGGCGGGAGTGGCTCCGCCTGGAGTACCGACCGAACTTCGACCCCGCCCACCCTCCAGCCCTGAACTACCAGATCGGCCTCGCCCTCGAAGAGCCCGCCGGTCCGCCGGAGGGGATCGACACCGAGGACCTGGTAGCCGCCTTCCGTGCCCGCTTGCGGGAGCGGCGACCGGAGGAGATCGCCCGCGGAATGACCCTCACCGGCCCCCATCGGGACGAGATGCGCTTCCTGGCGGACGAGGTGGACCTGGGGACCTTCGGCTCGCGGGGCCAGCAACGGACGGCGGTCCTGGCCCTCAAACTGGCCCAACTGGCCTGGATGCGGGAGACGACTGGAGAGATGCCCGTCCTTCTGTTGGACGAGGTGATGGCCGAACTGGACCCCCAGCGGCGGCGGTTCCTGCTCGACCAGGTGGAACGGGCCGACCAGGCCTTCCTGACCACGACCGATCCGGAGATGTTCGATCCCACCTTCCGATCGAAAGCGGCGATGTACCAGGTGGAGAACGGGATCCTTCACCCCATCCCTTAGCCGATGTCCGGATACGGGCAGTATGCCTAGACTTCGGACATAAGTGAGGTAGAGCGATGTACGAATCCCGTGAGGACCTGGAAAAGGTCCTGAGTCGACTGGCGGATGCATCTTTCTCGACACGGAGGGCCGTGAACTCTACTGCGCCCTGAACCGGGACGGGCGGGGCGTGGTCCACGCCGACGAGATCGCCGGCGATTTCGGCCGCCGTGTCTTCCAGGCCGCCGGCTGCTGGCCGTTGGGGCTGGGCCCGCCGGAGCGGGTGTGGTGGTTCCGCCGGGAGCGACCCCGCACCTACGCCCGCATCGCCCACCTCCTGATGGTCAGCGACTGGCTGACCTACCGGATCAGCGGTGTGCTCCGCTCGGAGCCGACCGGCGCCAGTTCCTCCCTCCTGTTCGACATCCGTCGCCTTGGCTGGGCACGGCGGTCTGCGCCGCCGTCGGTATCGGCCTCTACCCCGACCTACCCACCGCCGTCGCAGCGATGGTCCGCCACGAGCCTCCTGTCGAGCC
>CAZOLN010000217.1:0-2032 GCA_964580565.1 uncultured Anaerolineales bacterium
GGAGGGCGCAGAGGGGCCAAAGGGAAACCCCGCGCCCTCCGTGTTGTTGGTTGCCTCTTCATCCCTTCACGGGTATAATCCTCAAGCGGACGCTGTTCTGTCAATTCTGGTTGAAAGGAGCGGGAGGGTGGACAGTCAGACCTTTCTCCTACTGGTCCTCGTCGTCGGGATGGGGGCTTTTATGATCTGGGCCCAGTACCGGACCAAGAAGCGGTATCAGAAGCGGCTGGAGGAGTTGCAGGTCGGCGACCCGGTGATCACGATCGGCGGCATCTACGGCAAACTGACCCGTCTGGACCGGGAGACGAACCGAGCCCGGCTGGAGGTGGCCCCCGGGGTGGAGATCGAGATCAGCCTGCGGGCAATCAGCGGTCGGGTCAGCCCGACCGGCGAAGCGGAGTGAACGGGAACGGTGGAGGTTGAGGTCGCCGTGGCCAAGGTGGCCAAGTGGGCCACCTCGGAGAGCGGGGACACCCTGGAGATGGTCGAGCGGCCCCGTGGGGGCCTCTCCTTCGTCCTGGTGGACGGACAACGGTCCGGGAAGGCTGCAAAGGCGATCAGCAACCTGGTCGCTCGGAAGGCCATCGCCGAACTGTCCGAAGGGGTGCGCGACGGGGCCGTCGCCCGTGCCGCCCACGATTACCTCCACGCCTACAAGGGCGGCAAGGTCTCGGCCACGTTGAACATCGTCTCCGTCGACCTCAACACCCGCACCCTGGTCCTTTCCCGCAACAACCCCTGCCCGGTGATCCTGGTCACTCCCGAGGAAGGGGTGCAGTTGCTGAACCAACCCTCCACCCCGGTCGGCATCTATTCCTGGACCAAACCGGTCATCACCGAGATCCCCCTACAGGCCGGAATCACCGTCGTGGTCTACACCGACGGCCTCCTGCACGCCGGCGAGCATCGGGGTGGGCCTATGGACCTGCCAGAGGTGGTCGAGCAAATGGTCGCTGAGGGACGAAGCGCGCGCCAGATCGCCGACGGGCTCCTGGAGCGAGCGCTGAACCTGGAGGACGGCCGCCCCCGCGACGACATCAGCGTCCTCGTCCTCCAGGTGCTGCCGGAAGAGGGAGGACAGGTGCGCACCCTTTCGGTGCGCATGCCCCTCCCTTGATGACTACGATGCCCCGAGCGATGAACCGGCGACGCTTCCGACGGTGGCTCCGCGCCTATCTGAGGGACACCCGTGTCCTCTTCAACCAGTTTCGGGGGACCCTTCTGGTCTTCGCCGTCCTCCTCCTCCTGGGCACCCTGAGCATCCGGGCGACCTACGACGCCGGTCGGCTGAGTTGGGGAGAACGGCAGCCCCCTGCTCGCCGCTGGTCGGCAAGCAGGTGGGAGAGGTGGAACGGGATCTGGCCCTTTCGATCATCTTCCACCGGGGGCCGGAGGGGATGAACCTTCACCCGGCGGCCGACCTGACACTCCGGGCGGGAGATCAGATCGTGGTCTTCGCCACGCTGGAAGCCCTGGCCTGCCTGAATCGGATGAACGTCGGGGAAGGGGAGTGTACTCCGCCGAAGCGCACCCCCAGATGGCTGGACCGATTGCAGCGGGGAAAGCACAGCCGTTGACCAAAGGGCCGCTGGTCGGGGTGGTGGGGCCGTGCGGGGCCGGAAAGAGCACCCTGGTGAAAGCCCTCCGTCAGCGGGGGGTCCGGGCCCGCGAGGTGGCCCAGGAGCACTCCTACGTCCCGGCGATGTGGCAGCGGATCACCCGCCCCGACGTCCTCATCTACCTAGAGGTCTCCCGAGAAGAGGCCGAGCGCAGGCTGCAGCGAACCCTTCCGGCGGGGTGGTGGGAGGAGATCCTCCAGCGGCTCTCCCACGCCCGTTCCCACGCCGACCTGACCGTGACGACGGACGGACGGACGCCGGAGGAGGTGCTGGAGAAGGTCTTGAGTTTCTTGATGGAACACCACAGAGACACAGAGGACACAGAGGGATCATAATTTTGGAGAAAAGAGTCTGTGTTCTCCGTGCCTCCGTGGTGAAAAATCTAAAGGAGGTTGGGTGTGCGGCTCTCTCAA
>CAZOLN010000218.1:0-1996 GCA_964580565.1 uncultured Anaerolineales bacterium
CCGGTTCGGCTTGACAGCCCCTCCCTCCTGTGGCATAATGTGGGCAACTTTTCCAAAAGGCGATGATGGAGACGAGTAGGCGCGGGGTACCGGCACAGAGAGCCCGGAAGAGGTGGGAGCCGGGTGCGGGAGCCGCGCCGAAAATCCCTCCGGAGCCGCCGACCGAACGGCGAACGGGCGCGCCGCTCGCCAAGTAGACTCGGCCGGTCTCGCCCACCGTTACCTGGGCGCGGCGATCGTGTGTCGCCGACAGAGCGGCCCTGCCAATGCAGGGCAAGAAGGGTGGTACCGCGGGAGCGAGAGGCTCTCGTCCCTTCAGGGGCGAGGGCCTTTTCCGATATATGACGTATGACGTTTGACGAGGGCAGGATGTGGAATCGAGCGTCAAACGTCAGGCGTCAAACGTCAAGCGTCAGACGCCAGGCGTCAAGGGCTGCACGTTTACAACGCTACTTCTACCACCCACCCCCAGTGGTCGGGATGTTCCTGCCGCTGGATCGCCTCCAGGGTCTCGCGGAGCATCTTCGCCCGCGGGCCCGGCTTCCCGTCGCCGATGGGGTGATCCACCCCCCGGTAGTTGATCACGGTGATGGGGGCAAGGACGGCGGCGGTGCCGGTGTAGAAGGCCTCAACGGCGTCGGTCAGCACCTCGTCGATCGGCAACGGCCGCTCGACGCCGATCCAGCCGAAGATCTCGCGGGCGATGGTGAGGATGGAATCGCGGGTGATGCCGGGGAGAATGGAGCCCAGGGGAGGGGTGACGAGGCTGCCGTCGCTCATCACGGCGAAGAAGTTGGCCGCCCCCAGTTCCTCAACGTACCGATCCTCCCGGGCGTCCAGGTAGAGGGCCTCGATGTATCCCTGCTCGCGGGCCGCTTCGTGGGCAAGAAGGGAGGCGGCGTAGTTGCCCGCCGCCTTCGCCGCCCCGGTGCCGTAGGGGGCGGCGCGGTGGACGGAGGAAAGGACGATCACCCGGTCCCCGCCCATGTACTGGCCGACAGGGGAGGCGAACACGTAGAAAAGGTACTCCTCCGCCGGCGCGACGCCCAGCACCGGCCCCGAGCCGATGAGGACGGGTCGGATGTAGAGGCTGCCCTTGCCGTAGCCGGGGACCCAGCGGGCGTTGGCCCGCACGACGGCCTGGACCGCCTCGAGGAACATCTCGACGGAGGGGGCAGGCATCACCAGGCGGGCGGCCGAGGCCCGCAGACGGCGCGCGTTGTCCGCCGGACGGAAGAGGACGATCTTCCCCTCCCGCGTGCGGTAGGCCTTCAGCCCCTCGAAGACCGCCTGCCCGTAGTAGAGGACGTTCGCACCCAGGGAGAGTTCCAGGGTGGCTCCCTGGTGCTCGTACAGTTGACCGGGCTCCCAGCCGGACTCCGGGGTCCAGCGGGAGAGCCAGAAGGCATCCAGTTCGCGGTAGCGGAAGCCCAGTTCCTCGTCCCAACCGGGCTGCTGAGGGGGACGGGGAGCGCCAGGGCGAAAGGGCACTAACATCGCAGCCTCCTTGACGGGTGGATATGGGTCGTAAGCGTCGTCTTTAGGGTAGGTACATTGTATTCTTGAAACGCCAGAGAGCAAGTGGGCAACCGGAACAAGAAGCCACGGCGAGACCGAGAATCTCGCAGACCTTGGGAGACTAACTCTGTGTCCTCCGCGTCTCTGTGGTAAGTCGAGCAAGGAGGAGGGATATGCCATTTAAACCGGTGCCAACGCAAGTCGATTTCGTCGCTCAGGAGCACGAGGTCCTCGACTTCTGGAAGCGGACCGACGCCTTCAAGAAACTGGTCGCGCTGCGGGCGGACGGCCCCCGCTGGTCCTTCATCGACGGGCCGATCACGGCCAACAACCCGATGGGGGTCCACCACGGCTGGGGCCGCACCTACAAGGACCTCTTCCACCGCTACAAGGCGATGCGCGGCTTCCGCACCCGCTACCAGAACGGCTTCGACTGCCAGGGCCTCTGGGTCGAGGTCGAGGTCGAAAAGGAACTGGG
>CAZOLN010000219.1:0-1955 GCA_964580565.1 uncultured Anaerolineales bacterium
ACCGGTACGGCACCGGCCAGTCCACCATCGACGGGGTCATCCGCGCCACCAACGTTCTCATCGCCGGCAAGACGGTCGTGGTGGCCGGCTACGGCTGGTGCAGCCGGGGCATCGCGATGCGGGCCAAAGGGATGGGAGCCAACGTCATCGTCACCGAGGTGGATCCGCTCCGCGCGCTGGAGGCGGTGATGGACGGCTATCGGGTGATGCCGATGATCGAGGCCGCCCCCCAGGGCGACATCTTCATCACCTCCACCGGCGACATCAACGTGATCGACCGCCAGCACTTCGAGGTGATGAAGGACGGAGCGATCGTCGCCAACTCCGGCCACTTCAACGTGGAGATCAACATCCCCGCGCTGGAGGAGATGGCGGTGGAGCCGCCCCGTCGCGTCCGCCCCTTCGTGGACGAGTACACCCTACCCGACGGTCGGCGTATCTATCTCTTGGCGGAGGGCCGGCTGGTCAACCTGGCCGCCGCCGAAGGCCACCCCAGCGCGGTGATGGATATGTCCTTCGCCAACCAGGCCCTCAGCGCGGTCTACATCTGGCAGCACGCCGACGAACTGGAGCGCACCGTCTACCCCGTGCCGGAGGAGATCGACCGGGAGATCGCCCGGCTGAAGTTGCACGCGATGGGCGTGGGGATCGACAAACTGACGCCGGAGCAGGAGAAGTACCTGGCGTCGTGGGAGGAAGGGACATAAGCCTGTTGCCCCTCCTGCATCGGAAGGGGGAGCCGTGGCGGAGTACGGCGAGCCGCTGAGCGAGCGGGAACGGGAGGTGCTGCAGTTGGTGGCGACGGGGGCCACCAACCGGGAGATCGCCTACCGCCTGGGCATCAGCACCAACACCGTCAAGGTCCACCTGCGCAACATCTTCACCAAACTGGGGGCGGAATCCCGCACCGAGGCGACGATGATCGCGGTGCAGCAGGGGTGGGTGAGCGTCCCAACGGCTGCGACGCCGGTTGAGACACCGCCCCCCCCGTTGCCCCTCCCCTGGTTCCGCCGCATCACCCTGATCGTCGCTCTCCTGGCAACGGCCGGCGCGGCTCTCCTCTCTTGGTTTTCTCCCCCGATCCCCTCCGGGTCCTCGACCGACCTGCTGCCCGTACAACCGGAGGAGATGGGAAGGGCCGGGGTTGTCATTGGCGAGGGGTCCCATTGGTCGGAACGGGCGCAGATGCCGACCCGGCGGGCCGGGCTGGCCCTGGCGGCCTGGAGGGGGTGGCTGTACGCTATCGGTGGGGAGGGGCCGGAAGGGATCACCGGTGTCGTCGAGGTGTACGACCCCGCCGCCGACACCTGGAGCCACGGCCCCGACAAGCCCACGCCGGTCACGTATGTGATGGGCGGCGTGATCGACGGGAGGATCTACGTGCCCGGGGGGTGCACGGACGGAGGGGCGGCGACGGACGTGCTGGAGGTCCTCGATCCGGCGGCGGATCAATGGAAACAGGCCGAACCGCTGCCCGCTCCCCGCTGCGGCTACGCTTTAACCGTCTACGAGGATCGACTTTATCTGTTCGGCGGCACGGACGGCCGGGCCATTTCGGCAGGGACGTTCGTGTTCGACCCCCGGGAGGATCGATGGGAGGCGCGGGCGCCGATGCCCGCCCCGCGCACAGTGGCGGCCGCCGCTGTGCTGGAGGACCGAATCTACGTCGTCGGTGGATACTTCAACGGCGAGGAACTGGACACCTGTGCCGTCTATTACCCCGCCGAGGACCGGTGGGAGACCTGCGCTCCTATGATGGTGGAGCGGGGCGGCTTGGGGTTGGTGGCCTTGGGCGGGCGGCTGTACGCCATCGGCGGCGGGCAACTGGATTTCAACGAGCGGTACGATCCGCGCGAGGATCAATGGGCACCGGTGGAGACCCCCGTCCTGGGAGTGTGGCAGAGTCCAGGGGTCACGCTGGCGGATATGGTGATCTACGCCGTAGGGGGGTGGAG
>CAZOLN010000220.1:0-1923 GCA_964580565.1 uncultured Anaerolineales bacterium
TTCTATTATGATAAGATGACTTCAGAGATACGGCCTGGGCTTTCAATGCAAGGAGGCAGGTGATGAGCCGAAAGCGGATGCTACTGGCGATCTGTGGCGTAGGATTGGCTGTGGGGGTGTTGCTTGCAGGGTGCACCCTTCCGGCCGCTCCGGACGTGACGCCCACACCCTCGCAGCAGGAGATCAACGAGGCCGGGATGGCCCAGATGGCGACCGAGATCGCCCAGCAGGGCACGGCGGAAGCGATGTCCCCGCTGCCGACGCCCACTCCGCAGCCTACCACTCCTCCCCCTACGCCGACCCCGTTGCCGACCCCGCCTCCCACCGTCCCGTCCACCCCGGCGCCGACCACGCCGCCTCCCGCCCAACCGACCGAGGCTCCGACGGCTCCCGCGCAGGAGCAGGTATACATCGTCCAGCCTGGGGACACGCTGTACAGCATCGCCCGCCGGTACGGCGTGCGGTTGGAGGATCTGGCTGCTTACAACGGCATCATCAATCCTAACCTGATCTACGTCGGGCAGCAGATCCGGATCCCCGCCTCGTCCGCCGTCCCGCCGTCGACGGAGCAACCGACGGGAGAGGAGCGCATCTACATCGTCCAGCCGGGGGATCGGCTGTTCCGCATCGCGCTCCGGTACAATATGAACTATCTCTATCTGGCGGCGTATAACGGGATCGCCAATCCCAACCTGATCTACCCCGGTCAGGTGATCCGCATCCCGCCTGCCCCGTAGTTCCGATCAGCACGTTCGTCGAGGGGGACGGCAATTCCTGCCGTCCCCCTTCCTTACACCGCGATGATTACCAGCCTCCGCAACGAGAAGATCCGCCTGGTCCGCGCTCTTCAGACCCGGCGCAAGACGCGCCTGCGGGAGGGCTGCCTCGTGATCGAGGGGGTCAGGCTGGGAGAGGAGGCGGTCCAGGCAGGGGTGACGCCGCGCTTTGTGTTGTATACCGCGGCGGCCCACGCGGACGAGCGACCCGCCGCGCTCATCGCCACCTGGACGGAGGCGGGAGTCCCCTGCTACGAGGTCAGCGAGGAGGTGATGGAGGCCTGCTCGGCCACGGAGACCCCGCCGGGGCTGTTGGCCGTGGTGCCGATCCCCTCCATTTCCCCTCCCGCTGAGCCTGCCTTCGTTCTCATCCTGGACCGGGTCCGGGACCCGGGCAACTTAGGGACGATCCTGCGGACGGCGCTGGCGGCGGGGGTGGACTGGGTGGTGCTGGCCCCTGGGACGGTGGATCCGACCAACCCCAAGGTGGTGCGGGCCGGGGCGGGGGCCCATTTTCGGCTTCCGCTCGCCCGGATGGGGTGGGAGGCGATCGGTCAGGCGGTCGCTGGATGCCGGGTCTACCTCGCCGCTGCGCGGGGCGAGCGGCCCTACACGGAGGTGGACTGGTCGGGCCGGATCGCGCTCGTCGTCGGCGGGGAGGCGGCCGGTGCGGGGGAACGGGCCCGCGCCCTGGCGGAGGTCACCGTCTTCATCCCGATGGCCCCCGGCGTCGAATCGCTGAACGTGGCCGTCGCCACGGCGGTGTTGCTTTTCGAGGCCGCGAAGCGGAGGGCTGGTCCCCCTCGACGGTAACGCGCGCTTACGCTGCAACCCTCGCTGCGAGTTCCTGGCTCACCAGTTCCCGCCGCAGCACCTTGCCCACCATGGACTTGGGGAGGTCCTCGCGGAATTCCACGTACCTGGGCACCTTGTAGGCAGCCAGCCTCTCCTTGCAGAAAGCCCGCAGTTCGTCCACGGTGAGTTGCTGCCCCTCCCGCAACACCACCCACGCCTTGACCGCCTCGCCCTGCCGCTCGTCCGGCACGCCCTCGTCATACTGCTTGAACCAGGGTTTCTCGCTCATCTTCCCTCCTCGACAACAACATCCGGCAGTTCTCTCTCCACCTCCCGCAGCCGGGGGTACAGG
>CAZOLN010000221.1:0-1880 GCA_964580565.1 uncultured Anaerolineales bacterium
CTCCTAGAGCGGTGGCATTATACTACGGGCGGGGTGCGCGGCAAAGCGGCCCGGCGGTTGACGTTCAAACCTGTCTCGGGAACTAGTATCCCAACTTGCGACTCCGGTGATGCATCCCGATCGATGGTAGTAAGAAGAGAACGCCCGTCACCAGGAGCACAGCCAGATCCAGCCAGGGGCTGAGCAATCCCACTCCCAACACGGCGTGATTCATCAGGTCCTGGGCGTAGGTCAGAGGTGAAAGGTAGGCCACCGCCCGCGCCGCCGGGGCCATTTCCTCCAGTGGGATGAAGACGCCGCTGATGAAGAGCAGCCCCCAACGCAGCAAGGTGCTGGGCATCTGCACGTCGCCGGGGTTACGGGTGGGGATGGAGCCGAAGATCAGCCCCAGGGCGGAGAAGGAGAAGGCCCCCAGGAGCACGCCGGCCGCCAGCAGCCAGGGATGGGCGATGGAGGCGCCGAAGGCCAGCACACCGACGACCAGCGCGAAGGCCGACACACCGATGGCGAAGAAGGCCCCCACCGCCGCCTTGCCCAAGAGCAACGTCAAGAGCGACATCGGGGCCGCCAGCAGTCGGTCATAGGTGCCCAGGCGCCGCTCCAGGGGGATGATGAACGGACCGGCGGCGGCGGCGGTGAAGAAGATGGTGAGGGCCAGCAGCCGAGCGACCCCCTGCGCCGCCGCCATCTCCCGCCGCACCGAGAAGGAGAAGAACATAAAGAAAGGCATCAGGAAGCCGAACATGATCATCCCCGGTCGAAGGTAATAGACCTTCACGTCTTTGATCGCCACGGTCCAGGCCTGGGCCACTTCGTCCCGCAGCCGTTCCATCCATCCCCCTTTCATCGTCGACCTCCCTTCCGTCCCCTCATCCCCGGCCGCCGGGGGCCGCCCTCCCGCGTCTCGTGGCGCACCGCGCCCACCCGCTGCCCGGTGATCTCCAGGAAGACGTCCTCCAGGCTAGGGCCTAACGTGCTGAGGCTCACCACCCGCAGCCCATGTTCCTCTGCGTAGTGCACCACCCGCGGCAGCAGCGCTGAGGGGTCCTCGGTGTATAGCCGCCACTTGTCGCCCATCTTGACCGCTGTAGTCACCCCTGGCAGCGCCCCCAGCGCCGGGCCGTGGACCTGTCCATCCGGCTCCAGCGCTACCTCTACCGATTGGACTCGCCGGAAGGCGGCCTTCAGCCGCTCCGGGGTGTCGATCGCGGCGATGCGGCCGTGGTTGATGATCGCCACCCGGTCGCAGAGCTGATTGGCCTCCTCGATCTGGTGAGTGGTCAGGAAGACCGTGGTCCCCTCGGCGTTCAGCCGGCGGATCAGGTCCCGGATGGCGCGGGCGGACTGGGCGTCCAGCCCCGGCGTCGGCTCGTCCAGGAAGAGGAGCGCCGGTTTGTGGATGATAGCCATCGCGATGCTGAGACGGCGGCGCATCCCCTTGGAGAAGTTCTCCACCTTCACGTCCCGCTTCTCCCACAGGCCGAAGGTCTCCAACAGTTCCCGCGCCCGCGCCGCCCGCTCGCTCCGGGGGACCCGGTAGAGGGTGGCGGTGAACATCAGGTTGTCCCAGGCGGTCAGTTCGGTGTAGACGTTGGACTCCTCCGGTACCAGCCCCATCTGTCGCTTGACCGGGTAGGGGTCGCGGGCCAGGTCGTGGCCGTGGACGACGATGCGGCCCTCCGTGGGCTCCAGGAGCGTGGTCAGCATCCGCTGGGTCGTCGTCTTCCCGGCGCCGTTGGGCCCCAGGAATCCGAAGATCTCCCCGCGCCGCACCTCGAACGAGATGTGATCCACCGCCAGCAGATCGCCGTAGTACTTGGTCAGATCGTATACCTCAATTGCGTTATCCATAACTCGTTCCTCACCAGTCTCTCAAAGAG
>CAZOLN010000222.1:0-1841 GCA_964580565.1 uncultured Anaerolineales bacterium
ACGATGGTGTGGAGGTCGGGGTACTTCGGCTCCCATCCCAGTTCCCGCCGGATCTTCTCGCTGCTGGCGACCAGGATGGCGGGGTCGCCGGGACGGCGGGGGCCGACCTCCGCCGGGATCGGGTGGCCGGTCACCTCCCGACAGGTCTCGATGACCTCCTTCACGGTGAACCCGCGCCCGTTGCCCAGGTTGTAGGTCCGGCTGCCCTGATCCAGCGCGCGGAGGGCCAGGATGTGGGCCTGGGCCAGGTCCACCACGTGGATGTAGTCCCGCACGCAGGTGCCATCCCGCGTAGGGTAGTCGTCGCCGAAGATGACGATCTTATCCCGCTGACCGAGCGCCACCTGGAGGACGCGGGGGATCAGGTGGGTCTCCGGGTCGTGGTCCTCCCCCCGCTCGCCGGTGGGGGAGGCCCCGGCGGCGTTGAAGTAGCGGAGCGCGGCGTAGCGGAAGCCGAAGATGCGGTCCATCCAGTGCAGGATCCGCTCCAGGATGTGCTTCGACTCCCCGTAGGGGCTGCCTGGGATGATCCGTTCCTCTTCGTCGATGGGCATCCGCTCCGGCTGGTCGAACAGGTTGGCGGTGGAGGAGAGAATGAAGCGGCGGACGCCGTGGGCGACGGCCTCCTGCAGCAGGTTCAGGCCGTTGGTGACGTTGTCGCCCAGGTACTTGAAGGGCTGCTCCATCGACTCGCCGACCAGGGTGTAGGAGGCGAAGTGCATCACGGCGTCGATCTCGTAAGTGTCGAAGACCGCCTTGACGGCAGCCCGATCCGCCAGGTCCCCTTCGACGAAGATTGCCTCCGGAGGGACGGCGGCCCGGTGACCGGTGTACAGGTTGTCGAACACCACCACCGATTCGCCCTCTCGGATCAGTTCCTCGGCGACGATGCTGCCGATGTAGCCTGCGCCTCCTGTGACCAGAATGTTCATCGAGACCTCCTTTGAAATGTAACCACGGAGGTACAGAGGGCACAGCGTTTCACCTTTTTGCCATTTCTCTGTGTCCTCTGTGTCTCTGTGGTTCTTTTAACTGATGTTGCCCCACGGCGGGGGCCAGGTACTCCTCGATCAAGTCGGCGCTGCGGCGGAGGGCCTCGGCCCGGTAGGTCTGGATGCGGGCGGGGGGCACGTGGCGGAAGAGGTGGGCCATTCGGAGAGGGGAGCGGAGGGTTGCCTCGATGGCCTCCGCCGGAAGACCCATCCGCGCGGCGAAGACCTCGGCGGTGCGGACCTGGTTCCCAGGCTGCAACTGCTCCACCAGCAGATCCCGCCACGCCCGTAGGTCCTCATCCCGCACGAAGGGGAGCCACCCTCTGGGCTCGGCCTGCGCCAGCGCTTGGGCTTCCCTCCCATCTAGCCGGGCCTGATCCTCCTGGTCCATCCAGGTGCGGAGCACGTTGTGGAGGAAAAGCCGCCTTTCGAACGTCTCCCACCCCGCCTGAGGGCCGAAGAAAGGGTGGAAGATCTCCCGCCACCACTGCTCGTCCACCAACAGGTGGGCGAGGTACCCGGCGAGGAAGGCAGCGTGGTCGGATGAGAGCCGCTCCGGTCGGGCCAGTTCGGGGTAGGTGCGGAGAAGGCGGCGGTAGGCGGGGGTCGTGTTGCTGGGGGGGAGGGTGTAGAAGTGGGTCTCGTCGCGGGGCTGATGGCTGACCGTCTGTACGTCCGGCGCGGTGTGACCCAGCAGGAAGGGCCCCCACTCCCGCTTCAGCAGGGACCGGACGGGCGGGGAGAGGGCTCCGCCTTCGACCAACTCGCGGGCCATCGCCAGGTGGGTGACAGGTGTCGGCATACCGAAAGTATTGTACCTCGAAAAGGGGGGATTGGGTAGCGGGTGCG
>CAZOLN010000223.1:0-1790 GCA_964580565.1 uncultured Anaerolineales bacterium
CATCAGGTGGCAGAACTGGAGGTTGATCCCCTCTCCGGCGGCCTCGGTGGCGACCATCACCTGGGCCTCGTTCTTGAAGACCCCCTCCATCCGCACCCGCTCCTCCAGCCGCATCCCGCCGTGGATGGTGCAGACGGAGTAGCCCCACTCGCGGATGCGCCGTTCCAGGTATTCCAACGTGTCGCGGGATTCGGTGAAGATGAGGACCTTCTCGCCGGGGAAGCGACGGTTCAGTTCCGCCAACGCCTCCCGCAGGTGGCGCAGTTTCACCTCGTCGCCGCGCTGGATGATGGCCGCCGCCTGGCGGATGAGGTCCTCCAGCGTCCGGATCTCCCGCTCCAGTTCGCGGCGGTTCTCGGCGACGCTCAGCGTCTCCCAGATCTCCTCCTGCTCCCAGCGCTCCGCCTCGCTCAGGTCCTCCACCGCGTCGAAGTCCACGCGGTCGACCCTTGCCGGAGGCCCTTCCATCGCTCCCTGCAACAGTTCCTCCAGCCGCTTCTTGCGCCGCTGGAGGGAGCGGTAGAGGGCGTAGGTGCTGGAGGCCAACCGCCGCTGGAGGATGACCAGGGCAAAGGCCACGTTGCGTCGTCGGTCCCGGGTGAGGGCCTTGTTGTACTGCTCCTGCACGTAGCGGGAGAGACCGTTGTACAGTTCCTTCTCCGCGGGCGATTCCACGCCCAGGTCGAAGGGCTTCGTCTCCACGTGGCGGGGCAGGAAGAGAGGGCGTCCTTCGAAGTCCCGCATGTCTTCCTTGATGCGGCGGATGAAGAGAGGGTTGTCCTTGTTGCGGATGGACGCCTCGAGCATCTCGGGGGTGGCGAAGAAACCGGGTTCCAGAAGGTCCAGGAAGAGGCGGAAGTTCTCCGGATCGCCCTTGTGCGGCGTGGCGGTGAGGAAGAGGAGGTGGGTAGCGATGCGGGAGAGCACCTCGCCGAGGCGGTAGCGGGCGGTCTTCTCCAGTTTGTTGCCGTAGCGGTAGGCGCTCATCTTGTGGGCTTCGTCCACCACCACCAGATCGAAGTGGGCCGAGGCGAGGGAGCGGAGGATGTCGTCCTGCTTGGCGAAGTCCAGCGAAGTGATGATCTGGGACTCCCGCTCCCAGGGGTTCTCCCCATAGAGGGCGTCCATCGTCCTCCGGTCGATGACGATGAACGTCTCCTCGAAGCGCTCCTTCATCTCCCGCCGCCACTGGTCGCGCAGGTGGCCGGGGACGACGATGAGGATCCGGCGGACAAGGTGGCGGAGTTTCAGTTCCTTGATGATCAACCCGGCCATGATGGTCTTGCCTGCGCCGGGGTCGTCGGCAATGAGGAAGCGAATGCGGGGGAGTTGGAGCACATAGCCATAGACGGCCTCGATCTGATGGGGGAGAGGGTCCACTTTGGAGGTGTTCATCGCCAGGAGGGGGTCGTAAAGGGAGGCGAAGCGGTAGCGGCGGGCCTCCAGGCCCAGGAAGACGTGGCGGGGCGAGGCGGTGAAGTTAGAGACGATGGGGGTGATCTGTAGCCGGGCCAGTTCCTCCCGGGGGATCAGTTGGTCGATGTGTTGTCGGGTCCGGGTGGTCGCGCCGACCAAATGGATGTAGTCCCCCAGGTCCTCCACCAGTTTGACCTCCACCGGCTCGGGCCAGCGGGGGCTCTGGATGATGTGGCCGGGTTGGATGTTGGGCACCTCGACCTCCGTTTTCGACTGGGCAGCCTCAACACGGGGAAGAAGAACGGGCTCGGTGAGGGATATGTCCTCTTTCAGATGTTCTCTCGGCACCCAGGTCGGCCTGTAAGCCGGGTTCT
>CAZOLN010000224.1:0-1648 GCA_964580565.1 uncultured Anaerolineales bacterium
GTGCAGGAGGTGAGCCGTGGATGAACTGGTCGGCTTCATCCTGGTCGTCCTGCTGCTGGTGTTGGTGCTGGGGGTGACCACCTTCGTCGCCCGCGTCCAGCCGGTGAAGGTCCTGGTGGCGGCGGCGGCCCGCAACTGCGCCCGCGCCGGGGTGGAGACCCTGGCGGCGGGGCGGGGCCTGTTGCAGGCGGAGCAAACGGCGGTGCAGACGGCCCTGGCCGGGATGGGCGGCGGGATCGACCCGGAGGGGTTGGCGGTGCGGGCCTACACCGCCGACGTGTGGGGTCGGGGGCGGGTCTTCGTCTGCGAGACGAGGTACGCGGTGAGGGTTACCGACGTGCCCCTCGTCGGTTGGTTCTATCCCGAAGAAGCCGTGCGCCTGCGGGCGCGGGTGGCGCTGCGTATCGAGCCATACAAGGCAAGATGGAGCAGATAAAACTTTCCTGGCAGCGTCCGCCTTCCGACTATCTCCGCCGGACGGCGGCCTGTCTGATGGACGGGCAGGATGAACCCGTCGCGGTCGTCTTCAACCCCTTCCTTGCCCGACCGGTGGCCGCCGTACTGAACGTCCTGGTCGGGGCAAATGGGGGAAGGCGCGGACGGTTGGACGACGCCCGGGCCGATCTGGCCCACTACCTGGCCGAGCGGCTGGGGCTGGAGGAGGAGCGGGTGCTGGAGGCGTTGGACTGGGCCGTCCGACGGGCCGGCGTGGAGGTGATCCCGGATGAGGTCGAGGTACAGATCAAGGAGTCGTGAAAGAGACCGGCTTCTGCTCGACGAGCGAGGCCAGTCCTTCGTCGTGATGTTTCTCATCCTCCTGCCGCTGCTCCTGCTGGTGCTGGGGGTCGCCCACGACCTGGGGAACGCGGCGGCGGGGACGGCCATCGCCCAGGACGCGGCGGACCTGGGGGCGCAGGAGGCGGCGAAGTTGGTGGACGTGGGCTACCTGGAGCACCACCAGGCGGTGGCGGTGCGGCCGGAGGCGCTGATGGTGGCGCAGATGGTGGCCGACGACCTGACCTCCGGCGCGTTCCGGGTGGACCGGGTGTACGTGGCGCGGCGGAACCTGGTGGTGGTGGAAGGGCGGGTGAGCATACGGACCCCCTTCCTGGACGCCTTCCTGGGTATCCCCCGCATCACCCGGCCGGTGATGGGGGTGGCGGAGGCGGCCCACGGGGTCGCGGGCCGGGGGGAGTGAAAGGGGAGGCTTGACTGGGTATGGCGTTTATGCTATACTATAGATGCGATGCCCAAACGCAAAGTGCCCGGTCAAGGGAAAAGACGGCGTACCACCGTCTGGCTGGGCGAGGAGGACCGCGCAGCCATTCGTGCCATTCGTTTGCGGTGGCAGTTCGAGACCGATGCGGCGGCCATTCGCTTCGCCTTGCGCGTACTGGCGGCCTCCGAACGGCTGGAGGTGGTGATGCCGCCCGACTTCGACGTTGAGGAGGTGAAGGAAGATGTCTGACTACAAGCCGACCTTCCGCGTTTCCCCCAAGAAGCGGCCCTGGTACAAGCGGCTGACCCCGCTGGCCTGGACGATGATCGGCGTGGCCGTGCTGGTGGTGATCCTGGCGGGCGTTGCCGCTGCGATGGCCTTCGGCAACCGCCGCGCCTCCGAGGAGCCGTGGTGGACGCCCACGCCGAC
>CAZOLN010000225.1:0-1643 GCA_964580565.1 uncultured Anaerolineales bacterium
GGGGACTCTTAATCCCTTGGTTGCAGGTTCGAGTCCTGCGCCGGTCACCAGAGTGGGCGCGCCACCTTCGGCGCGCCTTTCTGTTTTATCCGTCTACTGGGGCAGCACAGGAAGGGTCCAACACCGCCGATCCGGTGGGAGCCGGGGGCTCCGCGGGGGCGCTCATAGGGCCAGCCGGTAGACCCGGTACCGTTTGTACAGCCGGGCCCCCATCCGCTCGGCCAGCACAGGGGTGTTCGGATCGTGATGCCGTTCATGCGACCTCCTTGCCGATGCCAGCCCGTCGGCGTTCCAGTTCCTCTACGAGCCGGGTGTATTCCTCCCGTCCCAGAGGATACAGAATGGCGAAAAGGATACCTGCGCAGAGGAGGAGGGCGGGGATCGGACCGATGACGATGCGGATGCCCAGCAGCGCGCTGGGAGGTTGCTGGGCGGCGTTGGGCACGTAACCGGTGAACTGAAGGACCGGCCCCACGGCCGGGACCGCCAACGATGTCGCCACCTTGCGGATCAGCGTGACCAGGCTGTAGAACATCCCTTCGTGTCGTTCACCGGTCTGCAGTTCCCCCCACTCGATGGCGTCCGGAAGGATCGACCAGGGGAGCACGTGGGCGGCGGCGACGCCGATGCCCGCCAGGACGCACATGAAGAGCAGGAGGCCGAGCGGCGAGGAGGAGCCGAGGACGATCATCACGATCTGAACCACCGCCCAGAAGGAGATCCCGCCGTAGTCCCCCGTCAGTTCGGGGGTGAGGGCGAAGTAGGGCATATAGATGGCGGTCGCCGCAGCGTCGTAGAGGACGTAGGCCGGCGCGTAGTAGGCGACGAGCAGAACCGTGCTCTCGATAGCCGGGCGGAACCAGAGCATCGTGAACGCCAGCGCGTACGGCAGCGGGCCGAAGAGCAGGTAGGGCCGCCTCCTTCCCCTCCGGCTCCGGTGCACCGGAGGTAGCAGAGGAGTGGGAGAGGCGTGCGTATGAGGTGGGGTGCGCGGTAGCGCGGGAGGAAGCAGTGGCTTATCTGAGGGCGCTAGACGAGGCGCTGTTTGCCCGGCGGCCTGCGGGGTGGCGGGTGATGGGGTTTCGGCCCCGGACGCTGGTGACGCCCTTTGGGGAGATCATTGTGGAGCGGCGGCTGTACCGGGATGAACGGGGAAAGCCCATTTCTTGTTGGACGAGTATCTGGGCTGGGTACCGGGCCGGGCGGCGACGCCGTCGATTCAGGAGAGTGTGGTGGCGCTAACGGCGGAGGTTTCGTTCCGGAAGGCGGCGATTCTTCCACGGGTCACAATGGGGGCGGTGTCACCGATGAGCCTATGGCGGCTGACGCAGGGGGTGGAGAGGCGGGCGTTGGAAGCGGAGGCGGCGGAGGTGGAGCCGCCGGGGAGCGCTGCATATGGCGAAGGTTCGCGGACTGGTCACCAACGGAGAGGTAGCCAGGGCATGCCGACGAGCGGCAATGTCTCCCTCCCACACCTCCCAGAGGCCACCCCGCCCACATCACCGCCGGAGGGGAGATCCAGCAGATTGGCTCCGGGCACGACTACCCGCTTTATCCGGTCCATCCCCCGGCAAACCCTGGGTGCGCTTCCTGCGAAACCTCGCCCACCCCACCTACTAATCTGATACTGTCTCACTCCAGAG
>CAZOLN010000226.1:0-1637 GCA_964580565.1 uncultured Anaerolineales bacterium
CTTTCCCTCCCCTCGCTGCCTGGGGCCGACGGCGGGGCCAGAAGCGGAGGCGTCGGTACATCTGGTTCAGTTGGATGGGGGAGAGCCGCTTGCCGTGCTCGAAATAGGCGGCCGCTACCTGCCCCATCGCCCAGGTCCCGGTCCCGGCGATCACCCCCGCGACGACCCATCCGGGGCCGGGGACCACCTTGGCCAGTTCGCTGGCCAGGAAGCGGAGCCCCACGCCCCCGGCGACGGTGGTCAGGAGTTCCTTGGCGTGGCGGACGGAGAGGGATTCGCCGTAGATGGCGGCGATGCGGAGGACCATCCGCACCTGCCCGGCCAGGAGGAGCGGCACGTCCAGCCCCGGCACCGGCTCGACGGCGATGAGGCCGTTGAGGATGGCCGCGCTGCGGATCAACCGGCGGGTGAGCCGGTGCCGGTAGGCGGGCAGCGCCCGCCCCAGGGCGACCAGCATCCACGGATGGGCCTCGATGATCGCCGGGATGAGCCGGTCGGCCACGCCCTGGCCGGTCTTGGCGGAGACGGGGATGGGCCGCACGCCCAGTTTCCGCTCCGCGTCCTCCAGCACCGCCGGTAGGTCCCGCCGGACCAGGTCCACCTTGTTCAGGGCCACCACCACCGGCTTCCCCGTCCCAAGGAGCGATTGGTAGGTCTCATAGTCGGACTGGCGCAGGCCGGCGGCTGCGTCCAGCAGGAGGACCACCGCGTCGGCCTCCTCGGCGGCCCGCAGCGCCATCTCCGCCCGGTCCACCCCGTCCACCTCCCCGAAGCCGGGGGTGTCCACCAGGATGAACGGCCCCATCCGCTCCTCGATCACCTCCCGGGTGGTGCCGGGCACGGCGGTGACCGGGGAGACCTTCCGGCCTTTGAGGAGGTTGAAGAGGGTGGACTTCCCGGCGTTGACCGGCCCGACGATGGCCAGCCGGGCGGCGGCCTCCCGCTGCACCGCCAGGGAGAGCCGGTCCCAGTCCAGCGCCTCCAGCAGCCCCCGCAGATCGGCCAGACGGGAGGGGAGGCGGGTTACGGCACGTTCGCTTCTCACCACGGTTCCCTCCGGGGAGAGTATAGCACGAGGTAAGGGAAGGACAAGGCGACGGCGTGGCCCGCGACCACTTGCGCGGCGGACGGCCGACTGTATTTACTGGAAGGGAGTGTGTGCGAGCCTCACCCCTCGATCACGATTGACTTTCGCTGAGATCGGGATATATTTGCGGGGGAACCGAGGCGAACGCCCGGCGGACAGGAGGGGAAAGGATGAGGGAGCGAGGTCTGTGGCTTTCGGTGCTGTTCGGGCTGGGGTTGGTCCTGGCCCTGGCGTGGGTGCTCCAGGGGACGACGGCCCAGGCGGCTCCCGTCGCGCAAGGGCCGTCCGCCGTCCATCTGCGCGCGAGGCCGGAGGAGGGGGAGGGAGGACGCCTCCCCGCGGCACCCGCCGCCCCCGCCGCTACCACTCGCTATGTTGCTCCCGGAGGGAACTGTGGCTCGGCGTCGTCCTGTTACGGTTCCATCCAGGCCGCTGTGGACGCCGCGGCCTCCGGCGACACCATCCTCGTCGCCTCGGGGTTCTACACTGGCGTGCAGCAGCGGGGCGGCATCACCCAGGTGGTCTACATCACCAAGAGCCTCACCATCCG
>CAZOLN010000227.1:0-1631 GCA_964580565.1 uncultured Anaerolineales bacterium
AGCCGGGCGATGTACGCCTGCCCGCCGACCTCCTCCAGCCGTCCCTTCGCCTCCAACTCACCGCAGAGCGTCAGGAAGTCCACCGGCTCCCGCCGGTCGTGGAGGGCCAGGACCGCCTCGTAGACCCAGCCGTTGCGGCGGACGTAGAAGTCCTCCGGCCCCAGGATGGGGGCAACCCGAGGGATGGCCTCGGGGTCCACCAACAGCGATCCCAGCAGCGCCTCTTCTGCCTCGACATTGTGCGGTGGGGTCGGCTTGACTGTCTGTTGCGTCATCCCTGCCTCCTGGGCGATAAATCGATCGTCATCTGCTCATTTCGCCAGAGCCGCTCTGAGGGCTCTTTTCGGCGGGGGTATGCTGTGATACCTGCGCCCCCAAGAACAGGCCTCAGAGGGCAAAATAAAGCCGTCGCCGCTTACCCCGCCGCTGGCGGCACCGTAAGCGGGGTGATTACACCCTGTAAGCGGCCCGCTGACACCTCCGCTGGCGGCATCGGGACCTCACCTCCCTTTCCCTCGATCCTCGAAACCTTCCGGGTACAGCGTCAACCGGCCCGGCACCAGCACCGGCCGCAGCACCAACTCCCCGGCCTCGTAGGCGGCCAGCCCGTGCTCCAGGAACCGCCGCGCCACCTCCCCCACCGGCACCGAGTGCTCCTCCGCGACCCGCTTCAGCCGCTTCTGCAGGTCCGGCGGGATGCCCCGGTAGGTGACCACCACCCCCGCCTTCCGCTGCCGCGCCTCCCACGACCGGTTCCGCCGCGCCCGCGACGGCCGCCGGGCCAGCACCTCCACCGCTTCCTCCGCCTCCACGTAGGCGGATAGATCCTGCCTATCCCTTCTTCGTCCCATCGAGCACCTCCCACACCAGCCTCGCGTACTCCTCCGCCGCCCGCGACTTCGGCGCGAACTCGAAGATGGTCCGCCCCGCCGCCGAGCACTCCCGCAGCACCGTCGCCCGGTGGATGGGCGGGAGGACCAACTCGCCGAAGCGGCGGCGCAGTTCCTCCAGGTTCTCCTGGCTCTCGCGGGTCCGCTCGTCGTAGAAGGTCGGGAGGACCCCGAGGATGCCCCCCTGCCAGCCGTGGCCCCTGAGCCGCTTCATCGTCTCCGCCAGTTGGAGGGCGCCGACCACCGCGGCGAAGTCGACGGCGACGGGGATGAGGACGGAGTCGGCGGCGAAGAGGGCCATCTCCTGCAGGCCGCCGGCACCGATGGAGGGCGGGGTGTCGAGGATGACGTAATCGGGCGCGCTCCCGTTGAACCGGTCGACCAGCGCCTGGCGGAGGGTGTCGATCCCGGCCCGCTCCGCCTCCAGGACGGTGGCGGCGGTGCTGCTGCGCTTGTTGCCGGGGAGGAGCCAGAGGCGGGGCCGGCCGGTGGTGCGGACCACGTCCCGCAGCGGCGCCTCGGCGACCAGCAGGTCGAACAGCCCCGGCTCCTGGGGCCGGCCGAGGAAGACGGCGCAGTGGCCCTGCGGGTCGGCGTCGACCAGGAGGACCTCCTTCCCCTTGACCGCTAGCCCGTGGGCTAGCGTGACGGCGGTGGTCGTCTTCCCCACACCGCCCTTCTGGTTCCCAACGGCGATGATGTGCATCGTCACCTCCTTCGGAGACCCCCTCCCCCACCCCG
>CAZOLN010000228.1:0-1599 GCA_964580565.1 uncultured Anaerolineales bacterium
ATGGGCTTCCTTCAGCAGGGGAGGATGACATCCGCGATGCTCCAGGGCCACCTGACACCGTACTACGCCGGCCGGCGTCCGACCGGCCTGCAGGTCCTCCTGGGCCTGCCCCAGCAGTGGATGGCGGCGAAAGAGGCGCTGGCCCGCGAGCAGGGGATGAAATTCTGCGAGGCGCTGATCGACGCTCTTCGGCCGAGGTTCGACTTCGTGATCTTTGACGTAGGCCAGACCTACAACAACCCCGTCCACTACGCCGCCCTGCGGGAGGCCGATCACGTGTTCCTGGTGGTCAACTCGACGGTCACCAGTCTGAACGATGCCAGGCAGGCGCTGCGGTCGCTTCGGGAGGCCGGCCTGGCGGAGGGCGACCGCATCCGGGTCGTGGTGAACAAGTTCCACCCCCGACACGGCATCAGCCGCCGCGAGGTTCAGAAGGTCCTGGACGAGATGCCGGTCTTCCAGGAGATTGCAATGGCGGAGGACGAGGTGGCCACGGTGGCGCTGAATGCCGGCGAGCCTCTGGTGCTTCACGACGGGAAGTGTCAGGCCAGCCGGGACGTGCTGACGCTGGCGGCCACGTTGTACCCGCCGCTTTCGGACATCCGGCGGCTGCAGGAAGGGAGCAAACGGCGCGGGCTTTTCGGCCTGTTCTCATAGACACACAGCGAGAGGGAGAAGACGTGGATGCACTTCCCTTCGGTACGGACGAGCAGGTCGACGTGATGGCGCAGCGGGTGGCCGAGGGCGTTGCCGCCCGCGCGATGCAGGAGGGGGCCGACCCATACGTGGCCCTCCTGGGGCGGGTGCGCGACCTCTTCAGGACCACCTTCACCCCGGCGCAGATGGAGAATCCGACGCCGGAGGACCGGCAGCGCATGGCCGACCTGGTCCGGGAGGAGGTGGAGCGGTTCAACCGGGCTGCCGTCGCGCAGAATCGCCCCACCATCGGCGGGCCCGTGGAGCTCGTGGTCGAGAGGGTCCTGGACGAAATCCTGGGCCTGGGCCCGCTGGACCCCCTGCTGCGGGACGAGAGCATCGAGGACATCTACGTACTGGGCCCGCACAAGGTCATCGTGGTGCGGGCCGACGGGCGGCGCGAGCAGGTACCGGTGGACTTCGGGAGCGAGGAGCGGTTGATGAACCTGGCCCAGCGGGCGCTGGCCTGGTCCGGGCGACAGGTTTCCTTCGCCCGCCCCTACGCCGACGCCCGGCTGAAGGACGGCTCGCGGATCCACGTGGCTCTGTATCCCATTGCGGAGCCGTGGCCGCAGCTGGTCATCCGCCGCCACCGGAGCCTGTTCGGGCCGGGCGAAGACCGGCTGGCGAAGCTGGTCTCCCTCGGCACGCTCACCGACGAGGCGGCCGACTTCCTTCGCCGGGTGGTGAGCGGGCGGGGGTCCATCCTGGTGACCGGGGCCACGGCGTCAGGCAAGACGACGATGATCAACGCTCTGGCCGGGAGTATTCCTCCGACCGACGCGGTGGTCTGCATCGAGGACACGCGGGAGCTGGACCTTCCTCTGGACAACGTCGCATACCTGGTCACCCGCGCGGCCGGAGAGATGGAAGGGACGGAGATCACGCAGCGGGACCTGGTGA
>CAZOLN010000229.1:0-1586 GCA_964580565.1 uncultured Anaerolineales bacterium
GGGCGGCGCGGGGGAGCACGGTCCTTCGCCTCGAGCGTTTTGCCCTGGCTTGGGTCCATGGTCCCGCTGTAAGCCACAGGACCCAGGCGGCAGGTGGTCGGGCGGCTACGACCGCCCGATGACCAAGCGGCGACACAGCTCCACACCAGCGACCCCGTCCGTCGTCCAGTGGTCCGCCCCTACGTATCGACAGACCTCCTCCGTCATCTGACCGCCGCCGATGACGATGGGCCCCTGGTAACCCTGGGCGCGGAGAAGGGAGACCGTCTCCCGCATCGCCTGGAAGGAAGTGGTCAGGAGGCAGGATAGCCCGACCAGATGGGGTTGGAACTCGGCGACCTTCTGGGCGAAGACCTCCGGAGCCACGTCTACCCCGAGATCCTCGACGATGAAGTTGTGACACCGCAGGAGCATGTGGACGATGTTCTTCCCCAGGTCGTGGATGTCCCCGGCGACGGTGCCCAGGAGGATGCGCCCGGAGCCCGTGCCGGAGACCTGTTCCTCGATGACCGGCTGGACCATTTCCATAACCTGTCGGAAGATCTCACCGCCCATGATCAGCCCGGCGAGGTAATACCGGCGCTGCTCGTACCGCAACCCGACCTGGCGCAGCCCCTCCTGGCAGTCCCTGATGACGGCTAAGGGGTCGCCTCCCGCCTTCAGGCGTTCCGCCACCAGGGACAGCGCCTCTTCCTCCTGCAGGTTAGCCACGGCGGAGATCAGCGCAGCGCGCGCGCTATTCTCGCTCATTGCCGGTTGTCCTTTCTCCTTGAAGGCCGACGACAGCGGTGAACCGGAGGCGGTCACCCGGGCAGATGAACCAGCCCCAACTGACGGGCCGATCCTCGAAGTCGTAGAAGACGTGCTCCAGACGGAACGCCGGTGCGCCGGTGCGGGATTCCAGGAGGCGGGCCTCTTCTTCCGTGAGGACCGTCGCCTCGATGGCCAGTTCGCCCCGCTTCAGCGTCGATAAGCTCTGCCCGTTGAGGAGGCCGCGGAGGGCGGTGACCTCCAATTCGGCCTCCACGATCGGCCGGGCGGGGTCGTAGATGAGGTACTCTCTGTGCAGGATCGTCGGCTTCCCGTCGTACGAGATCAAACGTCGGATAAAGATGGTGCGTTGTCCTACCCGAACTCCCAGTTTGCGGCCGATCCGCTCCGTGGCCGACGTGATCCTGGCTTCCAGGAGGCGGACCGATGTCCGCTCCGGATCGCGGAACAGCCGCCGTAACTCCTCCAAGCCGAAACTCACCGTGCCCAGGTCCAGGGGGCGGACAAATGTGCCACGGCCTTGCTCGGTGACGACCACGCCCTGGTCGACCAGGAGGTTGATGGCGCGGCGGACGGTCATCGGGCTGACTCCATACCGCTCGCACAACTGGGACTCGGAAGGCAGCCGGTCTCCAGGGCGGAACCGACCGGCGGCGATCTGGGCGCGCAGGATCTGTGCCAGCTGGGCATACGCCGGTACGTAGGAACTGCGATCTATACTCCACCTCGATTCCTGCGCCTTGCTCTTCTCCATCCCTGGTCTTATATAACTTTTCCGCTCGGATGTCAAACGTCGATTCGGTGTTCTGGAGGCA
>CAZOLN010000230.1:0-1553 GCA_964580565.1 uncultured Anaerolineales bacterium
CCAGCTCGGACATCAGGACCTGGAGGTCCGCCATCAGGTCCGGGGGCAGGGCCGCCAACAGGCGGACCGGTTTCGCGTCTGCCATCACTCCCTCCGTGCTTTGGCGGTTCGATAGCGGCTTTAGTCTTCTCCGCTTTTGCCCTCTCGCTTCTTCTTGACAATGCGCACCACCATGTAGATGATGCCGGCGCCTACGAGGACCTCAAAAGCGATCAGGATCGGAGACATCTCACACCTCCCAGATTTGTCTTACGCGCGTCGCCGTCGGCGCAGGACGACAACGATGACCACCAGAAGCGCAATCACCCCTATGCCTGCACAGGGGAGTGCGTAAAAGGCCAGCCCCTCGGGGAGCTGAACGGGTATGCCGGAGGGAGCCGTCTCGGTCGAGACGGTCGCAGGCGGCTGCTCCCCGCCCGCGGGGACTTGCTGCGCAGTCTCGTCTTCAGGCGGTGGGGAGATCGCCGCCTCGTCCTGCTGCCCACCACCGGTATCGCGGGCAAGTGCAGTGCCTTTGCCTTCGGTCGTGGAGGCGGTGGCGGTCAAAACCCCCAGAGCCTGAAGCCGCTCCTCCTGGAAGAATCGCTGCAGGTCCTCCCAGAGGATGCCCGCCGTCGGCTCGTCCAGCGTCCCGGACGCCGCAGCGGCGTGGGAGACCAGCGCGACGCGAACCGTTCCGTTGTCGAGCGCGAAGGCCACCAGCTCCTCGGCGCTCCGGGGGATCAAAAGCGTAATACTCTGAATGGGACCGGGAAGGTAGGGGGCCTGCGCCTGCTGTTCGGTCGGGGAGGAGGACATCGAGGCACCGTAAGCCGGGTTGGGGACGTTCTTGTGCTGAACGGCCAGAACCTCCACCCCGCGCAGGACAACCTTCGCCAAAGGTGGATTGACCTCGGGGAGCAGTTCACCGTATTCTGTCTCTGCTATCTCCGTGCCCGTGATGGGGACTGTTGGCAAGGCGGTCCTGCCGCCCGGCTGGATTACCGGCGGCAGGGTGCTCTCTGCCGTCCCGGTCGGGGACGCCCCTGCTGTGAACGGCACGGCCTGGAAGCCGCCGGGAGTGTAGAAGCCGTGGGGGATACCCAGGACGAGGTCGACGTAGTCCCCGGCCACGATCTGCTGGGGGGCGCTTTCCTCGTCTACCGGCACGACGATCGCCACCTCGTCCGGATTCTCGATGGCCAGGGAAAGGTGGTACACTGCCCAGGGGTTCTCCGCCGACACGAGAGCGTTGCGCCGCAGGGGTTCGCCCTTATAGATCGGTTCGATCACAATGTGGCCGATGTACCGGTCGAGCTCGTACTCGTGTACCAGACGGCGTGCTACCACCGTGCTCATCCTCATCTCGTCGATGACCAGATCCTGCTCGGTGAGGACGGTGTACGGCTGGAGGTCACGCACCGCCACGGCGACACGGAAGGGCGGGGGGTTCAGGATGTTGCCTACCAGGAGGATGGCGACGAAAGCACCGGCGAACAGGAGCAGTCCCACCAGGAACGTCAGGCTCTTGAAAGCGCGGAATTGCATCTTCTTCCTCCGTCAAGACTTGAGAG